>NZ_JAWMPX010000045.1:0-21733 GCF_033101155.1 Tropicimonas sp. TH_r6
CGAAAGATACAGTTGCTAAGATGTTTGATCCGACGGTTTGATGGTGCAATCCATTCACGGCAATGGAAAGACATCTTGCGGGTTCAAATTCGTTATGGCCACCCAACCAGCGTCAGATGTTATCTTGGGCGCCAGTTGCAACGCTTGCAATGGCGCCCCAAGATGTCCGGGTTTCAGTTGGACATGAGGTCAGAAGTCAGCCCAACCTTCATCTTCTTCCTGCTCGTTCACAGCGGCCGCAAACGGCGTCGCGTTCACGGCGACATCGACAGATGTCCTGTTCCGCTTTGAGGTCGTTTCAGGTTCTCTCGAACGAGATGGCATGGCGACGATTCGTTCTTCGTCAAGTCGGAAGCTCGAACTGTTACGATCCAATTCACTGGCCTGGGCCTTGAGCGACCCGACGGCGGCAGTCGTTTCTTCGAACATCGCAGCATTTTGCTGGGTCACCTGGTCAAGTCGGTTCACAGCGACAGAAATCTCGGAAAGTGCCGTCGATTGCTGAACCGAGGAATCGGCCACGGCTTCAACAAGGCCGTTTAGCGAGACAACCAGGGTTTCGATCTCCTGAAGAGCTTCGCCGGAGTCCTTTACCAAAGCTACACCGCTCTCAACTTGATCGCCGGATGTGGAGATGAGCTGAGCAATTTCTTTTGCGGCTTCAGACGATCGTTGAGCCAGGGCCCTGACTTCGGAGGCGACAACCGAGAATCCTCGCCCGGCTTCACCTGCTCGGGCAGCCTCTACGCCAGCGTTGAGGGCCAGGAGATTTGTCTGGAAGGCGATTTCGTCGATAACGTTCGTGATCTTGGAGATCTTGCCCGAACTCTCTGCAATTTCCGTCATCGAGACGATCGTCTTCTCGACCACCATGCGTCCCGCCTCGGTTTTCTCTTGCGCTTTGCCGACGGTGCTTGATGCCTCGTGAGCGCCCTTGCTCGAATTGTCGACCGAGGCCGAAAGCTGCGTGATTGCGGCTGCCGTCTCTTCCAGAGATGCTGCCTGGGACTCCGTGCGCCGACTCATTTCCGTGGCGGCATTGTTGAGCGTGTCACTCTCACCGTTGATTGTTCGGGATCCCTCCACGATAGCCCGCACAAGCGAAGAGATCCGCTCGATGGCTTCGTTGAAGTTGCGTCTCAGTTCCTCATAGTCTTCGGGGAATGCCTCAACGATGCGGGCACTCAAGTCGCCTTGCGACATTGCACCCAGAGACTGGGACAGGGCCGCCACGACCTTTGCCTGTTCGGCACGACGCGCCTCGCGTTCGGCTTCCACCGTCGCCCGTTGTTCTTCTCGTTCGACTCGCTGCTTTTCTTCCTCTTCGCGGCGCCGTTCCGCTTGCTTTGCTTCGCGTTGTTCCATCTCCAGTTGCTGCTGGAGAGCTTCTTCTTTCTGGTGGGCGATCTCAGCGTCTTTTTCGGCTTGCTCCGCTTCCAGGGCTTTCCGTTCAACGAGTTGCTCCCGGAAGACGTTGATTGATCGGGCCATCGATCCCAACTCACTCCGAGAGCCTGTGAAGGGAACCTCCGCCTCAAGATCATCCTCGCGCATCGTCTTCATCCGTTCGACGAGTGATTTCAGTGGGTTGATAATGCTTCGGATCAAGATCGCGGAGACTGCCAGCAAGGCAACGAGACTGGCTCCCATGGCAATCAGCGAGGTGCGTTGAAGCAGGGCAAGGTCTTCCTCGATATCTTCGACATAAGAACCCGTTCCGACCATCCACTCCCAAGGTGCGAACCAGACGGCGTATCCGATTTTCGCTTCAGGGATATCGGATCCCGGCTTGGTGAAATGATAGGTCAGAGATCCCTTGCCTTCGGTCTTCGCGATCCGAACCAATTCCTCAACAAGCCGAACGCCATTGACGTCCTTGAGGTCGGATTTGTCCTGCCCGATCCATTCGGGTTTTGTTGGTAGAACTCTTGCAACATGATCACCGTCATACGCGTAGAAATAGCCGGATTCTCCATATCGCATCGCGGACAAAACCCGGTGCCCTTCGGCCTTTGCCTCTTCGAGCGTGAGGGTTCCGCTTTCAACCTGCGCCTGAAGATCCTCAAGGACACTGACGGCCGATTCCGAAACATCCGCGAGATGCAGGTCGCGCATCTCGTAGGCACTGTCCACGGCCAATGAAAGCAGGATTTGCGAGAGGATGGCAGTCAGGACAAACGACAAGGCGACAATTGCATAGAACCTGGTCGACAGACTGGAAAGGCGTTTGCGAAGCATTAAAGCGATCCTCATTCATACGGGGCAACTCGCTGTTATCCGAGCCGCCCTAAGAATCGGTGAACTTGCCTCGGGCTCCGTTCGAGTTTCGCCGTGGATCTCGCTTGCGATTGAAATCCAATGCCGGGAAATCGGCATTCCGCATATCTACGGCTCCGTGCAACGCGATACTCCCCGGGCCATCGGAGGCCATGTGGCCTGTCGGTTCCGCGTCAACTCCGCAACCGGTCACGGGCCCCGGGAAGATAGGATACAGAGTCCCATCGTTCCGACGCTCTTTTTCGTTTCTAAGTGTATCGGCTACTCAGCCCTCGGAACTTGGCTTTCCGAAGCTTGACTTGACGTGGATATGGCGATGAGGGTGTGCCCCGTCGTCGTGGTCGTGGACATGCTGCGCGTCGCTTGCAGAGACCGGGACAAGCGAGAGCGCCCCGTGCGCAACACCACGTTCGAGAAACAGCGCTTCGGCCGCGGAACTCACATCACCAAGCTTGCCGCGCGTCACCTCTATCTCCAGAGCCGTCGAATGGTCGAGAGGAACCGACAGCGAAGCGACATGGCGGTCATGCGAATCGAGCCGGCGCTGCGCAAGCCGCGCCCCGAGGTTACGCATGGTCTGGTCCACCGTGTAGGACGCGACGCCCAGACAATCCGCGTCTTCCGGGCCCCCTTGCCGGTCCAGGATCGCGCGCCGCACAAGGTCACGGATCGCCTCGGATCGGTTCTGCACCCCACTCTCGTCGAGATAGTGGTCGAGGGCTTCCGCGATGTCGTCGGACAGGGTGATCGTGATGCGCTTCATCGCCGTCTCCATTCCATGCAAGCACTGCATACCAGCAAGGCACTGGGATACAAGGAAAACACTTGAAAGCGGTTGCACATGGAGAGGCTGTATGATTTTTCTTTACAACAATCATACTGCAAATTCAGCACGCAGAAAGAGAACCTTCCGAGCATGTCAGTTCCCGCACATCCTTTCGCCGCCCTTGCCGTCTCCTTCATGCTGGCCGCGCCCGCCGCTGCGCATTTTCAACAGATCATCCCATCCGCGGACGTGCTGCCTGATGGTGGAGAGGTCACGCTCGACCTTGTTTTCACGCATCCGTTCGACGGCGGGCCCGTCATGGACATGGCACCGCCCGTCGCAGTCGGGGTCCTGAAGCGCGGCGAGAAGACCGATCTCACCGGGGCCTTGAGCGAAGCCCGGCAGGGAGATGCGATGGCTTACGGACTGACCCATGATCTGAACGAACCGGGCGCCGCGGTGTTCTACATCGAACCGGCCCCGTACTGGGAGCCGGCCGAAGGCAAGTACATCATCCACTACGCCAAAGTCGTGGTGGACAGCTTCGCCTCGGGCGAGGGCTGGGATGAGAGTGTCGGCTTCCCGGTCGAGATCTTGCCGCTCAGCCAACCCACCGGCCTGTGGACCGGAAATCTCTTCACTGGCATTGTGACCAAGGGCGGCGCGCCGGTGCCCTTTGCCGAGATCGAGATCGAGTTCATCAATGATCAGGGAATCGAAGCCCCGAACGACGCCTATATTACCCAGGTACTCAAGGCCGACGCGAACGGCACCTTCTCTTATGCCATGCCATTCTCTGGCTGGTGGGGCTTCGCGGCGCTTGTAGAGGGCGATACGCCGATGATGGCGCCCGACGGCACCGAGGTGCCGGTCGAGGAAGGCGCGCTTATCTGGGTCAACGCCAAACCGGCCGAGTGATGGCACATATCCCGGATGGTCTCCTGTCGCTCCCGGTCCTGATCGGAGGCGGCGCATTCGCGGCGGTGGGCGTGGCCGCAGGGCTGCGCAGCATTGACGACCGCGCAATCCCGCGAATCGCGATCCTGTCGGCAGCGATGTTCACGGCCTCGCTGGTCTCCCTCCCGGTGGGGCCGTCGAGCGTGCATGTGCTGCTGTCCACGCTCATGGGCCTGATGCTGGGTCCGGGCATCTTCCCGGCGGTTCTCGTCGCGCTGATCCTGCAAGCGGTCATGTTCGGCTTCGGCGGCCTGACGACGCTTGGCGTTAACACGATCACCATCGCGCTTCCCGGATATGTCGCAGCCCTTGTCATCGGGGCGCGTATCCGGGACGCGACCTCGCCCAGGGGGGCGGGTCTTCTGGGTGGGATTGGCGCGGCGATTGCGGTCCTTGGCACCGGGTGTCTCGTGGCCGTCTCCCTGTGGCTTTCCTCTTCCGACTACATTCCGGCCGCGAAGGTGATGCTGGTCACCTACCTGCCTCTCGCCTTGGGGGAAGCCTTGATCTGCGCCGCCGTGCTCGTCTTCCTGACAAAGGCCGCGCCGGACCTGTTGGTCCCTCGACTGGCAAACGGAGACCTGCCCGGATGAAACACCTCCCTGCCCTCCTCATCGCCTGCCTTTGCATGGCCGGCCCGAGCGCGGCCCACAGCTTGCGCGTCTTCGCCACGGTCGAGGCGGGACAGGTGGTCGGATACGGCTTCTTTGTCGGAGGCGGGCGACCGCAGCATGCCGCGTGGACTGCCAGCCTGTCCGGCCATGCGGTTGCGGACGGGACGACCGACGCCGAGGGTGCCTTTTCCTTCGCCGCGCCGAGCCCGGTCGATGCGCCACTGACGGTCACGATCAATTCCGGCGAAGGCCATGTCGCCTCCCGCGACCTCGGCCCGGACCGGTTCGGCGCGGCAGAGGGCGCAACGGTCACGGCGCATCGCGCGGCCATCGCGACGCCGCCTGACGACAGCACGCCGGAGCCCTCGGATATCAGCCCGGACATGATCCGGGCTGCCGTCGCCCGGGAAATCGCGCCGCTGCTCGAACGGATCGAACAGATGGATGCGCGGATGCGCCTGACCGACATCCTGTCCGGCCTGTGCCTGATCTTCGGCATCGCGGGCATCGCACTCTGGGCGCGCGGGAGGCGGTCGTGATCCTGCCGGAGGACCTTCGCCTGCGCCTCGTCGTGGCCGCCGGGGTCGTGATCATCCTGTCGCCGATGTCGCAACTCTGGCCGAGCCTGGCCTATCTCGGGCTTATCCTCGGACTGGCCCTGAGCAGTGGGACCGCCCTGCCCTGGCGGCGGTTGCTGCATCTGGAGGCCTTTCTCATTCTGCTGCTCATCACGCTCCCCCTGACGGTTCCGGGGACACCGATGCTCCGCCTCTGGGGCCTCACGGCAAGCTGGGAGGGTGGCGAGCGCGCCGCTGTTGTCGCCCTGAAGGTCACCGCGTCTATGCTCCTCCTGACGATCAGCTTCGCCCATGAGGAGCCGGTGCGGCTGGGACAAGCCCTCCGCGATCTCAGGGTGCCCGAAACGCTGGTGCGGATCTTGCTGGGAGTGCTGCGCTATCTCGCCCTGATCCGCAGCGAATTCGCCCGCCTGCAGGACGCCATGCGCCTGCGATCCTTCCGGCCCCGGTCCAACTGGCACACATGGCGCAGCTACGGAAACCTGATCGGCATGTTGCTGCTGCGGGCCACGGCGCGCGCGGATCGGGTCGAGGAAGCGATGCGGATGCGGGGCTTCGATGGACGCCTTCCAACCACGCCAATGCCGGCGGTGCAACCGCGCGACTGGCCCCTCGCTGGCCTCGCAGCCGTCCTCGCCCTCGGCCTGTTGATCTGGGATCTGACATGATGAACCTGATCGAAGCCGGTGCGGTTGAGATCCGGCGCGAAGGCCGGACAGTGCTCGCCGGGACAAGCCTGTCCCTGGCGGCGGGGGAACGTCTTGCCATTGTCGGCCCCAACGGCGCCGGCAAGACGACATGTCTGCGCGCCCTTGTCGGGCTCGAACCGCTCTCCGGCGGCCGGATCTCGCTCTTCGGCCAGGTTTGCCAACGCGAATCTGATTTCCGCCTCGCTCGCCGCCGCATCGGCTTCCTGTTTCAGGACAGCGACGACCAGCTCTTCTGTCCAACCGTCCTCGAAGATGTGTCTTTCGGCCCGCTGAACCTTGGGCAATCCGACTCCGCGGCCGCCCGGACCGCGCACGCCACCCTTGACCGCCTGGGCTTGTCCCACCTTGCCGATCGCCTGACCCACAAGCTCTCCGGTGGCGAAAAACGTCTCGTCTGCATGGCCGGGCTGCTCGCCATGGAGCCGGATGTCCTGCTTCTCGACGAGCCGACAAACGGAGTGGACATGGAGAATGGTGCCCGGCTCGAACAGGTGCTGTTGGCATTCGACGGCGCCATGATCCTCGTCTCCCATGACGACGCCTTCGTGAGCCGGATCGCGACGCGTGGCATGCTACTGTCGGAAGGAACACTCCTGCCCGCCCGTATCCACACGCATTCCCACGCGCATGTTCATCCGCATATGCACAGCGCCGACGAAGTGGGGGCGGCGTCCTGAACTTGGCACCTCTCGAGGACGACCGGATGGCCGTCAGGGGTCAATGACAAGTCGGTCCAGAACCGTCACGGCCCCGTCCGCCAGACGCAGGACAACAATCTCGCCGGAACTCGGATAGACGCCGGTCAAGGCCGTGATGTTGACCTGATGCGTCACCAGCAGGGCCGGTCCCTCAAGGCGCTCGATCAGCGCGCGTGTCGCGACCGTCTGCCCCGCGCCGGACTCGCGCGCCTGGTAGAAGGAGTTCAGCTCGGGTGCGATCTCCACAGAGGCGACGCCCAGCCGCTCCGCGGTTTCGCGGCAGCGGCACCAGGCGCTGCTCAGGACATGATCGATCCGGATCGCCTCGGCCCGAAGTTTCTCGCCGATTGCCCCCGCCTGTGAGCGCCCGCGCGCATCGAGATTGCGTTGCGTGCTGCAATCGTCAAGCCTGAAGCCGGACGGATCACCTGTCCCCGGCGCCAGGGCGTGGCGCATGAGGCCGACGACACCGGGCTCGTTCAAAATAGCCCAGTCACTCGCAAGCCCGACATTCGGGGCGATGAGCGCAGCGACGAGACTGACTCGACGAACAAAGCCAAAGAGCATCGCGCGGATCTCCATCACACCGGCCCCAACATCAGTTCAGCAAAGCCTCTATCTCGCGCGTGATCGCGCCCGATTGGGGTTTCGTGCGCGCACCCCAGGTCTTGACGACCTGCCCGTCCGGGCCGACGAGGACCTTGTTGAAGTTCCAACGCGGGACGAACCGGGTCTCGGCCTGAACGGATTTGTAGAAAGGATGCGCCTGCGCGCCGCGCACCGAAGTTATGTCGGTCATCGGCAGGTCGAGATTGTAATTCAACTCGCAGAAATTCTTCACCGCCTCGGCACTGGCCAATTCCTGCCGGAAGTCGTTGGACGGGACCGCGAGCACCTTGAGACCTTGGTCCCGATAACGGTCATAAAGCGCCTGGAGACCATCATACTGCCCGGAGAAACCACAGCGCGAGGCCGTGTTGACCACGAGCACGGGCTGGCCGCGCCAATCTTCGAGAGAGATCTTGCCGCCATCGATCGAGTCGAACGTACCGGTCACGGGACTGGCATCGACCTGGCCGCCAAAGCCGATCAGCAAAGTCAGAAACAGAATGCGAAACATCTCAAAACCTCCGTCCATTGATCTGTTTACGCGTCGCGGGGGCGCGTGGATCACCCGGGCGGGTCGAGATATGGCGCCAGCAATCCGGCGATGCCGACCTTCGCCTTCAGGCGCGTGCCCAGAAGGAACAGCCCCCCCGCCTTTCGCTGGAGATAGAGCAGGTCGACCGGAACAGCGGGCGGGGCGCGTTCCATTTCCGCCAGCCGCCGACCGGCCTCCCGAAGCCGCGCAAGCAGGTCGGAGCTGCCGAAATCGAAACACTCGCGTCGCAACTCGGCAAAGACCATCCCCGCCATCTCCAGAAACGCCTGCCGAAAAACGGCGGACGTCTGCGCAGACAGCAGGCCGAGGGTCTCGGCCCGCGTCTCAAGCGCCTGCAGATCCCCGGCCATTCCCGCCGCAAGCAGGTTACGGATCGTTTCGACGAGGTCCGGGTCGAACTGCCGGACAGCTCCAAAATCCAGCAAGCCAATCCGGTCAGTCTCTGGACAGTACCGGAAATTGGCAAAGTTCGGATCGGTCTGGACCGTGCGATGGGTGAAGAGTTCTTCGAGAAACAACGCCAGCAGGCGTTGCACGGCGCGATCCCGTTCCGGCTGCGGCGCCTGTTCCAATGTCTCGATAGGGCGCGACGGCAGGTAGGTCATGCTCAGCACGGTCGGCGTCGACCAGTCCGGCAGGAATTCGGGCAGGATGAAACCCGCCATCCCCTCAAGCATCTGCGCATAGGAGACCATGGCTCGCGCCTCCTGCGCATAGTCGGCCTCCTCGCGCAACTGCGCACGCGCCGCATCGAGATAGGGCGCGAGATCGAAGTCGCGTGGCAGCAAGCCCGACAGCCGCAGCAGCCCGCCGAGATTGGCGACATCGCTGTCGATGCTGTCGGCGATGCCGGGATACTGGACCTTGATCGCCAGCGCGCGCCCGTCCCGCAACCGGGCGCGGTGCACCTGTCCGATCGAAGCCGCCGCGATGGGGCGCGCGTCGAAGCTGCGGAATGCGCGGCGCCAGTCGCTCCCCCAGGCCGTGCGCAGAACCGTCTTGAGTTGCTGCGGCGGCATCGGGTCCGCTCCGGCGCGCAACCGCGCGAGGATCTGCGCAAGCTCCGGCGGCAGCACGTCGCCGGCCTCCATGGACAGCAACTGCCCCATCTTCATCGCCGCGCCGCGCATGCGAGAGAGGTCCTCGGCCAACCGCCGGGCATTGGCCGGGGTGAGCAACAGCCGCTGAAGCTCTGGCCGTTCGCCGCGGGACAGGCTGCGGACACCGTCCAGAGCCAGCCGGCCCGCGATACCGCCGGTCAGCGAGCCGAGGCGATGCAGCCGGGAGATCCGGCCCGACGGCACCCTCCGGGCCAGCGCGCGCTCTGATGTCATCTCGCCTTGCTCCCCTTCTCGCCTCTCACGACACCGTCTCCGCGCCGAAACGCCCGTCCGACTCATCGTGCCGCGTGACGGAAGGTCGTCGGATGACCCATTTGGAAATAGAGCGCCACACGCGCCCGACCAGCTCCGACGCGACCTCGGATGCATTCCCTTTCAACGCGACCGCGCTAAATGTGCTGAGAGAACACAGAGGACCGCAGAATGCAGAGAGCGCTTGTGATAGGGGCATCGGGAGGGATCGGGGCTGCGTTGGCCGCCGCCCTATCGGAACGCGGCGCGGATGTGACCGCCCTGTCGCGACACCGGGACGGTCTGGACGTGACCGACATGGCCTCCGTTGACCGCGTGCTGGGCGGACAAACCGGCCCGTTTGACCTGATCCTCGTCGCAACGGGTATCCTTGCGCCTCCGGGAGGCGAGCCTGAGAAATCCCTGACCCAGATCGATGCAAGCCGCATGGCCGAAGTGCTGGCGGTGAACACGATCGGGCCGGCGTTGCTCCTGCGCCATGCGTCCCGGCTGCTGCCGCGTCAGGGCCGCTCGGTCGTGGCCGTGCTCACCGCGCGTGTCGGTTCGATTGGCGACAATGAGCTTGGCGGCTGGTATTCCTATCGCGCCTCGAAGGCAGCCGCGGGCCAGATCGTGCGCACGGCGGCGATCGAGATCGGGCGCCGGCATCGGGAAGCAGCCGTTATCGCCCTGCATCCCGGCACGGTCGCCACGCCCTTCACCGAGAGCTATCCCGGACACCGTAAGATCTCGCCCGCGCAGGCGGCCAAAAACCTGCTTGGCGTGATCGACGGCATTGGCCCTGAGCAGAGCGGGCAGTTTTTCGACTGGGCTGGCAAGGAGGTGCCGTGGTGAAACTGATCCTCGTTCTGGGTGACCAGCTGTCGCCCGATATCGCGGCCCTGCGCCGGGCCGACAAGGCGCAAGATCTTGTCGTGATGGCCGAGGTCGCCGCCGAAGCGCGCTACGTGCCGCATCATCCCAAAAAGATCGCTCTCATCCTTGCGGCGATGCGGAAACACGCGGACCGCCTGCGCGCGGCGGGCTGGCAGGTCGCCTATTCGCGCCTCGACGATCCGGAAAACGCGGGCTCGATCCCGGGTGAGCTTCTGCGCCGCGCCTCGGAGACGGGGGCAACCCGCGTTCTGGCCACGCGCCCGGGCGAGTGGCGGCTGATCGAGGCGCTGGAACAGGTCCCGCTCGAACTGGAGATTTTGGAAGATGACCGGTTCCTCGCCAGCCATGCGGATTTCGACCGCTGGGCCGAGGGGCGCAAGCAGCTGCGCATGGAGTACTTCTATCGCGAGATGCGGCGCCGGACCGGGCTGCTGATGGAAGGCGACGCACCGGCGGGCGGCAAGTGGAATTTCGATCAGGACAACCGCAAACCGGCGGCGGATGACCTGTTCCTGCCCGACCCGCTCCGCTTCGCCCCGGACAAAGCCGTCGAGGAGGTTCTCAATCTCGTGGAAGCCAGATTTGGCGAGAATTTCGGCGCGCTTCACCCCTTCGAAATGGCAACCGATGCCGAGCAGGCCGAGGCGGTCCTGACATATTTCATCGACACCGCACTGCCCTGCTTCGGCGACTACCAGGACGCCATGCTGAAAGGACGCCCTTTTCTTTATCACTCCCTCATTTCAGCCTATCTCAATATCGGCCTTCTCGACCCGCTTGAGACCTGTCGCCGCGTGGAAGCGGCATGGAAAGCCGGGCGCGCGCCGCTCAACGCCGTCGAGGGCTTCATCCGGCAAATCATCGGCTGGCGCGAATTCGTCCGGGGGATCTATTTCCGCGAAGGCCCCGGCTACCTCGACCGCAACCTGCTCGGCCATGACCGGGACCTGCCGGCGCTCTACTGGGGCGGCGAGACCGGCATGGCTTGCCTGTCGCAAGCGGTCGCCCAGACCGGGGAGCATGCCTATGCCCATCATATCCAGCGGCTGATGGTCACCGGGAATTTCGGGCTGCTGGCCGGGATCGACCCGAAGCAACTGCATGAATGGTATCTCGCCGTCTATGCCGATGCTTTCGAATGGGTCGAGGCGCCGAACACGCTCGGCATGAGCCAATTCGCCGATGGCGGACTCTTCGCCTCCAAGCCCTACATTTCCTCGGGGAACTATATCGACCGGATGTCGGATTACTGCGGGTCCTGCCGCTATTCGGTAAAAACCAAGCTGGGAGACGGCGCCTGCCCGTTCAACCTGCTCTACTGGCACTTCCTGTCCCGTCATCGCGACCGCTTCTCGGCCAACCCGAGAATGGGACGGATCTACGCGACATGGGACCGGATGGCGGAAGACCGTCGGGACGCGATCCTGACACAGGGCGATGCCGTCCTGGACCGGCTGGCAGCGGGGGAACCGGTCTGAGACTGCCAAGCCGTCCGATCTGCGACGGATAAGGCGGCCTCCGAAGGACGGGCAACGGCACGGAACGACCTCGGTTCGCGCGGGCGCGATCCCTCTATTGTCGAATGGCGCCAAAGCGCTAGGATGGCCGGGCGAGCCGTCTTGCCGCGCAACAGGAGCATGCCATGTCCGATCCCGTCCCCAGCGAAGAGAGCCTGATTTCCATGCTGGAAACAGAAGAGCGGGAGATGAGCGTTGTGATCACCAATCCCGCGCTGCCCGACAATCCGATGATCTATGTCAGCGAGGAATTCGAAGCCCATACCGGATATGAGCCGGAGGAGGTGCTGGGACGGAATTGCCGTTTCCTCCAGGGACCGGAGACCGACCCGCATGCAATTGACGCGATCCGCGCCGCGCTGAAGGCCCGGACAACCTTCACCATCGACATCCTCAACTATCGCAAATCCGGCGAGCCCTTCATGAATCGTCTCCGGATTCGTCCCCTTTTCGATGAAAATGGCGAACTCACCTACTATGTAGGGGCGCAGAACCCGGTCTGAATGGTGCAGACGGCACGACCGGGATGAGGAAACCGGAGACCGAAGATGAACAGAATTCGCCGCGCGATTGTCGCTGGCCTCATGATCCTTGTCGGTGGTGCGGCACTCGCCGAGACCTATCGGGACCGGGATGTGGAGATGCAGGCCGTCACCGAGCTCGACCTCGAGCGCTATCTCGGGACGTGGTACGAGATCGCCCGTTTCCCGAACCGCTTCGAGAAGGGTTGCGAGGGGGTGACGGCTGAATATGGGCTCAGGGACGACGGAAAGATCTCGGTTCTGAACACCTGCCGCATCGGCGTGCCCGATGGCGAGGTCAAGTCGGCTGACGGACAGGCAAAAGTGGTTGGTCCCGGCAAGCTCTCCGTGACCTTCGTGCCCTGGTTGCCCTTTGCCCGCGGCGACTACTGGGTGCTCTATCTCGACGAGGCCTATGAGCTGGCCGTGGTCGGAGCGCCCCGTGGGACGACGGGCTGGATTCTCGCGCGCAGCCCATCCATTTCGGCGCAGGAACGCGCCAAGGCGGAAGAAATTCTCCGACAGAATGGTTACGATCCGTCACGTCTTCGGGAGGTGCGGCACTGATCGGACCGCGCGGGGTTTCCCGCCCGGACGATCCGGCTATCCTCCTGCGCGTAACTCAGGAACGCGCGGAGAATGACGATGAAGGCGATTGCAGCCCTTGCCCTGACGGTTTCCCTTGCGGCCCCGGCCGCCCTCGCGGTGCCCTTCGGGAACTGGAGCGAACAGGCGTTTTCGCGCCTTGACGCCAACCAGTGGCGCCAGTCCTCTCGCGCTGTGGAGGTTGTGTCGGACAGCTCGGTCTCCCTGATCTGGACCCGGTTGCCGGCCTCTGAGGGCGCGACGGGCCGGGCAAGCTGGGACTGGTCCGTGCGCGAGAGCGTACCTGCCACTCAGCTTACGAAAAAGGGCGGGGACGACCGGAATCTCGCGCTCTATTTCATGTTCCTTCCGGCGGATCGCGCCGAGGCCAGCCGCGACGCCAATGTCCGCCAGATGCTGCGGTCGCGCGACGCGCGCGTGCTGATGTATGTCTGGGGCGGCGATCATTCCCGCGGCGACGTCCTGCCCTCGCCCTATCTCGGCAAGCGCGGCAAGACCATCATCCGGCGCCCGGCTGGCACGGGCAGTTTCCAGGAAAGCGTAGACCTGGAAGCGGATTTCCAGCGTGCCTTCGGCAGCCAGAAAACCGTGCTTGTCGGCCTTGCGGTCTCTTCGGACAGCGATGACACAGCTTCCTCGATCCGCGCCACGCTTGGCGGCCTCAAGCTCGACTAGCGCCCGTCCGCTCTCATGAGGGGGCTTCCGCGGCGGCGCAGACAATTCACGTGCGGAATGATCCAGAGCCGGACCAGCATCGTATCCCTGACATGCCGCAACTCGCGGGTGCAATTGATTGGAGATACCATGTTTCGCAGAACCGTCCTCGCCGCCACCGCCGGCCTGATCGCCGCCACCGCCGCATTTGCCAGTGGACCGTCCGGCGAGACCGCCAATAGCGGCGCCATGGTCGTGACCTTCCTGGAAGGGGCGCCCAAGGACCGCTTCGTGCTCACCAATACAGGCTCGTGTGACCTTCAGGCGGTCGACGTCACCCTCGACCTGTCGACCTCGGCCTCCGGCGTGATTTTCGACGTGACCGGCAGCGGTGCCGGGGTCGAGGTGTTCCAACCCTTCGAGATTGTGTCGGGGGCAGGATATGTCGGGACCGCGCCGCGCGTGGCCGATGGAGACAAGACCCTGATGCTGCGCCTCGACACCCTTCCGTCGGGAGAGGAAGTGGCCTTCACGATCGATGTCGACGACACGCGCGGCACCCGCGAAATTACCGTCACCGACAGCGAGCTCCGTGGCGCGACGGCCTCCGTCCAGACAGCCGCCTGGACCGCGTCTCAGGCGTTTGGCGAGACCGCAGATCTGGCAGTTGCCCTCCCCGCCTGTTCCTGACCCGGGCACCGTGCGACCGGGCCTGAGACCCATGCGCAAAGAGCCCCGGATGTCGACGACATCCGGGGCTTGATCAGTTTTCGTGTCGGTCGAAGCGCTTGTTACTGCTTCAGCTCTGTCCAGATCCGGTCATAGACAGCCTGGGTTGCCTCGTCGCAGGCTTCGATGAAGACGCCCGGCCCGGCATCGGCCGGCGGGTTGGCCTCCGGAAGGGTGCGCAGCTCCTCGTCGAGCAACGGCGTGACGCCCTCAACCCCGGCAGAATACTGCGTCCAGTTGGTCAGGATGGCGACGTTTTCCGGCTCGAGCAGGAAGTCCATGAGCTTGAGCGCGTTTGCGCGGTTGGGCGCATCCTTGAGCAGCGCCATGTTGTCCATCCAGACGATATAGCCCTGCTTGGGGTAGGCATATTCCGTGTTCGCCCCTTCGGAGCGGGCCTTGGCGTTGAACCCGTTCCAGATCATGCCGGCGGCAGCGTCGCCGGAGACCAGGACTTCCTTCGCGGTATCGGAGTTGAACGAGACCCAGTTCGGCTTGGCGGCTTGCAGCATCTCGTTGAGCGCCTTGAGCTGGTCGCGATCCGTCGAGCATTGGGAGATGCCCATATGGATCGAGGCCATGGCCATCACTTCGCCCTGGCTGTCCAGCATGTTGACCTTTCCGGCCAGCTCGGCCGGGCTGTCGAAGAGAATAGCCGTGGTGGCGATATCGCCCTGATAGACATCGCGATTGACGGCAAAGCTGGTCGAGCCCCACTGGTAAGGGATGGAATACTGCCGCCCCTGATCAAAGGCCACGTCGAGCCATTGCTGTTCGATATTGCCCTTGTTGGCCAGTTCACCCTCGCCGATTGCGTCGAGCATGCCATCGGCAGCCATGATCTTGACCATGTAATCGGCCGGGACCGCAACGTCATAGGTGCCCATGGCGCCGGCCTTGAGCGTCGCCAGCATCGCCTCGTTGGAATCATAGGTATCCATGACGATTTCGATGCCGGTTTCAGCAGTGAACTTTTCAATAAGCTCCTGCGGCATGTATTCGAAGAAGTGGAAGACGACCACTTTCTCTTCGGCCATGCCGGCGGTGGCCGTTACGGCGAGCGCGGCTGTGGTGAGCAGTCTTGCCATTGTCCGTTTCATCTGAAGTCTCCTCTGGTGGATCATTTTGGGCTGTCGGATTTGCTGACGAAGTAGGAAAGCGTGACCAGGACCACCGACACGCCCAGAAGCAATGTCGAGATGGCCATGATATTGGGCTGGATGCCGCGCTTCACCGCGCCGAAGATCGCCGTGGGCAGGGTTTCGACCCCGGCGCCCTTGACGAAATTTGTGATGATGAAGTCGTCGAGGCTGACGATGAAGGCGAGCAGGAAGCCCGAGACAATGCCGGGCGTCATCAGCGGCAGCAGGATGCGCGTAAAGGCCTGCCGCCGCGTGGCATAGAGATCCAGCGCGGCCTGTTCGCAATCCGCCTCGATCCCCTGCATCCGCGCCGAGATCGGCAGGTAGGCGAAGGGGATGCAGAAGACGATATGCGCCAGCACGATCGAGAGCAGCCCGCGTTCGAGCGCGATGGCGTTGAAGAAGATCAGCGTGGCAACGGCGGTGACGATCTCGGGCACCATCAGCGGCAGCGAGATCAACCCGAAAGACAGCGTCCTGAGGCGGAACCGGCCGGCCCGGATCATGCCGGTGGCGGCGAGCGTCGCGATCACCGTCGAAACCGTGGCGGCGGTGATCGCAATGACAAAGCTGTTGACGGCGGCAGTCTTGAATTTCGCGCTTTCCGGCCCGGTGAAGACATCGACATACCAGCGCAGCGAGAGCCCGTCCCAAGTGGTGATCGAGTTGGAATCGTTGAAGCTGTAGACCGTCACCACGACAAGCGGCGCATAGAGGATCACGAGACACAGGAAGGTCAGGGCCCGGAAACCGCGATAGGATCGGATATCGAGCTTGCCCTGCGCCATCGCCTACCCCCGGCCCCGGTTTTCGGACCTGGCCTGCTGGCGCGCGAAGAGCAGCAGGATCACCAGCACCATGGACAGAAGGATCATCGATGTCGCCGCGCCGAAGGGCCAGTTGCCGGCATTGCCCTTGAACTGTTCCTCGATCAGCGACCCGATCATGAAATTCCGCGCTCCGCCAAGCAGGTCAGGCGCGAGGAAAGAGCCGAGCGAGGGCACGAAGACGAGGATGCAGCCGGCAATCACGCCGGGACGGATTGCCGGCAGAAGGATGCGCCGCAGGGTAGTCCATTTCGAAGCGTAGAGATCGGCGGCAGCTTCCGAGAGGGCGAAGTCGTAGCGCTCGACGGCGGCATAGATCGGCAGCACCATGAAGGGCAGGTAGGAGTAGAACAGCCCCAACTGCACGGCGAGATTGGTGTTCACGATCTGGAGCGGGCTGTCGATGACTCCCGTGAACAGCAGGAAATCGTTCAGCGGCCCCTGCTCGCGCAGCAAGAACTTCATCGAGACCGTGCGGATCAGCAGGTTGACCCAATAGGGGATGGTGATCAGGAAGACCCAGACCGGGCGCTGACGGGCCGGGCGGGTGGCGATGAAATAGGCGGTCGGAAAGCCGATCAGCAGGCTCATCAGCGTCGCCGAGCCCGCCTGCCAGATCGATCGCCAGAAGATCGCGAGATAGGTCCACTGGATCTTCGGCGGCTCATCGCCAAACAGCCCGCGGTCGAAGAAGAACTGGTCATAGGCCGCGAGGCTGAACTCCCAGATGACGCCGCCGCGAAACTCCTTCGTCAGGAAGGAATAGACCAGCATCATCAGCACGGGTGCAAGCGAGAGTAGCGCGAGGACGGACCATGCCGGCAGCAGCAGCCAGGGGCGCGCCGCCTTGTAGGTGTCGCTCGTGACGCCGCCACCCGCAGCCCCCGCCGCCATCAGTCGATCAGGAGCCGGCCGGCTCCCGCCTCCATATTGATGCAGCATTCCTGTCCGGGCGCGATGATGCGCTTGCTTCCCCGCTCGGAATTGGAGCTGCGCACGGTCAGGGTTGGCCCGTCGGGCAGCGCGACGATGGTGGAGATGCCGGTGCCGGTGAAGAGGTTTTCGACGACCGTGCCGGTCAGGACATCCGCGCGCTGCGGCTCCTGCGAGGTAAACAGGCGTTCCGGCCGGATCGACAGATGGACGTGCGCCCCCGCCTCCACGCCCTCCACGGCGTCGCATGTCAGCTCCTGCCCACCGTCGAGCCGGCAGCGGGACGACCCGTCGGCACTCCCGGTGACGGAGACCTCCAGCAGGTTCGTCTCGCCGATGAAGTCGGCCACGAAGCGATTGCGCGGACGCTCGTAGATCTCTCGGGCTTCCCCGACCTGTTGCAGCTCCCCTTCCGACATCACGGCGATGCGGTCGGACATGGTCAGCGCTTCTTCCTGGTCATGGGTGACGAAGACGAAGGCGATCCCGGTTTCCCGCTGCAGGTGCTTGAGCTCAAGCCGCATGGCCTTGCGCAGCTTCAGGTCCAGCGCCGAGAGCGGCTCGTCCAGCAGGAGCACCTTGGGCTGCGGCGCCAGCGCCCGCGCCAGCGCGACCCTCTGTTGCTGCCCGCCCGAAAGCTGCGCCGGGCGCCGCTCGGCGAATTGCTCCAACCGCACAAGCTCCAGCATCTCGCCCGCGCGGGCGCGGGCCGCCGCCTTCGCCTGCCCGAGCATTTCCAGCCCGAAGCTCACATTCTCCAGCACGTTCATATGCGGGAACAGGGCGTAATTCTGGAAAACCGTGTTGACCGGCCTGCGATTGGGCGGCAGCGCTTCGATCTCGTCCCCGTAGAGCAGGATTCGCCCGTCCGTGACCTCTTCGAACCCGGCGATGATCCGCAGCAGGGTCGTCTTCCCGCAGCCCGACGGCCCAAGAAGCGTGAAAAACTCGTTGTCGCGGATGTGCAGGGAAATGTTCTTGAGTGCGGTGAAGCTGCCAAAGCGTTTGACCGCTCCCTGAACGTCAATTGCATTCTGCGCGCGTGTTTCGGACATCGACACTTACCTGAGGACGGCTTCTCATTCCCTGTCCGGCGCATCTGCACAAGTGTCAAAATCCGAAGGCGCTTGCCTTTGTCGCATGTAAACCGGGTCTCGGGGGCCCGGACGGCGCGAAATTCATCAAGAACGCGCGTCCGGGGCAGCCCGTCACTCCGCTGGCGCGATATCCTCCGGTTGCAACTCGTTGGCCAGCGCAGTGAAGAATTTGCCGGCAAGTTTCCGAGAGGTGCTGAGGATCAGACGGCTTCCAAGCTGGGCGAGTTTCCCGCCAACCTCTGCCGTCGCGGTGTAGGTGAGCAAGGTCTCGTCGCCACGATCCTCGAGCGTCACGTCCGCGCCGCCCCTGGCGAAGCCGGCGACGCCACCCTGACCCTCGCCGGTCAGGCTGAAGGCTTCCGGCGCGTCGGTCTGGTCGAGCGTGACATTGCCGCCGAACCGCGCCTTCACCGGACCGATCTTGAGCACCACCTTGGCTTCCAGCTCCGTATCCGAGTTGCGCACCAGCTCCTCGCAGCCCGGAATGCAGGCCTGCAGGATCTCGGTGTCGTTCAACGCCGCGTAGACCGTTTCGCGCGGCGCGGGGATCAGGATTTCGTCTTGGAGTTCCATGGGGGTCCTTTCAGCAACAGGGGAATTTGATATTGGCCAGAACATCGGCATGTTCCGGGGTGGTTTCGACTGTGACGCGCTTCGTGCGGCGCAGCAGTTTCCGGATCATGCGGATCATTTTCTGTCCTCCGGTGATGTCATGTCCCCTGCCCCGCTCGGGCCGTCCGGCCGCTGCTCCGCCCGGATGACCGAGACCAGTTCGGCCAGGATCGACAGCGCGATTTCCTCCGGGGAGATGGCCTTGATGTCGAGCCCGGCTGGCGCCTTCACGGCATCGAGCCGGCTGGCATCGACCCCGTCCGCTTTCAAGCGTTCGGCGAGGGTTGCGAATTTCCGGCGACTGCCGACGAAGGCGATGTACTCGGAGCCGGCCGAAACAGCCGCCCGAAGCGCCGCCTCGTCACCCTTGCCCTGCGTCGCAATCACGATGTGACGCCGGGACGCGCCGTCCACCTCCAGCGCAAACCCGTCGGAGACGCGCTCCACGCCGGGCAGGGCCTCGTCCGAGAGCCCCGGCGCGCAGACCGTCCGCCGCAGGTCGAAATGCCCGGCAAGCTTGGCCAGCGCGAAAGCAACCGGGCTCTCGCCGAGGATCACAAGCTCCGGCTGCGGCAGGACCGGCTCGATAAAGACATCCATCGACCCCTTGGAGGGGCAACCGTTGCGGGCGAAGCGCACCCCGTCCAGCTCGTCGCCCGGAGCGACGCCTTCCGCATCGAGCAGATCCTGCGGACGCAGCGAAACGAATTGCGGCGCGCCGGAAGAGAGCGCCGTCTTGGCCGCGCGTCCGATCGCGCCGCGCGCACAGCCGCCGCCGATCCAGCCCTCAAGGATTACGCCCTCGTGGTCCAACACCGCCTTGCTGCCGGGCTTGGCAGAGGTTGCACCGACCGTACGCACCACGGTGGCAATGGCAAAGGCCCGCCCGCTGGCGCGCAGGCGTCCCAGTTCCTCGTCAAAACTCATACGGGGTGTTTCTGCGTTTCTCATAGCTTCACGATCTCCGGTTCGAGACGGGCAAGGGTTTCGAGCGTGTTGGCTGCGGCGAAGAGGTCGAGATGTGGCAAGGCGGAGGCCATGCCGCGCGCGACGGGTGTGTAGTCCTTCCACCCCTTGAGCGGGTTGAGCCAGACGATCCGGCAACCCCGGCGGCGCAGGCGGGCCAGTGCCTCGCCGACACGCTCGGGCGCGTCGCTGTCGTAGCCGTCGGAAAAGATGAAGACGACCGTTCGGCCATCCACGAAACGGCGCGCATAGCTGCGGGCAAACTGCTCGAGGGTCTGCCCGATCTTCGAGCCGCCCCCGAACCCCTCTGCCAGCAGCGTGATGCGGTTGAGCGCGCGCAGCGGATCCTCCTCGCGCAGCGCCTCGGTGATCCGCACCAGGCGGGTGTGGAAGAGATAGGCATCCGAGCCGGACTCGCTGCGCATCAGGCCAGCGACGAAGGCGAGGAAGGGCCGCGCATAGGGCAGCATCGAGCCGGACACGTCACAGAGCACGCAGATCCGGACAGGGCGCTCTGGCCGGCGACGATGCGCGAGGCGCATCGGGTCGCCGCCCGTGGCGATGCTGGCGCGGATCGTGCGGCGGAAGTCGATTGTTTCGCCCTTGCGGGCGGCTTTGCGACGGCGGGAGCGCCGGTCGCGCAGCGCCGCGCCGAGGCGTCGGGCCACGGTTTCAGCCTCGCGGATATCCTCGGGCGAGACGAGCTCGCGCAGATCTTTCTTCATCAGCTGGTGGATGCGCGAGGCGACGAGCTTGCCGCTGCCCTCCGACGCGGCCTCGCCCTCGCTGTCATCTTCCGGGGCATGCAGCTTTCCGGGGCCGGCACTTCGCCCCGTCGCGGGCTGCCGCGAATTGCGGCCCGGGCGGGTCTCGCCCTCCGCACCGGTCGGTTCGGCCCTTTGCCGGACACGCCCGGCATTCATCCAATAGCTGTCGAACAGCGCGTCAAAGGCGGCAATATCCTGTTCGCAGCCGGTGCAGACGGATTTCAACGCCATCCGCGCTTGTTCGGGATCGACCGCGCAGACCGCCGCAAGTGCGCGCAGCGCCGTCTCGGTCTCGGCCACGCCGAGATGGAAGCCATTGCCGCGCAGATGCGCCATGAACCCCGCCACCCGGGCCGTCGCCCCGGAATCCCGCGCGGCGAAGCGCGTTATGCGGGAGGTCTGGCTCATGCGGCACGGCCCGCGAGGCGCGCGGTGACTTCGACCGGGATCGCGGCGCGATCGGCATTGGTCTTGAGGAGCGTGACGAGCGTGGCCTGCAACAGGGTCGGATCATCGGAGAGATCGTTGAGACCAAGCCCGGCGAGTGCGGCGGCGAAATCGAGCATCTCCGCCACGCCGGGTGTCTTCTCCAGATCCTCGCGGCGCAGCGCCTGCACGAAACCGACGATCTGCGCGGCAAGGCGCGGTTCAATCTCCGGGCAGCGGCGGGCAAGGATCTCCAGCTCCGTTTTCAGGTCGGGATAGTCGACATGGGAATAGATGCAGCGCCGGCGCAGCGCGTCCGAGAGGTCGCGCGTGCCATTGGCGGTGAGGATGACATGCGGCCGGCTGATGGCGGTGATGGTGCCAAGCTCCGGCACGGTGATCTGGAAATCGGCCAGCACCTCCAGCAGGTATGCCTCGAATTCCTCGTCGGCGCGGTCGATCTCGTCGATCAGCAGGACGGGCGCGGTTTTGCGGCGGATCGCCTGCAGCAGCGGGCGCTCCATAAGGAACTCTTCCGAGAAGATGCGCGCTTCGACATCACGCCCGGTCTGCCCCGCCTCGGCCGAGGCGCGGATCGCCAGCAATTGCCGCTGGTAGTTCCACTCATAGATCGCGTGCGAGGCGTCCAGCCCCTCGTAGCACTGGAGGCGGATGAGCTCGGTGCCCAGCGCGGCGGCGAGGGTGCGGGCGACCTCGGTCTTGCCGACACCCGCGGCCCCTTCGAGCAGGATGGGACGCCCGAGCGACCCGGCGATGTGCAATGCCATCGCGAGGTCGTCAGAGGCGACATAGCCCTGCTCTGCGAAGGCTGTCTGAAGGCTGTTCCAGCTATCCATGATTGTGTCGCGGGGGGGGGGGGGGGGCCGCCCGCCCCCCCCCCCCCCCCCCCGCCGCGCTAGGTGGA
>NZ_JAWMPX010000046.1:0-19680 GCF_033101155.1 Tropicimonas sp. TH_r6
CTTCCCAGCCGCCTTCGCGCCCGAAGCCGCTCTCACGCACGCCGCCGAAGCCGGCGGCGGCGTCGAAGAGGTTGGTGGCGTTGACCCAGACCACGCCGGAGGCGAGCTTGGGGGCGATGTCGAGCGCGAGGTTCACATTCTCGGTCCAGACCGAGGCGGCGAGCCCGTAGCGGGTGTTGTTGGCGATCTGCACCGCCTCGGCGGGGGTGCGGAAGGTGGTCGAGACCAGCACCGGGCCAAAGATCTCCTCCTGCATCAGCCGGTCGGCCGGGGCGAGGCCGGTGATCAGGGTCGGCGGGTAGAAGCAGCCCTCGGGCAGGGTGACGTCGGGTTGGTAGACCTCGCCGGCGCCGGCACCCTCCTCGACGAAGCGCTTGACGGACTGGAGCTGCACCGGGTCGATCAGCGCGCCGACATCGATGCATTTGTCCAGCGGGTCGCCGATGCGGAGCGCGCCCATCCGGGCCTTGAGCTTGGCGTGGAAGCGCTCGGCGATGCCTTCCTGCACCAGCAGGCGGGAGCCGGCACAGCAGACCTGGCCCTGGTTGAACCAGATCGCGTCGACCAGCCCTTCGACGGCACTGTCGAGATCCGCATCTTCGAAGACGATATAGGGCGACTTGCCGCCCAGCTCGAGCGTCAGCGACTTGCCGGTTCCGGCGGTCGCCGCGCGGATGGCGCGGCCAACGGCGGTGGAGCCGGTGAAGGCGATCTTGTCGACCGTTGCGCCGACAAGCATTTCGCCTGATTTGCCGTCGCCGGTCACGATATTGACGACGCCGGCGGGAAGGCCGGCTTCCTGGCAAATCTGGCCGAAGAGCAGAGCGGTGAGCGGCGTGTATTCGGCAGGTTTGAGGACGACCGTGTTGCCCATGGCGATGGCGGGGGCGATCTTCCAGGCGAGCATCAGCAGCGGGAAGTTCCACGGGATGATCTGGCCGCAGACGCCGAGGGGCGCGCGATCGGGGAGCTCTTCTTCCATGAGCTGCGCCATGCCGGCGTGGTAGTAGAAATGCCGGGCGGCGAGCGGGATGTCGAGATCGCGGCTCTCGCGGATCGGCTTGCCGTTGTCGAGCGTTTCCAGCACGGCGAAGAGGCGGGCGTGTTTTTGCAGCAACCGGGCGAGGGCGTAGAGGAAGCGGGCGCGCTTGTGACCGCCGAGCCCGGCCCAGCCGGGCTGGGCGGCGCGGGCGGCGGCAGTGGCGGCGTCGATATCGGATTGGCTTGCCTGGCTGACGGTGGCCAGCACGGTGCCGGTGGCCGGGTTACGGGTCTCGAAGCCCTCGCCCGCCTCGGTAAAGGTGCCGTTGATGAAATGGCCGAAGGCGCGCCCGCGCGCCTCTAACCAGGCTTGCGCCTCGGCGGCGCTTTCAGGGGCGGGGCCGTAGTCCATGCTCTCGAAGATGTCCTTGATATTCATGTGAGCCTCCCGGATCAGGCCAGCGGATGACGGAACGCGGCGGAATAGGCGCCGGTGACATGGTGTTCGAGCTGCCGCTCGATATCGCCGAGGAGCGACGATGCGCCGAAACGGAACAGGTCGGGCTGCAACCAGCGGTTGCCCAGCTCTTCCTTCAGGAGCGAGAGGTAAACCAGCGAGTCCTTGGCCTTGGAGATGCCGCCGGCGGGCTTGTAGCCGATCTTGATGCCTGTGCGGGCCTCGTAGTCGCGGATGGCGCGGATCATCACGAGAGAGACGGGCAAGGTGGCGTTGACGCTCTCCTTGCCGGTCGAGGTCTTGATGAAATCGGCGCCGGCCATCATGCAGATCAGCGAGGCGCGGGCGACATTGCGCAGGCTCCCGAGTTCGCCAGTGGCCAGGATCGCCTTCACATGCGCCTCGCCGCAAGAGGCGCGGAACTCGCGCATCTCGTCATAGAGCGCCTGCCAGTTGCCCGTGAGGACATGGCGGCGGGAGATGACGATGTCGATCTCCGAGGCGCCGGCTTTGACCGACTCGCCGATCTCGGCGACGCGCAGGGCGAAGGGTGAGAGGCCAGCGGGAAAGCCGGTGGAGACGGCGGCGACGGGGATGCCGGAGCCCTGCAGCGCCTCGACGGCGACCTCGACCATGTCGTGATAGACGCAGACCGCGCCGGTGGTCAGGCGGTCCATGCCGAGCGCATCCAGCAGGTCTTCGCGCACCGGCTGGCGGGCCTTGGCGCAGAGGCGGCGGACGCGGCCGGGCGTGTCGTCGCCGGCCAGCGTCGTCAGGTCGATCAGCGAGATCGCTTTCAGCAGCCAGGCGGCCTGATAGTCCTTCTTGACCGAGCGGCGGCCGGGCAGCGTGGCGGTGCGGCGCTCGATGGCGGAGGTGTTGGCCTGGGCGCGCATGACCCAGTCCATGTCCAGCTCCATGCCGGGATTGCGGGTCAGCCCCGCGACTTGCGGCAGGTGGTCGGGCCGCTGGGTCACGGCCGTTGTGGTCTCGGTCTGGCTTTGCATCGGGGATGTCCTCCCATGGGAAATCACCGCAGCACGCTCGCACGCGTCGCCCGAAGGGGCAAGCGCGGGATCATTGCGGCAGCAGGCGGGCGAAGGTTTCGGCGGCAAAGGGATCGGCCTCGGTGGAGCGGCGCGGCTGGAGGCGATCGTAGTTTTTCCAGTTGGTGGTGATGGCGCGGCAATGCCAGTAGCCGAAATCGGAGCGCTTCAGGAGGCGCATCGGCAACGGCAGGCTGGGGCGATGCACGTCCCAGCTCAAATGGCGGCGCCATCCATCGGGGCGGATGCAGTATTTCGTCGGGCAGGGGCCGACGCCGACCTCCGGGTGCAGGTGGTCGGCGTGGCGGAAGGGCGGCTGGCTTCGCATGGGCGGGCTGGTCCAGTTGCCTTCGAAGGCGACGAGGCCGAGCGGGCTCTCCACCGCGGCGTCGAAGACGGAGCCGTCGCGGCTCCAGACGATCTCGTCGATATCGGCATTGAGCACGGCGCGGGCGCGGGACAGGAATCGGAGACGGGCGTGGTTCAGCATCGCCGGTTGCAGGAATTTTGCCCCGCCGCCGCCGGTTTTCGACCGCACGGGCCCGTAGCTTTGCGGCACCTTGAGGACCACGCCGCGCTTGAGGCCGGCCCGCGCCATCGTGTCGAGGATCGCTTCGGGCGGGTAGGCGTCCGAGGCGTTGTCCATCAGCAGCATCGCCTCCAGCCCGTGCTCGGCGATGTGGAAGCGCGCCCAGTCCTCGATCCAGTCGAGCCGATTGTTACGCGAGATATGGAGCGAGGCATTGAGGCCGGCAAAATGCGCGGTCTGCATCGGGCTGATGCCGCTCTCGCCCTGCCAGCGGCCGGTGCGGGTGGAGACCCGTTCGGCACCGTCGGGCAGGTCGAGCTCGACGATGTCATGGCGGCGGTGGCGGCTGGTGCGACGGATGCGGGCGGGCTGTCCGTCGATCTTGAGGGCGCCATCGACGAAGAAGGTTCTGAAGTTCAGCAATTTCGGGCAGATCAGGCGCAGGTGGCGACCATCGGCCAGGGCGTCATACCAGAGCGTTGTCCAGTCATAGGCCTCCTTGAAACCTTCGCCCTGGGCGGCCCGCGGCACGATGGCGGAGCGGGTCCTGCCGCTGCCTTCCACCGAAAGCGATTGCATCTCGGCAATAATGAAATCGTCCTGCACCATGGCCCGCGTCATAGGCCGAAACGAAGGCAATTTCCAACCGGAAAGGCGTTCGCCGCTGCGTCAGGCCGTCAGTTCCTGCCCGTTGGTGAGCTGGTAGTCAAAGCGCGCCGTTCCGTTGCGGAACCGGTCCACCTGCACCTTGGCCAGCGTGAACTCGAAGAGCCGCCGGACGGGGCTGCTCTTCACGTCGCCATCCTCGGCCAGCACGGCGCGAACGCGGCGGTCCGGGTTGCCGGCGGTGAGTTGCCGGATGACGGCGTCGAACTGCTTCTGGGCCAGCGTGGTGTCGCGGGGGCCATGCGTCCGCCAGCACTGGGCCAGCGCGTCGCGTTGCAGGTCGCTTGCGTTCAGGACCGGGAGCGTGCCCATGCCGGAAACGGTGGCGGTCCAGTGGCCGCGGGTCTGGGTGATCTTGATCATGGTCGGGAATCCTTCCTCTGCCGGGCAGAAGAAGTTCCCGCCTTTCAACTACAGATGGGGATCCGGGACGCGAATTACACGTTCCGCAGCCCCGAAATGCGCTGGGCGAAGGATCTCAGGCCGCGGAATCCGCGGCCTGGGCGTTGGGCGAGAGCGCCATGAAGGCGTCGAACTGGGAGAGGAAGACCCGGCCATTCATCTCGTCGAGGAAATGGCTGCGTTTGAGCCGATCCATGACCGGGCCTTTGACCTCGGAGAGGTGCAGCTTGATGCCCATATCCTTGAGCCGGTGCAGGATGCTCTCCAGCGATTCCAGCGCCGAGAGGTCGACCTCGTTCACCGCCGGGAAGTTCAGCACCACATGCTTGAGCTGGGTGTCACCGACGACGCGGTCATAGACGTAATCCTCAAGGAAGCGTGCATTGGCGAAATAGAGGCTCTCATCGACGCGCAGCGTGACCATTGTCGGGTCGGTCAGGACCTTGTGGCGGCAGATATTGCGGAAATGCTGGGTGCCGGGGACAAGGCCGATCTCGGCGACATGCGGGCGCGAGGTCTTGTAGAGATGCAGGAAAATCGAGAGCACCACCCCGGCGGAGACGCCGACCTCGACGCCCATGCCGAGGGTCAGCAGGATCGTCGCGGAGACGGCGACGAAATCAGGCTTGGAGAAAGCCCAAGCGTGCTTGACCACCGAGAAATCGACGAGACTGAGCACGGCGACGATGATGGTTGCGGCGAGCGTGGCCTTGGGGAGGAAGAAGAGCAGCGGGGTCAGCAGGAGCGCGGCTAGCAGGATGCCGATGGCGGTGAAGGCGCCAGCGGCGGGGGTCTCGGCGCCGGCGTCGAAATTGACGACCGAGCGGGCGAAGCCGCCGGTGACCGGGTAGCCGCCGGAGATCGCGGCGGCGACGTTGGACGTGCCGAGCCCGATCAGTTCCTGATTGGGGTCGATGCGTTGGCGTTTCTTGGCGGCCAACGTCTGGGCGACGGAGACGGATTCGACGAAACCGATGATGGAGATCAGGATCGCCGGGCCGATCAGGGCCTTCCAGAGCGCTGGGTCGAGCGAGGGGGCTGAGAGCGGCGGCATTCCGCGCGGCACGTCGCCCACGATGGCGACGCCGCGATCGGCGAGGCCAAGAGCCCAGGCGAGGATCGTGGTGGTGACGACGGCGGCGACCGGGCCGGCCTTGGTCAGGATGTCGGCAAGGCGCGGCTTGAGGCCGGATTTCAGCAGTAGCGGCTTGAGGCCCTTGCGCACCCAGAACAGGAAGGCGGTGGCGGAGACGCCGATGATCACCGTCCAGAGATTGGTCTGGCCGAGATTGCCGAGAATCGCGCCGAGCGTTTCCAGCAGGTTATGGCCGGAGGCCTCGACGCCGAGGATATGCTTGAGCTGCGAGGTCGCGATCAGGATGCCGGAGGCGGTGATGAAGCCCGCGATCACCGGGTGCGAGAGGAAATTGGCGATGAAGCCGAGGCGCAGCAGGCCCATCACGGTCAGGAAGAGGCCGGAGATGAAGGCGAGCGTGATGGCGGCCAGCGCGATGGCGCGCGGGTCCGTCAGGCCGAGATTGCCCACGGCGGCGGCGGTCATCAGCGAGACCACTGCCACGGGGCCGACGGCCAGCGCGCGGGAGGTGCCGAAGATCGCATAGGCGACCAGGGGCAGGATCGAGGCGTAGAGGCCCATCTCCGCCGGCAGGCCGGCGAGCAGCGCATAGGCGAGCGACTGTGGGATCAGCATGATCGTCACGATCACCGCGGCGAGCGCATCGCTTTCGAAGGTCTGGCGCGTGTATTGGCTGCCCCAATCGAGAATGGGCAGGTAGCGGCGGAGGAAGGGAGGCATCTGGGAGGAACCTTGAAACGGGGAGAGACCGGCGCGCTCGGGCGCGCGCCGGGGCGGGCGTCAGGCCGACGAGTCGTCGCCGGTGATCTTCTCGGGCTTGGCCATCCATTCGCGGCCCTTGAGCATGGCGCCCCAATAGACCGGGGGCAGCAGCAATTCCTTGAGAATCCAGGCGGCGCGGGTCGGCTTGGTGCCGTTGATGAGCCATTTTGGCAGGATCGGCATCAAGGTGCCGCCATAGCCGAATTCGGCCAGGACGATCTTGCCGCGCTCGACGGTGAGCGGGCAGGAACCGTAGCCGTTATAGGCGCCCTGCGGGTTGCCGCCGAGGATGTCGGCGGTGACATTGGCCGCGACAACCGGCGCCTGCATCCGCGCGGCGGCGGCGGTCTTGGCATTGGGCGCGTTCATCACGTCGCCCAGCGACCAGACATTCTCGTACTCGGTGTGGCGCAGGGTGATCTGGTCGACATCGACCCAGCCGGCCGCATCGGCCAGCGGCGAGACGCGGATGAAATCCGGCGCGGTCTGGGGCGGGCAGACATGGATCATGTCGAACTCGGTGGTGATCGTCTCGGGCTCGGCATCGGGCTTCTTCACTTCGAAGGTCGCCGTTTTCGCCGGGCCGTCAATGGACACGAGATTGTGGAAATAGTTCAGCGTGGCATCGTATTTCTTCACATATTCCATCAACGCCGGGACGTAATCCTTCACGCCGAAGAGCACGCCGCCGGCATTCATGAACTGGATGTCGATATTGCCGATGATCTCCTCGCGATACCAATGGTCGCCCGAGAGATAGAGCGCCTTCTGCGGCGCGCCGGCGCATTTGATCGGCATTGGCGGCTGGGTGAAGAGGGCGCGGCCTTGCTTGAGCCCCTGAACGAGTTCCCAAGTGTAAGGCGCGAGGTCGTAGCGGTAATTCGAGGTCACGCCGTTCTTGCCCAGCGTGTCGACGAGCCCGTCCACCGCGTGCCAGTCGAGCTTGAGCCCGGGGCAGACGATCAGGCGGTCATATTTCACAACCCGGCAGCCATCGAGGATGACGGCGTTGTTCTTCGGCTCGAAGGCGGCGACGGCGGATTTGATCCAGTGCACGCCCTTGGGGATCAGGCTCCCCATCGTGCGGGCAGTCGTTGCCGGGTCGAAGATGCCGGCGCCGACCATGGTCCAGCCGGGCTGGTAGTAGTGGATGTCCGCGGGGTCGATCAGGGCGATCTCGAGATCGCGCATCCGCGATTTCAGCGAGGAGGCGACCGCGATTCCGCCCGCGCCGCCGCCGACAATCACTACGTCGAACTTTGCATCACCGGTGTCGGTCGGGGTCTTGCCGCCATTGACGATGCGGCGGACCACGCCGCCCATGTCATAGCCTGCCGCTTTTGCCGTGCCGAGAATCTCGGAGGCCGGCATGTCCTTGGCATGGCTGAGCGACCAGAGCGTGGTGCAGCGCGTGCCGGTGCGGCAATAGGCGAAGACCGGCCCGGGAAGATGGGTCAGTGCGGTGCCGAATTCCTCGGCCTGCTCGTCCTGCACCATGCCGGAGGTCACCGGCTGGTAGAGGCATTCCAGCCCGATCTCTTTCGCCGCCATCTCGATTTCCTCGAAGGTCGGCTGGTCATTTCCCTCGCCATCGGGGCGGTTGCAGACGATCGAGCGGAAGCCCGCATCCTTGATCTTCTGCACGTCTTCGGGCGCGATCTGGGGCGAGACCGTCAGTGTCTCGGTGAGTTTGCGCAGTTCCATGTCGGGTCAATCCTCCGAAATCGGTCGCCCCGGGGCGTCATTGACGCGCCCCGGTGGCTGGGTATTTCCGCTCTTATATGGCTCAGAGCCCGTTCACGGGAACCTTCAGCATCGGGTTGCCTTCATCATCGGTGGGGATCTCGCCGGCGCGCATGTTCACCTGAAGCGAGGGGATAATGAGATTCGGCATGGCCAGCGTGGCATCGCGCTCGGTACGGAACTTGACGAAATCCTCTTTCGTCTTGCCGGTCCCGACATGGATATTGTGCTTCTTCTCTTCGCCGACAGTGGTCTCCCACGCGATATCGCGGCCATTGGGACCGTAATCATGGCACATGAAGAGGCGCATCTCATCTGGCAGGGCCAGCACCTTCTGGATCGAATCGTAGAGCACACCGGCATCGCCGCCGGGGAAGTCGGCGCGCGCGGAGCCGCCATCGGGCATGAAGAGCGTGTCGCCCACGAACGCCGCGTCGCCCACGACATGGACCATGCAGGCCGGCGTGTGGCCGGGCGTGTGCATGGCGAAGACCTTCATGGTGCCGATCTCGTAGGTGTCGCCTTCCTGGAAGAGCGCGTCGAATTGCGAGCCGTCGCGCTGGAATTCGGTGCCTTCGTTGAAGATCTTGCCGAAGACGTTCTGCACAGTGACGATATGCTCGCCAACACCGATCTTGCCGCCCAGTTTGTCCTGGATATAGGGCGCGGCCGAGAGGTGGTCGGCATGGACATGGGTCTCGATCAGCCATTCAAGCTTGAGGTTGTTGTCCTGCACGAAAGCGATCAGCTGGTCGGCATGTTCATAGGTGATGCGGCCGGCGGCGTAGTCGATATCCATGACGGAATCGATAATGGCGCAGGCATTGGAGCTCGGGTCCTTCACGATATAGGAAATCGTGTGGGTCAGCGGGTCGAAGAAGCCGGTGACTTCGGGCTTCACGGACATGTCGAGGGGGTAGTCCATGGTTTCCTCCTTGAAGGTCGGTCAGTTGCCAATGTTCTGTTCGGTGGTCGGGCCGCGCGGGGCCTCGGTCAGAGGGCCGTGCGCGGCGGGCTGGTGCAGCTCGGGGCCGCCCGGGGTCTGGAAGCGCTTGGCGGTATGGGTGTTGATGTAGCGTGCGACGCCCATGCCGGCGATCAGCGCGAGGGTGAACAGGATCACCTCCCAGCGACCGGTGCCGAGGGCGGGCAGCGCGCCGCCGGGGCAGAAGCCGGAGAGTCCCCAACCGACGCCGAAAACGGCGGAGCCGCCGAGCAGCTTGAGGTCGATGGTGCGGTTCTGCGGGACGTGGAAAATCTGGTCGAAGCTCGGCCCTTCGCGCTTGAGCACGACGCGATAGCCGAAGAAGGCAACCACCACGCCGCCGCCCATGACGAAGGCAAGCGACGGGTCCCAGGTTCCGGTGAAATCGAAAAAATTCAACACCTTCTCTGGGTTGGCCATGCCGGAGATCGAGATCCCGACACCGAAGATCAGGCCGATGAGATAGACGGAAATCAGGCGCATGGGTCAGCCTCCGAAGACGTGGCGGACGGCGTAGACGGTGATCGCTGTCGTTGCCATGAAGGTGAGCACGGCCGCGAAGGAGCGCGGCGAGAGCCGGGCCAGCCCGCAGACGCCGTGGCCGGAGGTGCAGCCGGAGCCATAGGAGACGCCGATGCCGACGAGGAAACCGCCGATGATCAGCGCGACAGGCGTGACCGGGACGGTGATCTCGGGCCAGTTTCCGGTCACCATCAGGAAGACCGCAGGTCCGGAGATCATGCCCGCGAGCAGCGCCCAGCGCCAGGCGCGGTCATCCTCGGCGAAGACGGCGGCGGAGAGAATGCCGGTCGCGCCCATGATCCGTCCGATGGCAGCCATGAGCAGAACCGCTGCCAGCCCGATCAGGACGCCCCCGAAGAGGGACGCGAAAGGTGTGAAGTTCACGATTTCCATGGATCAGGAATCATCCCTGCTGCAGGTGTTGATGCCGAAGATGGCGTAGGGGGGGCAGACGCCCATGGCAGCTGTGCCCAGCATCACCAGCCCGACAAGGGCGGCGATCACGGTCCAGAGCGTGCCCCAGCCGGCGCTGAAGGCAAGGACGAGCAGGACGACGCCGACAATGGCGCGCGCGGTACGGTCGAGGGAGCCCATATTCTTGGTCATGGTCCGATTCCTTTATCTGTACGAGGTTCAAAAGGGTCGCGATAGGTATCACTGGAAACCCGAGTCTCACGGGTGTCCCGTCATATCTAAACCAATCAGTTCACCAATTCAAGTTGCCGAATGTGTTTCCGTCGCGGCGGGCGTGGCTTTGGCGGCTTCCGGCGTGCCGGTGGCGGCGCTACCGCGAGCGTAAACACGGGAATGTCGCAGCCAAAACGGCCCGGAAGCCCTTGACCTTCCTGTCTCGGCGGGCGGAATGTTTGAGGGCCGCACAGCAGGTGTCGTTCAATCGTTTCTGAATCGACCCCGGCGTCGCGGCGGATCAATGGGCGGCGCCAGACCGCGCGGGATCCGGGGAGGGTCGTTCTGCCGAACGGCCCGGTCCGCGCAAAATGGTCGGGAGCCGCCAAACCGGCAAAGTTTGGAGGAACCTGACATGCGTTGTTTTACAGTTCTCGGCCCGTCTAGCGCGGGCAAGACCACATTGGTCGAGGCATTGGCAAGCCTTGATTCGAAGCCCGTCAGGTCCGATCTCGCCGAGTATTTCGGTGTGTGCGAGTTTTCCTATCTCGGGGAACCCTGGGCGGCTTTCGACATCGCCGGCGGCGCCGAGTATCTCGGCTATGCAGGCGAGGCGTTGGCCGCCAGTGATGCCGCGATTCTCTGTGTGCCGCCCGAGCCGGAGGCGGCGGTGCTGTGTGCTCCCTATCTGCGCCTGATAGAGGAAAGCGGAACGCCCTGTATCCTGTTCATCAACCGCATGGACACGAGCGAAAACCGTGTGCGCGACATCGTGGCCGGCCTCCAGGCCTATGCCAACCACACCATCATCCTGCGCCAGGTGCCGATCCGCGAGGGCGACGAGGTCGTCGGCACGGTGGACCTGATTTCGGAGCGCGCCTGGGAGTTCCAGCCGGGCAAGCCGTCGAACCTCATCGAAATTCCCGAGGCGGCGATGGAGCGCGAACAGGAAGCCCGCGCCGAGCTGCTTGAGCACCTGTCCGATTTCGACGACCATCTGCTCGAAGAGCTGATCGAGGACAAGGCGCCGCCGCGGGACGAGGTGTACGATGTCGCGACCAGCGTGCTGCGCGAGAATGACGACATCCCGGCCTTCCTCGGCTCGGCCAGCGGGCGCAACGGCATCACGCGGCTGATGAAATCGCTGCGCCACGAGGCGCCTCTCGTCGACAAGACCATCGAGCGTCTGGCCACGGATGCGGTCGCTGCGGGCATCTTCTCCACCCATCGAAAGCATATGGGCAAGGCGGTGATCCTGCGGGCACTGGGCGGCTCGGTTGCGGCCGGATCGACGCTGGGCGGGGCGAATATCGGCAATCTCAGCGGTATCGACGCCAAAACGCCGCTCGAGCGGCTGGAGCCGGGCGCGATCGGTGTCGCGGTCAAGTCGGACCATCTGAACGCAGGCTATTACTACTCGACCGATGAGAGCGAGACCATGGCCGACTGGTCGCGCGGCCATCCGCCGAGCTTCACCGCGCTGGTCACGCCCGTGCATGAGAAAGACGATGCGCGGCTGTCGACGGCGCTGGCGCGGGTGGCCGAGATCGATCCCGGCATCAGTGTCGAGCAGGACGAGGTCAGCGGCCATGCGATGGTCCGGAGCCAGGGTCCGATGCATTTGCGGCGGATCCAGGCGCTTCTGGAAGAAGATTTCGGGGTGGCATCCGCGACCGACGAGGTGGCGGCCCGCTATCGCGAGTCGATCTCCAAGCCGGTCGAGCATCAGCATCGCCACCGCAAGCAGTCCGGCGGCGCAGGCCAGTTCGCTGATGTGTTGATGAAGATCGGGCCGCAGACGCGCGGCGAGGGCTTCAGCTTCGAGGAGCTTGTCAAGGGCGGTGCTGTGCCGCGCAACTACATCCCCTCGGTCGAGGCCGGCGCCAAGGATGCGATGGTGAAGGGGCCGCTGGGCTTCGCCGTGATAGACGTCTCCGTGACGCTTCTCGACGGCAAGTCGCATTCGGTCGACAGTTCCGACTTTGCCTTCCGCACGGCGGGCAAGGCCTGTGTGAAGGAGGCGCTGACCGAGGCCTCGCCGGTGCTGCTGCAACCCATCGACCGGGTGGATATCCACGTCCCCTCGGTTTTCTCGGGTGCCATCGTGACGCTGGTTTCCTCGCTCAAGGGGCAGGTTCTGGGCTTCGACCCGAACCCGGAGGCCAAGGGGTGGGATATCTTCCACGCGCTGCTGCCGGACAGCTCGCTGACCGAGCTGGCCCGCGCCCTGGGCGGCGCGGCGCAGGGGACGGCCTGGTATGAGGCGGAGTTCGACCACTACCAGGAAGTGCATGGCAAGGAAGCGACGCGGATCTCGCAAGAGGCCAAGGAAGCGGCGAACGCCTGATCGCCGCGACGCAGGATTTCGCGCCGGGGAGCCTCCGCTTCCCGGCGCGTTTCTTTTCGGGCAAATGCGACCGCGGAGTCTCTTGTTGTTGCTTCCTCGGCGGGCCTAGTGTCGCGGCGGAAGAGCAAGAAGGAGGCTGCAATGCCCAATGTTCCCATCCTGACACTGAATGACGGCACCCGGATCCCGCAGCTCGGCTTCGGCATCTGGCAGGTGCCGGAAGATGTCGCCGCCGAGGCGGTGGAGAGCGCCCTGCGCATCGGCTACCGGCTGATCGATGGCGCCTATCTCTATATGAACGAAGCCGGGCTCGGCGAGGGGCTGCGCGCGTCTGGCGTGCCGCGCGAGGAGGTGTTCATCACCACCAAGGTCTGGAACCACGAGCAGGGGCGCGACAAGGCGCGGATCTCGGTCGAGCGCAGCCTGAAAACGATCGGCGTCGACCAGCTCGACCTCGTGCTGATCCACTGGCCAGTGCCGAGCCAGGACCTGTTCGTCGAGACCTGGAAGGCCTTTGTCGAGATGCGCGAGGAGGGGCTGATGCGCTCCATCGGCGTGTCGAATTTCAACGCCGATCACCTCGAGCGCGTCATTGCCGAGACCGGTGTCGTCCCGGCGCTGAACCAGATCGAGTTGAACCCCGAGCTGCAGCAGCCAGAGCTGCGGGCCGCAAACGAGGCACAAAACGTGCTGACACAGGCCTGGACGCCGCTTGGCAACGGGCGCTCCTTCGAGAAGGCGCCGACCACCGCCATCGCGGCCCGGACTGGCAAGAGCCCGGCGCAGGTGGTGCTGCGCTGGCATGTCCAGCTCGGCCACGCGGTCATCTCGCGCTCCGTCAACCCGGAGCGGCAGGCGCAAAACCTCGACATCTTCGATTTCGAACTGACCGCGGCGGAGATGGGCGCGATGACCGCGCTTGATATCGGCCTGCGCACCGGGCCGGACCCGTCGGTCTTCAAGCTCATGGGCTGAACGCAGCCCGCCCAAACGACAACGCCCCGGTCATGGCCGGGGCGTTTTCGTTTCTGGAGACCGGATCACACCAGCCGACTGTTTTCCTTGGCCGCGCGAATAAAGTCGCGGAACAGCGGATGTGGCTCGAAGGGCTTCGATTTCAGCTCCGGGTGGAACTGGACGCCGATGAACCAAGGGTGATCCTTGACCTCGACAATCTCGGGAAGGCGTCCGTCCGGCGACATGCCGGAGAATTTCAGACCCTTCTCCTCCAACTTCGCCTTATACTGGATGTCGACCTCGTAGCGGTGCCGGTGGCGCTCGTCGATCTTCGTGCGACCGTAGATCTCGGCCACGCGGCTGCCCTCTTCGAGCACCGCGTTATAGGCGCCCAGACGCATCGTGCCGCCCTTGTCGTCATCGACCTTGCGCTCGACCTTGGCGTTGCCCTGTACCCACTCCTTGAGGTGATAGACGACCGGGGTGAAGCGGCGCTTGCCGGCCTCGTGGTCGAACTCCTCGGAGCCGGCATCGGTCAGGTCCGTCAGGTGCCGGGCGGCCTCGATCACCGCCATCTGCATGCCGAGGCAGATGCCGAGATAGGGGACGTTGCGGGTCCGGGCGAACTCGGCCGCCTTGATCTTGCCCTCGGTGCCGCGCTCGCCGAAGCCGCCGGGCACGATGATCGCGTGGAACCGCTCCAGATGCGGCGCAGCGTCTTCCTTCTCGAAGATCTCGGCATCGATCCACTCCGCCTTGACCTTCACCCGGTTGGCCATGCCGCCATGGGTCAGGGCCTCGGCGATGGATTTATAGGCGTCCTCGAGCTGGGTGTATTTGCCGACGATGGCCACGCGGACCTCACCGTCCGAGTTATGCACCCGGTCGGAAACATCTTCCCAGCGGGAGAGGTTCGGGCGCGGCGCGGGCGAGATACGGAAGGCGTCGAGCACAGCCTGGTCCAGGCCCTCGCGGTGATAGGCCAGCGGCGCGTCATAGATCGACTTGAGATCCTGCGCCGCGATCACGGCATCCGGGCGCACATTGCAGAACAGCGCCAGCTTGTCGCGCTCCTTCTGCGGGATCGGCATCTCGGAGCGGCAGACCAGCAGGTCCGGCGCCAGCCCGATGGAGCGCAGTTCCTTGACCGAGTGCTGAGTCGGCTTGGTCTTCAGCTCGCCGGAGGCCTTGATGAAGGGCAGCAGCGTCAGGTGCATGAAGATGCACTGATCGCGGCCCTTGTCCTGCGCGAATTGGCGGATCGCCTCGAAGAAGGGCAGGCCCTCGATATCGCCGACCGTGCCGCCGATCTCGCAGAGCATGAAATCGACCTCATCCTCGCCGATGGCAATGAAATCCTTGATCTCGTTGGTGACGTGCGGGATCACCTGGATCGTCTTGCCGAGGTAATCGCCGCGACGCTCTTTTTCCAGCACGTTGGAATAGATCCGGCCCGAGGAGACCGAGTCGGTCTTGCGGGCGGCCACGCCGGTGAAGCGCTCGTAATGGCCGAGATCGAGATCGGTCTCGGCGCCGTCATCGGTGACGAAGACCTCCCCATGCTCGAACGGGCTCATCGTGCCCGGATCGACATTGAGATAGGGGTCGAGTTTTCGCAGTCGGACCGAGAAGCCGCGCGCTTGCAGAAGCGCGCCGAGGGCTGCCCCCGCGAGGCCCTTGCCAAGCGACGACACAACGCCGCCGGTGATGAAGATGAACCTAGCCATGGGTGGCCGACCCCCGTGATCTCGTTGGATTCCGACCTGCGGAATCGACAGTTGAAGCAGCTTGCTGGTGCCCCAAAAAAACGCACCATCACGGGACTCAGAGTGTAGAGGATTCGCCGTGATGGGGCAACAGCACCGCTAGATGATGTTGCCGATTTCAGAACTTGAGCAAAGCCTTGTGGCCCGGAGGCCGCAGATTACTCCGCCGCCTGCGGCACGACCGGCGCATTGTCTACCGGCGCGGGCGCCAGCGGGAACTCGGTGCCGCTCTCCGTTTCGCTGGCTTCGGGCGTCTCGACGGGCACCGGTGCGTCGGTGATGCGATCGATGACCGAGGCGCCTTCGGTGTTCGCCGCCGCCAGGATGGTCAGCGTGATCGAGGTGATGATGAAGCCGATGGCCAGAACCCAGGTCACCTTGCCAAGCGCCGTTGCCGCGGCCCGGCCAGTCATGGCACCGCCCGCTGACATCCCCAGGCCTCCCCCTTCGGAGCGCTGCAACAGCACGATGCCGATCAGGCCCAAAGCCAGAATCAGGTGGACGATCAGGATGACATTTTCCATGCAGGGCGCCTCGAATTCGGATGCGCGGTATCTAATGGGAAGCCCAGCGGGTCGCAACCCCTTCCGGGCCTCTGCGCGGCTTCTGCGCAGGCATGCGTCAGAAAGGTGGTTTCCGCGCGCCCACTGTACCGCTATACAGCGCCGGGTTTTCCGGTCAGCCGAGGAGAAATGCATGGCCAATGTTGTCGTTGTCGGCGCCCAGTGGGGCGACGAAGGAAAAGGCAAGATCGTTGACTGGCTCTCCGAGCGGGCCGATGTGATCGCGCGCTTCCAGGGCGGCCATAATGCCGGCCACACCCTGGTGATCGATGGCGAGGTGTTCAAGCTTTCGCTGCTGCCCTCGGGGATCGTGCGCAAGGGCAAGATCTCGGTGATCGGTAATGGTGTCGTACTCGATCCATGGGCGCTGATCGGGGAGATCGACAAGCTGGCGGGGCAGGGCGTCGAGATCACGCCGGACAACCTGATGATCGCCGAAAACACGCCGTTGATCCTGCCGCTGCATGGCGAGCTGGACCGGGGCCGTGAATCGCAGAATTCCGTGGCCAAGATCGGCACCACCGGTCGGGGCATCGGCCCGTGCTACGAAGACAAGGTCGGACGCCGGGTCATTCGGGTCGCTGACCTTGCAGATGAGGCCACGCTGGAAACTCGTGTCGGCCGCCTGCTCGTACACCACGACGCGCTGCGCAAGGGACTCGGCCTGCCGCCGGTCGATGTCGAGAAGCTGCTGGCCGATCTGCGCGAGGTTGCGCCCAAGGTGCTGCCCTTCGCCAAGCCGGTCTGGCGCGAAATGAATATCGCCCGCAAGGCAGGCAAGCGCATCCTCTTCGAGGGCGCGCAAGGCTCGTTGCTCGACGTGGATTTCGGCACCTATCCCTTCGTGACCTCCTCGACCACGATTTCCGGCTCCGCCGCCTCCGGGACCGGCATGGGACCGGGTTCGATCGATTTCGTGCTCGGCATCGTCAAGGCCTACACGACCCGTGTCGGCGAAGGCCCCTTTGCCTGTGAGCTCTTCGACGAGGTCGGGGAGCATCTGGCCACTGTCGGCCGCGAGAAAGGCACTGTGACGGGCCGCTCGCGCCGCTGCGGCTGGTTCGACGCTGTGCTCGTGCGTCAGACCTGCGCATTGTCGGGTGTCAACGGCATCGCGCTGACCAAGATGGACGTGCTGGATGGCTTGAAGGAGCTGAAGATTTGTGTCGGCTACGAGCTGGACGGTGAGACTCTGGATTACCTGCCCACCGCCGCTGACCAGCAGGCCCGCGTGACGCCGATCTACGAGACGATGGAAGGCTGGAGCGAGAGCACGGCCGGCGCGCGCAGCTGGGCCGACCTGCCGGGTGCAGCGGTCAAATATGTCCGCCGGATCGAGGAGTTGATCGACTGTCCGGTCGCGCTACTCTCCACCTCTCCCGAGAGAGAGGACACGATCCTTGTCACAGACCCCTTCGCGGACTGACATGGCGCTGAGTTACAAGGCCCGGCGGCGTTGGTCGCTGCTGATTCTTCTGGTCGGCATGCCGGCCTATGTCGTCGTGGCCGTCACGATCATGAACTGGCTCGACCGCTTGCCGCTCGTCGTCGAGCTGCTTGTCTACGTGGTTCTCGGAATCGCCTGGGCGCTGCCATTCCGCTATGTGTTCCGGGGGATCGGCAAAGCCGATCCTGAAATCGAAGCCGCGCGACCGGAGGGCGGAGAGCCCTCCGAAGGCGACGGCCGGTAGAGAAACCGGGGCGACTCAATCGCCTCGGACAGAGCCTTCTGGTATGCACTGGTTGCGGACACCCCCGCAGGTGGCGTGCGTGCGCCGGTTCGGCGTGGCCCCTTGGGGAGCACTGCCAAACCAACGAAAATGACGAGTTTCGATCCGGACTTCGCGCCAATCAGCATTCAAGATCAAGGACCGTTCCGGGCTTCTGTCGGGGGTTTTGGGCCGAGGTTGGCCGAGAGAAGACTGGTGTGTCTGCTCCAGAGCTGTCCGCTGACGACAACCTTCAGGACGCGTGACGCGAAATGTAGAAAAGTTGAATAAAAACAGGGCGGGAAGCCTTTCGGCATTCCCGCCCAACACTCGCTACTACCGGTTGCGAAGTGCGCGCCTTACAGCGTTGCCCTGCGCTCTTCCGGCATATAGCGAGAGGTTTGAGAAAGCGTGAACTGACCACGGTCCAGCTTGCGAATTTTGCCCTGACGCAGCAATTGTCCGAACGTGCGCAGGCTGTCCTCGCGGCGAAGCTCTTCCTGTCCCTCGGCCTGCCGAACGACATCCATGATCTCGGGATGGGAGAAATGGGGCTGCCCCTGGACATAGGAGGTGTAGGCGGCCGCACATTCCAGCAGGTCTTCGAGTCCCTGAACGCCCATGCGCTCGGAAAACTCATCGAAAGTCGTGCTCTCGGCAAAGATGCCGGCGGCTTCCTGGTCCGTGGATACCATCGAGCGCGGCGCTTCCTCCACGATCTCGGGCACGGCGGCGACAGCCTTTTCCGCTTCCGTGACCATTTCGGACAGGACGCTTGTCTCACTCGGGGAGACCATGCGGCCCGTGGTGACGCGACGCGGCCGAACCGGGCGCGGCTGTACGGGCGCTTCCGATGCGGTCTCGTTCGTTTCATCGACACGCTGTTCAGAGACAAGCATCAATGGCGCAACCCGGGGCCGTTCCGTCGCCGCGACCGGCCGCGATTCGCGCGGGCGGCTTCCAGAGAGGATCGGACGGCGCGGCCGAACCGGGACTCCCTCCGTCGATTCCGGGGCAGCATCCGGCGTCGATGCCTCCGAAGTCTCGAAGCTGGTGGCGTCCGGGCTGGGGATTTCCGCAACATGCACGACCTGATCGGCGTCGGTTTCGGGGGTGTTTTCCTCCGCGAAGCTCGATACCGGCGGGGTGCTGACGACCTTGCGCAGGTCGTCCTGGTAGGGCCGTGCTTCCTCCGGTCCGTTTGGCAGGCGCGGGCCTTCGGCACGGGTTGCGGCAACGGCGGCCTTGAGGTGCTCGATCGCGGAGCGACGGCGGCGGATTTCGGGGCCGGCGAGCTTGGAGTCGGCCTCTTCCATCAGACGCGACACATTCGTGACGGTTTCCTGCTCTTCGCCGAGCACGAGCGCCCGACGTTCGGCCGCGGCTTCGGCGCGCGCTTCCTGTTCGGATTCGCGGGCAACCCTGGCGACGACGTCCTCGACGAAATCCATCTCCGGAACATCCGTTGAGACGACGGGCTCGACCGTTTCGGCGGGCTCGAGGGCGTCGGTATCCGGAATGTCAGAAACCGTTTCAAGGGCTTCGGAGACGGTTTCCGTTTCGGCCTCGGTTTCCAATGTCGCGGCGACCTGTTCAGCCTCGACCGGTGTGGATTCCTCAACCGCCGTGACCTCGGGATCTTCGAAAGCGATCTCGGTGACCGGCTCGACGAAGCTGCCATGCGACGCAAAGGCCAGCGAGGAAAGCTCCTCCTCGACATCATTCGTGGTTGCCGTCATCTCCGGCTCCACAAGGCTGCGCAGGGCGGCGTCGTGGCTCTCGGTTTCGAGGGCGGCAACCTCGGCGGCGTCAGCGGCCATTTCGCGTTGGACAGCTTCCAGTTCCCGAAGAAGATCAGCCTCTTCATCCGGCGGCAGCGAACTGGTCGTCTGCGCGTCCACTGGTTCAACGCTGTCCGTCATGGCTGCGATCGTGTCCATCGTCTCCGCGTCTGCGGTGGCGGGCTCGATCAGGCTGGACGCCACTTCCTCGAAATCCTGGGCCTCTTCGGCCTGCTCAGGCTCTTCGAAAGTGTCCTGCGAGGTGGCTTCGGTCTCGGCTTCCTGAGGTTCAGCGGTGTCCTCTTTGCTCAGCGCGGCTCTCAGCGATGACATCAGGGAGGCCTTGCGCACACGGATCACCCGGCCACGCGGAGCATCCGATTGCTCGTGTTCTTGCGCATCTTCGTCGCTTGCCTGGGCAGGCTCGATGGTGTCGGCGTTCAACTCGTCGGTCACCAGGTCCTGCCGATTCTCGTCGGCAAGGACGAGTACCGGAGCGACGGGTTCGGGGTGCACCTCAAGCATCTCCGGATCCTGGAGATGGTCCTCAACGCGGGGCAGACTTTCGTCACTCGCGGTTTCGGTAAAGGGCTCGGCCATTGTGTCGGACGGCACGGCCTCCTCGTAGGCGCTTTCGAAGTCCTCGATGGGTTCTTCGGACGTGGTGTCGAAGGTCTCGACGGGTTCTTCGGTCGTGGCGACGAAGGTCTCGATGGGTTCTTCGGACGTGGTGTCGAAGGT
>NZ_JAWMPX010000047.1:0-19074 GCF_033101155.1 Tropicimonas sp. TH_r6
GGTCAGCCGACGTTCGCCGCATATTGTCCTAACGTCTCAGATGCGGTGTTAGCAGACCGTTCCCGGTCCACCTGATCGCTTGATGAGCAGCATCTCCCGCTTTAGTTGCCTGCGCCTTGTTCCACGGCGCGGCTTCGCGATGTCCGCATTAACCGTATCTCGATCACTGAACCCGAGGTGGACTGAGGTTTTCCAGTGATGTGTCGCAAACTGATTGTTGAGACGGTGCTAAAATCTTGGCGAAGCAGTCGCGAACGGGAGGTTTCCATGCTGCGCCAACTTATCTGTCCAGTTCTCTTGGGTACGACTCTGCTCACCTTCGGGACACCGAGCGCAACCGCGCAATCCTGGGAGTTTGAGGTGACGCCCTACGCATGGATGGCAGGCCTGCAAGGTGATCTTGGAACTGTACCCGGGTACCCATCGCAACCGGTCGATCTGTCGTTTGGTCAAATCGCTGAGGATCTCGACTACGCCGTCATGTTGTTTGCCAGCGCCCGCAGTGATCCCTGGGTCGTGTTCTTCGATTCCACGATCGTGAAGACGACGAGCAATGAAGATGTGGGCGGCGCCCTCGTGAACTCGATGGAGATCGAGAGCAAGACATCGACGCTTGCCCTGGCAGTAGGACGGACCGTAGCGGCGGGTCCGGCCCACCGGATCGACCTCTATGCCGGGGCCCGGACCTGGTGGTTGGAGAACGACTACAAGGTCGATACCGTTCTTGGAAAGGGGAGCCGCTCCGAGGATGCGAACTGGGTGGATCCTCTGGTTGGCGTCGGCGGGAACTACCGTGCGTCAGAGAAGTGGAACCTGTTCGGCAGCGCCGAGGTCGGTGGTTTCGGCGTGGGAGCGGACATCGAGTGGACGTTGATGGCAGGTGCGACCTACGCCTTCAACGAACGTTTCGGGGTCTCCTTTGCATGGCGCCACCAGGTGGTCGACTACAACAATGATGGCATCGTCTACGACGTCACTCAAACCGGGCCACTGCTGGGTGCGACCTTCAAGTTCTGACGCTCGTTCGAGATGTCGGAGAGAGCTCGCACAAGGGGAAGAGAAATGCTGAAATCAATGATGTCCATCGTGGCAGGCGCGACAGCGTTTGGAGTTGGCCCGGCAATGGCGTGGGATCACCCATCGCACATGATCACGGCGGCAATCGCTTTCGAAGAGATCGAGCGGATGCGCCCGGACCTGATGGAGCGGATCGGGCTGATGCTGATGCGGCACCCCGATCCGGCACCTTTCTGGGTCGCGGCATCAGGTGCCAAAACCAGCAAAGAACGGGCCCGGCGCATGTTCATCGAAGGTGCCCGCTGGCCGGACGATTCCAAGGGTACGAACAATGATCGCCTTTCCTGGCATTCTGCCCGGTTCCCGATCATTGCGGACGACGCTTCTCAGGAGACGAAGGATTTTGTCGCTTCCAGGGATGGCGATCCCGTGGGGGACGCCCTCGAAGTGCTCGAACTGCAAGTGGCGGTCATGGCGAACCCGGAGGCCGGGGCCGACGAACGGTCACTCGCGCTATCGTGGTTCCTGCATGTGCTCGGCGACATCCATCAACCGATGCACGTCACCGACTACTTCAGTGCTGAGTATCCGACCGGAAACGGCGCCGGCGCACTGTCCTATGTCTGGGATCCGATGCAAGAATCGGCAACAACAATGCACATTCTTTGGGACAGCAACTCACTGCGCTCGACGGCATTGGAGGATATCGACCGTCATGCTGCGGACTTCGTAGAGGCGTACCCGCGTGAATCCTTCCCGCAGCTTGCGTCAGATGGCAGCCAACCCGATTTCAGGTCATGGGCCCTTGAAGCCCATCAGATCGCGATCGATTTTGTTTATGGTGAGGGCCTCGAATTCGTCAAGGATCCAGACTCTGACATGGACGCCGAGAAACTCGTCGGCAAGATGGTCAACTACGTTCTGTTCGGGATTTCACCACTCGAAGAGGCCCCCGAGGTGCCGGCGGAATACTGGGAGTCGATGCAGGATCACGCCCACAGCCAGATCACTCTGGCCGGGTACAGGATCGCCGATGTGATTGTCGCGGCAGCAGACAAGCTTCTGGTCGAAAAAACTCTGACCGGACAAATTCTGGAAAGCATGGACAACGTGCAAAGTCGTGCAACCCAGTGAAGGGGCTGCCTGGCAGGTCAAGGCGTAACACACCGTGACTTTCGTACAGCGGAATAGGACGGAAATGCTATGAAACACCGTATCTCACTTACAATGGCCGCCTTGCTTGCCACCACGATCGGGATCACTCCCCCCGCCGTGTCGGAGTCCGGGGAGACGAAGCAGGTCACTGTCGCAGGCCAACAGATTGCCGAGATAATGCCCGGGATGCTCGAAGGTTTCCTCACCGAGGAGGAACAACTCGATAGCAAGGCCTTCGTCCTGCCGGCCCCGGCAGTGGATTCGGCCAGACAGGCGATGGACAGTGCCTGGGCCGCGCAATTGCAGAAGACGCAGGAAGGTGCGCGATGGGATGTCGCAATCGACGATGCGGACCTTGCATTTCCGGCCGCAGCGGACCGGTTCTCCTGTGCATTGGGTATTGAGGTAAGCGAAGAGGGCACCCCGGCGCTCTACCTGCTGCTGCGACGGACCCTGACTGATATTGGTCTGGCGCCCTATTCAGCCAAGAACGCGTATCAGCGGGAGCGACCCTTCATGGTCACCGAGACACCTGTTTGCACGCCGCAGGACGAGGACGCCTTGCGCGAGGACGGCTCCTACCCATCTGGTCACACCGCGATCGGTTGGGGCTGGGCGCTGCTCCTGACCGAACTTGCGCCCGACCGCGCCGAGGAAATCCTGGCCCGCGGCCGCGCCTTCGGCGAGAGCCGCAATGTCTGCAACGCCCATTGGTACAGCGACGTGGTGGCGGGGCGCCTAGTGGGGTCTGCCGCGGTTGCCAGGCTCCATGCCAACGAAGCGTTTCTCGAGGCGATGGATGCTGCCCGCGCCGACATCGAGAGAGCGCGTGAGGCGAACCTTGCGCCCGACTCAGATTGCTCCATCGAGGCGTCGTCGTTGGGCATTGGGAACTGAGAGTGCGGCCTTGGATCTTGCAAATCCCGGGGCAGCCCTGCCTCGGGGCGAATGCTCAGGAGAATTGGCATTATCGTAGCACGCGTTGAAGTCGCCGCCGCTGCGGTCGGCCCCGGTTGACGGGAGAACACGTCGTCGATCGAGATGTCGACCGCCAATGTGAACGCTGTTGGGAATGTCTCATGGGGAGGCAGAACGATGGTCACGAAGAGGTCGTCATCGCAGATTTTTCTTGCCCAGGTGCGTCGGGCCTTGGCCCGACAAGTATCCTTGCAGGATACTTCTGCTGAGGCCGTCGCCGGGCGGTTCGGCTGGAGTGTGCGAAAACTGCAACGACGCTTGAAGGAAAATGGGACCAGCTTCCGAGAGATACGGGCAAGCGTATTGGAGGAACACGCCCGCCGAATGCTCTTGGAACCCGACATGTCCATTGACGAAGTCGCCCAGAAATTGGGGTACAGCGAACCCAACAGCTTCCGCAGAGCCTTCAAATCCTGGACAGGCGCCTCCCCGTCGAACCTGAATAGCTGATCGTGAGAACAACCTCTGATAGCGGGACGTAGAGACTACTGGAGGAGAGATTGCTGTTTCCGTTCCATAGCGCCATTCCGACGCCAAGGCCTCGAAAGACCGTCCCCAGATCGCCGGGAATCAGTCAGAGCTGGCCCTCGATGGGCAGGGCCGCAGCTGTTGCTGCCACTGCCTTTTTCGCGACTGTTGCCTGTGGTTCGCTCCGATACCTCTGCTCAACATCATCATGGCGCCAGGTCCAAAGCAGGTCACCGTCAGCGTCGACTGATACGCGGAACGTGTACCTTGTCAGGTCCTCTTCGATAGCAGCGAGGAAGGCGCGTGCGATTTCCAAATCATCGATGAAGAGGCCCATTTCGGTGTTCAGTTTTATCGAGCGGGGATCGAAGTTGAGGGAGCCGACGAAACTCGTCCTGTCGTCGATGATGACGAGCTTGGTGTGCATGGTCATTCGCGGGCCCGCGCCAGGAGCGACATCGCCGACCAGTTCAGGCGCGTCCGCACGCACCTCATAGATCTCGACACCGGATGCGAGGAGTGGCTTTCGGTGGCGCATGTAGCCGCCGTGTACGTAGGCGTGATTGTTGGCGGCCAGAGAGTTGGTAATAATCCGGACTCGCACGCCACGCGCAGCAAGGTCACTGAACATCTTGGCCCCCCAATCCTCGGGGACAAAATATGGGGTAACGATGGTGACTTGTGTATCTGCTTTGGCGATGTCCTGCATCAAGTTCTCGGCGAGCGGGCGTGTTCCGCCGTGGACAGGCTGCCTGAGTTTTGCCGGCGGATCTGTGACGACATGGGCGTGACCAAAGTACCGCTGAACGCGTCCGGCCGAAACGTCCGCCAAATACCGGGAACCAACAGCGCGTCGGTAAATTCCCTGGATGCCTGCCCTTCTGCGCTCCTCCAGAACGGCTTTTACTTGCGCCAGGTCAACATCCGTCGCGTCGTTCCGCAATGCCTCAACCGGCACGGACCATTTGTCGGACCAGAACAGACTGAACGCTGCCGAGAGCTCCTCGACGGCAGGCCCGGCCATAAATAGATCGAAGTCCGCGAATTCAGTGGCCGTGTCGATCCGGTAGTACTCGTCGGCCAAATTGCGGCCACCCACAATGGCGATACTGCCATCGACAATGAACGCCTTGTTGTGCATCCGACGGTTCACGCGCTTGAAATCGAGCAAGTAGTTGATGGCCGTTGTGCTTCGCCGGGACAGCGGGTTGAAAAGGCGTACACTTATACGCGGGTGCGCCGAGAGATACGCAAGCTGATCATCGCTTGCAGTCGTGAAAACGTCGTCCACCAAAAGTCGCACTGCAACGCCACGATCCGCCGCGTCTATCAGAGCCAGCGAAATGAGAGAACCAGCCTTGTCGGGCTTCACCAGGAATGTCTGCACGTCGATCCGCGACTCCGCCGCAGCGATCATCGAAAGGCGAGCTCCAAGCGCATCGTTCCCGTCCGTTAGAGAAACGAAGCCAGTACGTCCTCCTTCACCTGCAAGGGCCGCCTAGGTGCGTTTCCCGGTCGTCGTCTCCGTAGGGGCCCGTGCAACGGCCGATTCCGATCTGGATGCCCCCAAGGGCACATATGTGCAACTGGCGATCAGGAGCGCCAAAACAACGAAACAGATGTGGCCTTTGGACCATGGAAACGAAGAAGGAAGTGTCATGTTTCAAACGCCCGATCAGATATCCGTTGAGAAGGGGCTGCCGAGGCCGCTTCGGTGCGAGTTTCCCCAAAACTGTTTCCTGTCATCGCAAGCCTTTACCACCCAAGTGCGACCGAACGGATTCGAATGGGAAGGACATCTCCGGATCACATGACGACCAACAACATTGTATCTCGCGGCTTTGCGCCGTCGACGGTTTCTCTTTTCGCGCACCATCTTGATCCTCTGGCAAAACATCTGAAATACGTGGATCGGAGGAGAGGTGTTCAGAGCCGGTGGCCTCGCCGACATCGGCGTTCCCTTCGTCCGGAGATCCTTTTGGCGGGTAGTCGAGGGTTCCCTGCAAGGCGGACAAATGTTCCGCTGGGAAATCCGGGAACGGCATCGTGCGCGAGCGGCGCCAGTCGCTGACTTGCTCCTCTGCCGCGTCCCTCAAGGTTTCGTCCACGCCACCGCTGTCCTTCCCCAAATAAAGTGTTTGGGATGGAAAAGCGTATTCCGTACCGGCGCTTTCTACGATGGTGTCGACGCGGAGAAACACGTCTTCACGAATAGCGAAGAAATCGTTCCACTCACGCGTCAAAGCGTAGATCCGAAGCTTGATGTCGCGCGATGAGGCGCCGGGACCGATATAACGCACCCGAACAGTATCGTTGTCGATGCGAGGGTGGGCATGGACCATTTTGCGGATCTCGGCCAGAACGAAGCGAAGCTGGTCCGATGTCGTTTCGAACCTTAGTCCGATGTTGGAATTGATCAGCATGCGGTCGCATTGCGCCCAGTTTATGAGTTGCATGTCGGCGAATTGAGCGTTGGGTATTGAAATCACCGTACGGTCAAGTGCACGGATTTCGGTAGAGCGGATCCCAATCCGTTCGATGGTGCCGTCAGAAGTCCCAAAGGTGCAGTAATCACCGACCTGCACCGGACGGTCGACATACAGGATGATCCCACCGATGAGGTTTTCGAGCGTCGGCCTGACCGCCAACGCCACGGCCACACCGCCGATGCCAAGACCCGCGAGAACGCTGGCAACAGGAATGCCGACAGTCTGACCCCACCTTGCCACGATGAGCGAAACACCTACGATTCCGATGACGCTCCCGACAAGCTGAATCAAGCCCTTGTTAAGCTCCTCATCCGCGTTGCGTGGGTTTTGCAGGCGTTTCTGTACGGCCAGTTGGACGGCCACCCAGAAAAGCCAGGTGATCGCCAGGTAAGTCAGCAGCAAAAGGCCATCGGCGAGTATCCGGCTCATGCGGCCGAGCGGAATGACCTCTCTCAGCACGACAGGCCAGATCGCGTAGATAACGACGAGAAGTAGTACTGGCGTCAGCAAGCGCAGCCGAACCGCCGAAAGAGATCCTTTTTCATGCGCCCGGATGACCCTTTGATGAACCAGAAGCACCACAATGCCAAACAACCCTAACGCGATGGAAAGCAACCCGATCTTCCAGATCGGCGTATCGAGCCAAGGTTCTCTAATGGCGTCAGGCAGGGACATAACCGCAGACAGCGGGATAGCCGGCCCGGCAATTTGAGGCAGGAATCTCGTCCAGCTCTTGATCGGAAGCGTGGACACGAGCGGCTGATCGGCGATCCCCTCCAGGTACCGGGGGGCGGACGCTATGGCTCTCTGACTGAACAGCCATTCGCCCGATCGGGACGCGTCATCCGTCCGTATGATGCGCAGCGGTGTTCCCGGCACACGCCAATATCCTGTTTCACGATCATCGAGCGCCTCCTCCTCCGGAATATCCTCCAGATCCGGCAGATCGATCCTGCCGAAGATGTCGAGCATGGCGCGGACTGTTGTATCGCCGATGGCATGGCGCTGTGAAACCGGAACATCCTGCAGGTCGATCAGAGACCTCATTTTCGCCGCGATCAGCCCGGTTCGGTCGAGATCCGCGTAGGTCGGTCGGGCCACATAGTTGGTGAGTGCGTTCTCGAATGAGTCCCGTAGAAGAAGGAAAGACGCGAATGTTTCTCGCGGCCCTTCCGTACGTGGGACCGGAACCGGATCTGTCGCCTGTGCCGTGCTCTGACCACCATCGTTCTCAGGAATGACCACCTGAGCCGCGGCAGGCAGGACGAGGGACAGTAAAATGAGTGCAACAAGTGCGAACCTGCCAGACATGGCGCTCTCCCATATGCCCGGATCTGGTTGGCTGGTAGACTTTGGCTCCAGATATGGACAAGACAACACGAAATTCTATAAACAGACCCCGCCGTTTTTCAGCTAAAGTGCTGGGTTTTTCGCCGATATCGGGACCCGACGAAGGTCCTACAGACACCGCTTGCGGTGGTGCGCCGCAGCTCGTGAAACCCGACCTTCGCAATAAACATCCCGTCCGAGACTCCTTGCTTGATGTGGTCGACAATCCGAATTGGCGACGATCTGATCATTCAGGTAACCTCGTCCTGACATAGCTCGTTACTATCGCCGCATGATTGGCGGAGGGGCCCAATTCCCTTCAAGCACCTCCGGTTCGGCACCATAGAGGCGGAGGACAAGATAGATGTCTCCCTCTGGCGCGGGCAGCCAGTTGGAGCGTTGCTCCGGGTCGGTGGGTTCCTCGTGCTGTATGCTGAGCGTGAGCGATCCGTCCTCGGCAAAAGACAGCCCCTCTGTCTTGCTACCAACCTTGTATCGCTCGGCGGGATTGGGATACATGGCCGTCGTTTCAGCGTCGTACAGCGTGAGCGACCAGAAATCTTGCGTGGGCGGGAAACTTTCGGCCTCAAAGCGAAGTGTCGCGCCGGATGCCCCTGTGAGTTGGTTGCCCTCCGAGTCCAGATAGGTCTGTCCATAGACGGCGTGATCCGGTGCATTTGGATAGATCGTTTTGTGTGCGGTGGCGGAGCGGCGATAGTAATCGGTGCCGAACCGGCTGACATCGGACACGTCCCATCGCCAATTCCCAGACATGGCCCCCATCGAGGTCGTGGATTCTTCGAACGCTTCATTGACCTCCGCAATCACATCTTCGATCGCGGCCACGATCTCGGGCGAATAGTCTTCAGCTGGAAATGGTTCACCTGGCACCACTCCAAGCTTGCTGAAACGAGCCATCAGGGGCAGTTCGGATATTGCCGGCGGATGCCAGGCCAGCGCCATGTTGATATAGTCGAACACGCCGATGCCGTTGGCTTTCTCTGCATCCCAGGGCAGGAAATCGAACTCGGGTACTTCCGGCGGAGGCGTGGTACTCAGGATCGCGCTGAGCGGACGCATCTGCATTCCGTCCTGTATGGCATGCGGTGCACTGAGATCGTTCGGGTCGTTCAGGGTCGTCCGGCCGAGCATGACGATGAACTGACCGCGCGTTGTGATCACCCCGTCGAAACGATCCGCCGGCAGCAATCCCTGGTATTCAGGCCCGACCAGTACGTAGTCGCCGGCTTTGTTGTCGGTGGTGAGGGTGCTGATATAGGGCAGCGTCTCAGTCGAGGTGTCGCCCATCTGAAGCATGTAGCTTTCCCCATCGGGAACGTCAGGCACCGTGATCACGATCGGTTCGCGCCGCAAATCGATAATGCCGAGCGAAAACAATGTATCCCGCTGGGTTGTGTCGGCGGTCTCGGGAGGGAATGGCTCGCGATTGTGCGCGAACTCGTTGAACCCCGCCCCCTGCATCAGAGGAGACCCCTCCAGGAGAAGGCTGATGAAGACACGGTAGTTCGACACAAACGCCGCGCCGAAGATATAGGCATCGCGGGCCAGTTCCTCGGCTTGGCTTTGGGTCAGAACCGCTCGGTCATTCGCATGGGCTGCCGGGACGAAGGCGCACAGCGCAGTGGAGGCAAGTATGGCTGTCAGGTATCTCTTTCGCATGTTTACAGGTCCTCCAAGACCTTCTTGCTCCGGATCGAGACGGAGCGAACTAAATCCGGTGCCAAGCACCTTGGCGTCCACTTGGTGGTGTCGCGACTTAGTCGGCCTCCTCAACCGCCGGGAAACTCCAACTGCCGTCGACCGCCGCGGTGCCAGGACGATAGAGGCGCACGATGTAGTTCCACCCGTCCATGATCGGCAGGCAGTTCACACGGTCCTCATCACACCCTCCGAGATGGACGGTCATTGAGCCGTCGTCGTTGGGCGTCCCGGTCACGCTGTTGACGCTGTAGGCGTCCTGGGCGTTCTGTTCGAAAAAACCGTCGGCATTGTAGAGACTGACGGACCAGAACTCTTCTGCGGGCACGTCTGTGGGCACTTCGATCTTGTACGTCCCGACTGGCAGGCCCGGCTCCACGTTGATGTACATGGCCTGATCATCTGGCAGCCCGCCCCATCCGATGGCCGCTCCGACCATGTATCTCACGGGATCGACTTCGCCCTTCCTCCCGAACGTCCGTGCACTGTCAGGCACAAAGCGGCCAAGCTCGATGACGGCCTTCAGAACCCCGTCGAAGCGTTCCCTGTTGTAGTCGGGCACGATGAACGGATTGGAGGATGCCGCCTCGATCCTCATCTGGTCCTGAAGCGAATGGACCTCGTCAACGTCCTCTGGGTCGGACGCATCGACGAGGGTCCGGATGATTGCCAGAACATACGGCGTTTCGAAGGTTTCCATGTCGAGCGTGTAGGAACCGCCGCCTATGAAGACCTCGTCCATGAAGTGGTCCTGGTTGACGATTTGCGCTGAGATGTAGCGATCTCCTGTCTCCGGCAGGACGAGCCTCGCGCCCTCGCTGATGTCGATCACGGCCTGGCTATAGAGCGTATCGCGGTTCATTCGGATCGTGGGTTGTGTGTCGATCGCCGTGGGCTCGCGCATGTGATTAAACTCATTCACCCCACCCACCAGATCGACGTATTTCCCGAACTCAATGTCCGAGGCGGCGCGGACAAAGTTGTCAACCGCGACATCGATTTCCTGGGCTGCGGCGGGGCCGGCGCAGACGGCCGCTCCGTATATCGCCAACCAGAACGGGAAGTACTTGGTTGTGTTCGAGATCATGGTTCTCTCCTTTTCAATCTGAACCAGAGCGCGATGGTGCCAGCGCAACCGCAAAGCAGGGAAGCGAACGCGGCCTGCCAACAGTCCGGCCGACCCCGGGTGAAACCGACGCCGATCGCGCTCCACAGGCGCTGCGAGGCGCCCGTGGAAGCAGGCAGATCAGTCGAAGCCCTTGCGGTCGTAGGCACCGAACAGCGAAGGATCGAGGCCCTTGCGATCAAACAGGCCCTTCAGCGCGATATTGGCAATCTCGGGGCCGTTCTCGGTCATCGTCACCCACATGATGTGATCGACGTTGCCCGGACCGTCCTGGTGGAACGAGGCGCCGGCCGGGCCTATGGTGATGTGCTCATAGCCGTCGATCTCGTCGTAATCGTAGTAGTGCAGATGGCCGGCGATGAAGGTGTGATCCCGGTCCTTGAGCATTTCCTGAATCGCCTTGAAGCTGTCGGAGGAATTCTCCCAGGCCGGTTCGTGCAGGAACAGGAATGTCCAGCGCACGTCAGGATTATCGGCAAGCGCAGCTTCGATGAAGGCGATCTGACCGTCGTCGAACTCGACCGCGTGGGCCAGACCGGCGACGACCGACTCGTCAGACAGGAATTCCTGCATGAGTGCGCTCGCTGCCGCGGGATCGTCCGTTTGCAGGCGATTGTAGAGATCCAGCTTTTCCTTGATGTCAGCGGGTGCCTCGCGCGGAGGATCCTCACTGTCCAGAACGAGGAAAAGCGTGTCGCCGTAGACGAAGCTGTAGCGACTTGCACCATACCGTTCGCGATACACTTCCTGCGCGGTCGCGTTGGCGATGTCGTGGTTGCCTGGCGTGCGGAAGAACGGCGCCCCGAGCCTCTCGAGCATCGCATCGGTCTCGTCCCATTCGGCGTTCAACTCAGCGGGATCATCGCTGTAACCTTCGATCAGGTCACCAACATTGATCACGAATTCCGGCTGCAGAAGTCGGACCTGCTCTACCGCCAGTTCGAACGTCCTTTCGACGTTCGCGCCTCCTGTCCGGTCGCCGATCACCACGAACTGGAAATTCTCGGGATCGTTCAGAAATTCCTCGGAGGTCCAGGGTTTCGCCCCTGGAAGCGCCTCTGCATTGTAGCTGAACTCGGCGGCCGTGGTCGGGACACCTCCCGATAGGACGATGCTGCCGGCGAGCAAAGCCGTAGCCCATAGCTTCAGTCTTGATTTGGACATTTCTTCCTCCCAGTCCTCGAGACGCGTTCTTTCGAATGGCGCAATTCAGGTGGGACGGATTCGCGTTGCGCGCAGGCCGCTTAAAAGCCCGCAAGCAACTCCCTTACGCCAAGCCGCGTTCGGTCCTTCAGTACACAGCTTCCTTGACCGCGATATCGACGGCCCCGGCGAGCAGTGCATCTGGATCGGCTTCGCACGCCTCCTCAAGGGCCTCGACAAACTCGTCCTTGAGAGTATTGCGCTCGGCTTCGTCCGGGATCGATGCCTCGATGTCGATTTCACGATTGAAGAGCGAGACCATCGCCATCAGGCGAACGATCTGCGAGACCTTCTCCTCGTCTTCGCCAAAGTTTGCGATCACGCTCTCACAGCTGTGGTGCATGAACGGCATGGCCTCATCCAGAATGCGGTCCATTTCCGCGTCTGCATTTGCCGTGGTGCCCAACGAGACGAGCAATCCGACAGCGATAGGGACACCAATGATAGAGTGTCTCATGGTTTTCTCCGTTTTTGACTTTTGCGACATTCCAGTGATCGCGTGGCGCTACTTGCGGTATCCCGCGATCGCGCCAACCACGGCTCCTGCCGATGCGCCATTCTGGCCGCCGACCAGGTATCCGACACTGCCCCCTATGACGGCGCCTGACATGGTGTTGTGGGTGCGTGTGCGTGCCTCTGCAGCACCGAGCAGAGCCAGGCTTGCGGCCAAGGCAATCGCGAACGATGCAGACATCGTCTTGTTAAGTCTCGTCATGTCGATCCTCCCTTGCGGTCTCACTTGAGCCAACACTTGGCCCGATCAGCCCCGCGCCGCCACGAATGCTGCCATGAGTGGTTCACCCGGATTGTTGATGCAGAAATCGAGGACTGCATCGGTTGCTTCGGTCAGCTCCGGCGCATTGAACTCGAGCTCGTTCAGTTTCCCGCTCATGTAGCCGTGCATGAAAGCCATGGTGAAATCGCGCTCGAAGCCACTTCTGACGAGCATATCGCGGCATGAAAACTCACCAATCGGCACGACCAGGTTGGCCTCCAGGGCCATCGCGCCAGTCGCGGAGAGTGTTACGAAAAGAGCGGCCAGCGTCAGTTTTCGGGTCTTCATGGGTATCCTCCCTTTCGCTCAATTGTAGAAAACGCCGTTGAGGCATCCGTGAAAGTACTTCTGGTAGCGGGCGTTCCGATCCGAAGCTCCTGCCGTGCCGCCGACGATCGCACCCAATGCCGCTCCCTTCTGGCGGGCTTTCAGAGAGCCCTTGGCAACGTGTCCGATGGCAACCCCAGTGATGGCGCCAGCAACGCTCCCGCCGACGACACCGCCCGATTTCGCATTTGCCTTGTCGCGGGCATAGGTCTCGCAGTAGGGGACGTCGTACTTCTGTTGCGCTGTCGCTGGCGCTATCCCGAGCGCGGCGACGAATGTCGCCATCGCGATCCCGGCAGAAACTCCCGCAATGCGAACTAACATGACAGATATCCTCCTCTGTGGGCTTGTCTTTGGCCCGCACGGCGAACCGTGCGGGCCTTTATGACAGGCATGCCCTTCTGCTTGGGCCCGACCTCGAGGTACTGGCGATGATATGGTCGGGTCGAGCAGGCACCCCTGTGCATCTCGGTATCCGTGTGAACGCCTTGGCATCCGGGCTTCTCGCATCGATGCTGTACCGTATGCCCGCTTCACGGATTGGCGTTTCAAACCAATCCCGGACGTCTCTTTTCTGCCTGAATGCGTTGTTGTCTGGAGCGATGTCTTCGGGCAACGACAGCGAATTGACACTGACTGCCAAGCCCTCAGTGGTCGCAAAAACATGTCGCACGCTTTTTGCGAACAGAGCACTCCTGTGAGCATGAGAGACTCGCATCGTTTGCCTTCCCGAGATCGTTAATTGATGTTACCAATACTTAGCTATCATTTTGCGTCACGGCGGGGCGGCCTGCGAAAGCCTCTGTCCTTGGCAATTTTCGGAGGTCTGGTTTGTGGCCCTTTGGCAACGAGATACGGACCAACCTTCCAGAGGTTAGTGTTCTCTCTGTAACGATTTTCTCACATGTTTTCATCGGCTCCGCGCACGGACGTCTTTCCCGGGGGAAACCACGCGCGATCGCGAAGGAATACGCGCCATGAGGACTCCCATGGTCACCAAGACGGCTCTCGCAAAGGTCGTCGACATCCTGGATGGGATCGGATCCGTCTCGACGACGGATCGCGGCTTGAGGACGGTCGGCATCACACGACGATCGCTCAGGCATTCGCCCGGTTTCGTGCCCTACGAGTCAAGTGTCTTGCTCGGCGAGACCGTTGCGAGAATTCTTGGGGAACCTCACCTCGGCGCAATGGTTGGCACCAAGTTCGAATACCGTGCACTTGGCAGTTATTCGACCCATGTGTTGGCTGCGCCGAACCTGTTGCGGGCGATGAACCGTGGTGTTCAGGCGCTCAACTACGTGAATCCCGGATGTTCTGTCATTCTCCGCTATGAAGGCCAGTATCTGGTGATTTCATTTGATCCAAACCTGCCGCAATCCCAGGGCAGTCGGATGGTCAACGAGTCCCTGCCATTCCTGCTCGCCTCCCTGGTGCGTGAGTACGTTGGTCCTGATTGGTTGCCGGCCTGGGTGGAACTTCCGGATCGGCCGATAACGGCTGAAGGGAACCTGGAAGAGCTTTTTGGCACCGACATTCGATTTGGCGCTGCGATGCCCGGTGTCGCCATGCGGCAGACCGATCTCTTTGCTCCAAATCCGCGCCCTGTGACCCGGGATGCGGCTATTACGTCTTCGGATTTAAGCCGGGAACTGGGAATCGAACCGATTCATTCGTTTGTGGACGAAGTTCAGCACATGTTGGTGTTGCAGTATCTTCTTGGCGACACCTCGGCAGAAGCCGTAGCAAAGCGTCTCTCGCTCGGTGTTCGCGGCATGCAGCGGCGCCTGCAGGAGCAAGGAACAAACTATCGAGAAATGAAACAGGCCTTCTTGCGCAATCGCGCCTGTATCCTTTTGCGGCAGTCGAACGCCTCCGTCGACGAGATTTCGAAGCTGCTCGGATATGATGAGCCCAACAACTTCCGACGCGCTTTCCACAAGTGGACGGGTGTTTCTCCGCTTCGCTACGTCAACTTGCACCAAACCTGATCAGTCGACGGGGCGATCCAAAAGTAGATCACGGGAAAGACCGAGGCGTCTCGTTGGGATACAGACCTGCCGTTCGCTGGTTTCAAATCGAAGGGCCGCTGTGGGCCGAAAGCGCCGGCCCTCGGATTGAGTGCCGCGTCATCGACGCCGCGGTGCAGAACTTCGCAAGAAGGGCGGATTGCCGACATTCGCTACGAATTGGGGAAACGACCGCGTTGGGGAAGTTGTATGAGCTTACAGACTGGACCTGTGCTCTGAGATACTCTTTAACGCGGCAAACTGGGTTGGCGAAACACCCGTTATGTTCTTGAACGCCCGGGCAAAATTCTGGGGGCAGTCGTAGCCGAGTTCCATGGCAATATCTCGAATGGACATCCCGCCGTGTTTCAGGAGCTCCTTGGCCCGACCAACAACCACTTGGTTGGTCAGAGACCGGAAAGTCGTTCCCTCTTCCCGAAGGCGGCGCTGTAGCGAGCGGGGCCCCAGATCGAGCGCCTGTGCGGTCTTGTCCAGTGATATCCCGCTGGCCTTGATCTGAAGTCGCAGAACGCTCGAAACGATTTCGACCAAGACTCGCGGCGTGCCGGTTGCCCTTTCTCGCCTGAGTTCTTCAATCGTCGCGATCCGTTCTGTTGACCTCTCTGCCCGAACCCCCAGGGCATCGCGGTGAAAGCAGATTCCCAGGTGGCCGGCGTTCCAGTGAACTGGGCATCGGAAGGTGATCTCGGCGTCGTCGGCAAGCTCGACAGGTGGGAAGTCGCAGTGGATGCGAACAGGACACCAATCTGCCACATGATAGTGTCGAAAGATGCTCAGCATCGAACCCAGAGCCGAAAATGCAATATCCGGATAGGCCGGGTGGCCGGTCAGACCGAACCGATATTCGTAGCAGACCAGATCCCGGTCAAATCTGAACCCAGTGCTGTCTGTCGATGAATGATAGGGCATGATCCTTCGAGCACGTTCCAGCGCAGCGCCCAGTGTAGACGCTGAAAGCACGTAGCGTCCCCAAGCATCGTAGTCCAGAACGCTGAGGTTTGGCGCCCAGAGCAGCCCGACATTTCGTTCCCCGAGCCCTCGCCCGACCTCGCTCACGAAATCCGCCAGAGCTCTTTTGGGGATATAGCCGTCACGGTGGTCAACGAACTGGTGCGGAAGCCCGGATATGGCCATCGCGGTGTCGAGTGACCGTGATCCAATTTTCTCGAGAACCAATTGAGGCATCAACCCGAGCGACTTGGCCGAAATCATCGGAGGAAGTGCCATGACGCCTTATGCTCTCCTCGTGCGTTGTCGTGAAATGATACGTCATAAGGGGGAAGAATGTGCGATGTTTTTGTTCAGGTCTCGATTCCTCCAACTTTTCAATAGGGGTAAGTCAATGATGTCTGCTCTACCGCGCCTCGCATGTCTCTCTTTTCTGGCGCTTGGGTCCGCTGCGCTCTCGCCCGTTTCCGCACAGGCACAGATGTCGGAAGTCGCGCGTGACGCCCTCGTGCGCCGATCTTGCGAGCTCGCAATCTGGGCGCTGCCCGCCGTCGCAATCTATGATCTCGAACTTGCAATCTTGCGCGACGCCGGCGCGGAGCCGGGCACGATCGCCTATATGACCGCGCCCATGGACTCCCGCCATGGCATGCTGACCGCCAACGACGTGACGCCATACGTCTTCGCGGGGATGCCGCTGAACGGTGAGCCGCACGTGATTGAGGTGCCGCCGATCGGTGAGAAGGCGCAGCTCTTTGGCTCTGTTCTCAATGCCTGGCAACGCCCCCTTGTCGATGTGGGGCCGTCCGGCGAGGACGCAGGAGAAGGCGGACGCTACCTCATTGTCCCGCCAGGATACCAAGGGGAGATCCCCTCCGAGGACTACATCGTCGTCCAGTCGGATACAGCGGCGGTCCATTTTTCATTCCGTCCAGTCGCCATCAACGGCGGCCAGATGGCGGACCAGTCGACCTACTCTCAAAGCGTCAGCGTTTACCCTCTGTCCGATCCGGATGCGACCTGGCCCTACATAGATGTCTACGAGAACCCGGTGAACACGTTGCCGGTTTATGACTACACCTTCTTCACGGATCTCAACACGGCAATGCAGCGCGAGATGCCGCTCGAACGTGACTACGCCATGACCGGGCGCCTTGCATCTATCGGGATCGTGCCGGGGGAACCGTTCGACCCCGACGAGGAAACCAAGGCGGCAATGCTCGAAGGTCTGCAATGTGCCTATGACTACATGCAGCATGGCTTCGAGAGCGAAGGCGGGGGCCTGAAGCGGCTTTGGGATGACCGCCAGCATGGCACATTCAACTTCCCACTTGAGCAAGCCAAGAAGGGCCTTCCCTTCATCAACGACACCGGCCTAATGATCGACAAACGGGCCTACATGTACTTCTACGTCACCTATCTGCCCAAGACTCTGGGCGGCGGCACCTACTACATCTCTGGGCTCCGCGACTCTGGTGGGGAATTGCTGAACGGTGAAGATACTTATCGCCTGAACGTCCCGGCCGATACGCCAGCCGAGGATTTCTGGTCGGTGATCGTATACAGCATGGAAACCAAGGGCTTCATTCAAGGCAAAGAACGGGTCGGCCTGGCCTCTCCGAACATGGAAAACATGATCCAGAACGACGACGGGTCAATCGACGTCTACTTTGCACCTGAAGCTCCAGAAGGCATGGAGGCCAACTGGATTCCGACGGGTGAGGACTGGTTCATCCTGTTCCGCCTCTACGGACCCAGCGAGGGCTGGTACGAAAGCGGCTGGCAATTGCCGGATTTCGAGAAGCTTCAGTAGGTGAAGATTTCACTTTACGGAAAAGGGACAGAAAACATGACCCGCATTGTCGCCTGTGCATCCGCACTCCTCCTGTCTGCGCTCGCCAATCCTGCAAGCGCAGAGTCGGCCTATGCCGCCGACGTTCCCGAGAGCGTCACGACCCCAGACGTTGTAGACACCTACTCTTTGGGAACACTCGAATTTTTTGACGGGATGCCCAGCCCGGAGACGGTCGATAAGCTCTACGACACTCTGGATCTGATAAGAGGAACGACGGCGTTCCTCGATGGGATTCCAGTTGCCGCCATCCAGGCATTCGTAAACGGGTTCGACGAAATTGGTTTAGGCGTCAACGAAGTCGGTATGACCGAAACGCTAATGGATGCGAGATCCATCTGGCTGACTGCGAATACTACAACGATCTATGTTACCAGCATCGTAGACACATCCGAAGGACCGGTGGTGATCGAAGTGCCGCCGGGAATCCTGGCTCTATTGGATGATGCGGAGTTCACATATGTCGCCGATTTTGGTCCGCTCGGCCCTGATGAAGGCAAGGGCGGAAAGTACCTTCTGCTTCCGCCCCACTACGAGGGCGATGTGCCCGAGGGGTATTTCGTCGTTCGCTCGAAGACCTACTATCACTGGTTGCTCGGACGCATGTCCCCTGATGAGAACGGGGACACGATGGCTTCAGTGAACACAGTCAAGCAGAATATGAACATCTATCCGCTCTCCCAGGCAGACAATCCGCCAGAGGAGACCTTTCACAATCTAAGCGGCCTAAAGCACAACACGGTTCACGCCAACAACATCGAGTTCTTCCATGAGATCAACCAGGCCGTGCAGCGCGAACCCGAGGACGCGTTCAATCCCGAACTTCTTGGCAAATTTGCATCCGTGGGGATCAGAAAGGGCGAACCATTCGAACTGGATGAGCGCATGACCCGGATTCTGACCGAGGCCGCGTCGATCGCGAACGGGGTAGCAAGGGCGATCACATATGCAGGCCGAGACCCGGAGATCTATTTCTACGAAGACCGCCAATGGAACTCGCCCTTCCAACGGCAAAGCTATCAATTCTTGGTAGATGGAGCCCGCGTGCTCGATGACCGAACCTATTTTCACTACATGGCAACGGGTATCACGCCGGCGATGACGGCCCCGCCGGTAGGATCGGGATCGGTCTACGCAATGACTGCCCGCGACATAAACGGCGACTATCTGGATGGGTCGAAGACCTACAAGGTCGATCTCCCCGGCCCGGTTCCCGCGGCCAACTTCTGGTCCTTCATGATGTATAGCGGACAGACGCGATCGATGCTCGAGACTGACCAAAAGTTTCCGGGCATGGACTCAAATCGGGACGGAATTCGGGCAAACGACGACGGCGGCTTTAGCGTCTATGTCGGCCCCAAAGCGCCGGAAGGCTGGGAGAACAACTGGGTCCAGACAATGCCTGGCAAGAGCTTCAACATGATGTTCCGTCTCTACGGTCCGCTCGAACCCTGGTTCGACAAGACATGGAAGCCCAGCGACTTTGTTCCGGTGGAGTGACGGCAGTTCGTGTCCCGGACGTTAGTTTTCGCTGGTGTCCGACCGATCGCCTTCCATCGAAACCAAACACCAATGCACGAGCGCGACAAGCTGCTGCTGCTCACATAGACTGGAAGCGAAAGCTGTCATTGGTTGCCCATGCGCCGGACAACTGCTTT
>NZ_JAWMPX010000048.1:0-18536 GCF_033101155.1 Tropicimonas sp. TH_r6
CCAGAACAGGCTCCTGCTGACCCATATGGCAGCGGAGTGAAGACCCTCGTGCCACCCCAGGTGAGGGTGGCGCGGGGCTTTTTCGGGCACCCGGAGGACGACGAACCGAAGGGAGACCACAATGTCCGACACGACCAATGAAGATTTCGAAGCGAAGCTTGCCGGAGGTTTCATCTTGCTAAGGCCTGTCTCGGTGGCGGCCCAGGCCTGGGTGCAGGAACACCTGCCCGAGGACACGCCGTCGCTGGGACAGCACCTTGCGATCGAGACCCGGTATGCGCCTCCGATCATCGACGGTATCGAAGACGATGGCCTGACCATCGCCTGACGTCCTGCCCGCCGCCCGACGTGGTGGCGGGTGTTTTTTCGGGCGCCCTTCGGGACGGCGACAACCGCCGTCCGATAAGAGGGAGATACCCAATGAAGGATGACAACGACCGGCTGGCGGAGATTTTCCGCTCAGCCCTGGCAGCAATCCACGAACGCCTGACGTCACTCGAAGGCGACGACAGCGGAGAGGTCAGGGAGCACATCTTGGAAGACGTGCTCACCGCGGTGGTGAGGGATTCGCGGCGTAGCCCCGGAGAGATAGTAGCCAAAGACGAACTGCCGGGACTGCTCCATGCAGAAGCCAAGTTCACGATGACTATGCAGGCCGAAGTTGTGTCGGTTCTTCCCTTTCTTTTGGATTTTCTAGGTTTTCCCGCCAGTCATATGGCAATTGGTAGAAGAACGAGACACAACATTACATTCGGCAGTTTGAACTTGGTAACAATGTTTCTCCCGGGGCAGATCTCCCATCACGCGTGCTCAGCGACGGTCTCCAGTATGAGGGAGTCGTCCTGATCGCCGTGGATCTTGGCCGACTTCGAATACCATGCATGAGCGCTCGCTCCGACCGGCATCTCGACACCGCTCGCGTCGGCCATGGCGATGCAATAGCGCGCGTCTTTCTCCCGCAACCCGATCGATAGCGCGAAGGTGTCGGCCGACCGTCCCTCCAGCATCGGGCGGGACATGCGCATCGTATGCGGGCTGGCGATAGGACCGGTTCGGATCGCCTCGACCATTGTGTCCACGTCGATACCGTACTTTCCGGCCAGGACGGCAGCTTCGGCCATTGCCGTGATATGGACAGCGCCCAGCAGGTTGTTGATGAGCTTGTAGGCCGTGCCGGTGCCGGTACCCCCGAAATGCAGGATGGATTGCGAGATCACCTCCAACAGCGCGCGCGCGCGCCCGAGGTCTTCGTCCGCGGCCCCGAGCAGCAAGACAAGCTCCCCCTTGCGGGCACCGGCGGGCGGGCCATTCACCGGGCAGTCAAGATACGTGAGGCCCCGCGTCGTCGCCACCTCGGCCAGACGGGCGGAATGGGCATGCGAGATCGTCGAGCATTCAATAAGCAGCGCGCCCATGGGCATTGCACCCGCGGCACCATCCTCAGCCAGCCAGCATCGGCTCGACGCGTCGTCATCTGCGACCATCGAGAAAACGGCCTCGGCCCCGTCCGCGGCTTCCGCGGGGGTCGCTGCCTCCCGCGCCCCGAGTGCCAGCAGATCGCCGGCCTTGCCTTGGCTGCGGTTCCAGACCGTCACCTCGTGGCCGGCCTCGGCCAGGCAGGCCGCCATTCCGCTTCCCATCTTGCCCAGCCCCAAAAATCCGATCTTCATTCGTTCCTCCTGTCCTTTTGGACTGCGCCCATCTCCGGGCTCCACCCTTCCCAAGTGGCACACCACACCCTTGACGACACGCGCTGTGTTCGCGGCCGTGGACGCAGCTGCCCCAATCCTTCTACCGTGTCCGCCCCTTGCCCCACATGTCGATATCAGTGCCCAGTTCTGCCTTGAGAGGATCGGACGCCTCGGTCAGGGCCTGCAACACCGGCGCCTCGAGTTTGACCTCCAGAGTTGTCTTCAGGCGCCGGCTCTGTTCGCCGTTTCGCGTTCCGACGATCACGCCCCCAACCGCGGGGCGCGTTTTCAGCCAGCCGATGGCCAGCTCCTCCATCGACAATCCGGTTTCCTCCACGAGTCTCCACAGTGTGTCCAGAAGACGCTGCCCGGTTTCCTCGGCGCCATCCTTTCCGTGAGCCGCTTCGGGCCACTTGCGGGAGTCGAAAACGCGAGTCCGGGCGCGATCCACCGGGAAGTCCTGCAGCGACCGGTACTTCCCGGCCAGAAGCCCCTGCATCAACGAGGAGTAGCACATGATGGGAACGCCGGCCGCCTCGCATTTGGGCTGAACCTCGAACTCGATGGCGCGGGCGAACAGGTGATAGGGCAGCTGGTTGACGGAAATCTCTCCGAGGCTCAGCGCCTCGTCCAGGTCGCGGGTGCCGAAGTTGGACACGCCGTACCAGCGGATCTTTCCGTCGTCCTTCAGTTTCTTCAGCGCGCCGATGCTGTCGGCGAACGGCACGTTCCAGTTCGGCCAGTGCAGCATGTAGAGGTCGATATAGTCGGTCCCGATGTTCTTCAGGCTCCGCTCGCAGGCCGCGACCAGGTCGTCGGGTTTCATGTTCGCCCGCCCGACCTTTGAGGAAATGACCATCTCGGAACGCTTGTCCCCCAGGGCGCGGCCCAGAAGCTGTTCTGAATACCCGTTGCCATAGAGCTCAGCGGTGTCGAAGAAATTGATCCCGACATTGAAGGCCTCCTGCAGGGCTTCGACAGAATCCCTTTCTTCTTGCGGACCAAAGGCCCCGGCACCTCCCATACAGCCATAGATAATGGGACTGGTGACCAGATCGGTGTTGCCAAACGTTTGGGTCATTTTCGCATCTCTCATCGTTTGAGCCATTGTCGCGCGCAGGGGCAACCGGTCAGCCGCGTTGTCAAAGCCCGGTGGCGGACCGCGCGGGTGCCTCCGGGGTACTTTTAGTTCGTGTCCCAGGCTGGGCACCACGGTCCATCGACCAGCCGACGGCCTTCGTCCAGGGTCCGGATCGTGGCGATTTCCGCCTCCGTCAGGGCGAAGTCCTTTGCAACGAAATTCTCGGCGATCCGTGCCTGATTGCCCGAGGAAGGGATGACGATGAAGCCTTCGGCCATGAGGAATGCAAGCGCTATTTGTGCGGCCGTCGCGCCATGCTCCGCTGCAATTTCTTTCAGCCCTGCGCTGTCGTTCACACAGCCTCGGCCAAGCGGTGAATAAGCCGTCAGCGAAATGCCCCGGTCGCGGCAATGCTCGACGATGGGCCGGTTCTGCATCAGCGGATGGATTTCCACCTGGTTGGTGGCAATGGGACGGTCGCCGAGCAGCTCCAACGCCCTGTCGATGTACCGCTTCGTGAAGTTGGACACACCGATCCGTTCGGTCAGCCCGGCGTCGAAGACTTCGGCGAATTGGCCCATGTAATCCTCGATCTCGTACTCGTCACCGATCGACGGATAATGGAGCAGCAGCAGATCGACATGCTCGACTCGCAGCTTGTCGAGGGACGTCCGGGCGTGAGACATGATCTGGCCCGGGCCAAAGCTTTCGGGAGACACTTTCGTGGTCAGGAAGATGTCTGCCCGGTCGATGCCGCTGTCGGCAATCGCCGCACCGACGAATTCCTCGTTTTTGTACCCTTCGGCCGTGTCGATGTGGCGGTAGCCCACGTCAAGCGCCTGCCGGACCGTGTCATAGGCCACCTGTCCGTCCCGGTTCCACGTGCCGAAGCCGATCTGCGGAATGCCATTGATCATCCGAATGCCTGCCATCATGCGTCTCCTTCCGGTTCCAGACCATTCATGGCGGCGATGAAATCGGCCAGCATCGGCACATAGCGCTCCCCCTGCCCTGCCGCCTCCATCGCGCCGAGGTTGTTGCGAATTGCCGATTGCACCGGGTTCACCGCCCCAACGCTTGTGGCGAGGTTCGACAGGTAGCGCATGTCCTTGTGGGCGTTGGTGATCGAGAAACGATGGGCATTCTCGTCATGTTCCAGCGTCCACTTCATGAAGGTGTCATAGAAGCCATTGCGCATCCGGCTGGTGCCGATCACCTGGTGGAACTGTTCGATGCTCAGGCCCGACTTGCGAGAGATCGCCATCGCCTCCGACAGCAAGGCCGCGTTTCCAAGGGCAATGAAGTTGTTGATAAGCTTCATCTTGTGCCCCATGCCCACGGGCCCGAGATGCATGATGTTGTTGGCCCATGCACGCAGGACCGGCTCGATCCGGGCGAACGTCTCCGCATCCGCGCCGACCATCGCCCCGAGCGTGCCGTCCGCAGCATTGGCCGGCGTGCCGCCAAGCGGGGCATCGGCCATGGAAATCCCCTTCTCGGCCAATGTTTCGGCCACGTGGGCGGTGCTGACGGGGTCGGAAGTGGAGCAATCAATGACCACGCTTCCCGCTTTTGCATTGGCCACAATGCCCCCTTCGCCGCTGATCACCGCCTCGACCTGCGGCGAGCCAGAGACGCAGATGTGGATGATCTCGCTTTGCGCGGCCAGTTCGGCGACAGACGCCGCCTCGGTGGCACTCTGAGCGACAAGCTCCTCGACAGGACCACGATTGCGATGGGCCACCACGACCAGCGGGAAACCCGCCTTCAGGATGTTGGCCCCGATACCGCGGCCCATATAGCCGATGCCGATGAAGCCGACGACAGGATTGCTCAATGCTGATCCTCCGGAACGTAGTCACGCCAGTCGTGTTTTTCCTCGAAGCCGAGCATGGTCCGGATCTTCAGATTGGAGAAGAGCGCTTCGTCCTGGTGCAGTTCCCGCTTGATCGGCACCTCCGGATAGAAACGTGCGATGATCTCGCTGTTGGGGATGTTGACCGAGTTGGTGTCGTTCCCGGCATTGAATACTTGGAAACCGAGCCCGTCGGTCTTCAGGCACTGATCAACGATCTGGCCGAGATCGCGCGCGTCGATATAGCAGAAGATATTGCGCCGCCTGCAGCCTGGATCGGCAAAGAACTCCGGGAAACGCTCATACTCGTGCGGCTCCATCACATTGCCGATGCGGAGCCCGTAGATGTCGAAGCCGGATCGGCGCTGGAAGGCGCGCGCGGTCTTCTCGTTGACCACCTTGGAGAGCCCGTAGCTGTCCATCGGGTTGGTGTCGTGCTCCTCGTCGACCGGCAGGTAGTCGGGCAAAGCAACCCCATCGGCGAAGCACACGCCATAGGTCGTCTCGGAAGAGGCAAAGACGATCTTGCGGATGCCGAGCTTCACCGCCGCCTCGATCACGTTGTAGGTGCCGATGGTGTTGACCCGGAAGGTCTCGTGATCGGGGTTGATCAAAATGCGTGGCACGGCGGCGAGATGCACAACTGCATCGAAAGCCGGCACACCCGTGCCAGGCTCCAGCTCGTCGAAATCGGCGTAGCTCGTCATCACGTTGAACATCGACCCGCTGTCGGTGATGTCGGCGATCAGGTTGTCGATCCCCGGCTCGTCCAGCGGTCTCAGATCCACATTGACGACCCTGTGGCCCTTGCCAACGAGGAAACGGCACACATGTCGCCCCGCCTTGCCACTTCCGCCCGTTATCAGCACACGCATAACTTCCCCCTCGCGCTTCGCTCACATGTCTTCGACGACACCTCTCGCAGCTACTGAAACGACGATTGCCGCGATAGATCTCCCTGTCCGTCCACTATCCTCCGACGATTGCACCAACCCCGTAGGCGACGACGGCGCAAACACTACCGACGAGAACCGTTTCGCCGACACAACGCAGCATGCTCTCCCTGGTCGACCACCACCGTAGAATGCCCAACAGGACGAGCGCCGAGAACGTGGCGGCGACCGAGGCGTAGAAAGTCGCGACTGTCGGTTCGAACAGGAAATAGGGCGCCAGCGGTATGGCTCCGAAAGTGACGAAGGACAGGAAGGTCATCAGCCCGTCAAGCGCCGGAGAGCCGTTGCGCATGTCCGGCATTTCCAGCTCGTAGCTCATCATCATGTCGGCGACGAGTTCCGGGCATTGGATCAGCTCGCGGGACATCCGATCTGCGGCAACGGGTTCAAGGCCGCGCTCAACCAGCATCTGGACCAGCTCGCGCCGCTCGTGCTCCGGGTTTGCTTCCAGCTCCTCCAGTTCGATCCTGCGATGCGAGACATAGAGATCTCGTTGCGATCGGGTCGACAGGAACTCCCCCAACCCCATCGAGACCGCGTCCGCAAAGAGATTTGCCAGGCCGAACACGAGAACCGCCAGGGCACCGATCTGTGCCGCGCCATCGGCAGAGGCACCCGCGAAACCGGCGACAATGGCGAATGTGGTGACAATCCCGTCATTGCCGCCATAGACGATCTGCTTCAGATACTCCTGTATTTGTCCCAGACCGTGTTCTTCCCGGCGATGAATGCCCCAGTCGATGTTCACTTATGCTGCCTCTGTTCGCGTATCGTTTTCCAAAGGATATCACCCTCCTCCTGACAACAGGCTGACGGAGATTCAAAAGGCGGAGGGACGTGCCGGCGCAACCAAGCATGCACGTCCTCTGGTTTTTCAATCGTCCTCGAAGATCCCCTGTTCCGCCTGTTTGTGGCAGGCATTGCAATTGGCCCAGGACTTCGCCTGTTCGAACTGGCGCTTCGAGACCTCTTCCTCATGTTCATGCCGGAACCACGGCAAATCGGAGATGCGCAACGGCACGGTGCTTCCCTTCGAACGATCCCGTCCGGCATTCGCAACGAGATAGGCCTCGATCTCGGCGCGGGTCTCCTCGTCCAGCCCGGCATTCTCGCCAAAATGATCGTCCAGAGCGTCCATCATGACACTCCATGATTGCGGCGGCAGGAACCCGGCCGGGTAGGCCATATGACAGGCGCTGCATTCTTCCAGTGTGGCGGCATGGGTCACGGGCGGCATGTATTCCATCTCGTCGGCAAATGCGCCTCCCGAGTGCGCAATGGCGGCGATGGCAAAAAGCAGGATATGTTTCATGGTCAATTTCCGTGTGGGTCAGAGGCTGGCGAGCCAGGCGATGACATCGGCCTTTTCGGCTGCGGTGCAGTCGCGGCCGAGCACGGAATTGCAATTCCGGCCGAACCATTTCTCGACGAACTTGAGATCGGTGAACCGCTCCGGGTTGGCCGAGGGCGCCAGCGGCTCGATCGGCTTGCCGGTCCGGGCTTGTCCGGCGCTCTTCGGGTCAGCCGTGTGGCAGGTCGTGCAGGAGGGCGTGTCGGGCTTGCCGCCGGTGTGATCGGCCATGAACAAGGCCTGCCCACGCTCGGCGGATGCTTCCGCGCCAGCCTTGGTCGAGTATTGCGCAAGCAACTCGGCGGGTGTGGTCGATTGCGCGACAGCGGGCGCAGCCAGAAGGGCAATTGGCAGAACCAACAGGTATTTCATCTGGGTGTCTCCTTGGAAATTCGGATCTGGAAGGGGCTGAACCATCCGGTCTCGGCATCGGCATGACAGGCAGAACAGTTCGATTTCGAGTAGATGGGAGCACGGAAGAAGGTCCTTTCCGATAGGCTCTCGTGCAGATCGGCCCAGGCGCGTGTTTCGGTGATCGAGCCGGTCGGATCTTCCCTCGCGCCGGCAAACTGGTGGGCTGGCCGGGTCTGCGCGGTCGACGCGTCATGGGAGATCAGCCATTCGGTGATCCGGGCGTTGGTCTCTGAATCGAGGCTGGCATCTTCGCCAAAGTGTTCGTCAAGGCCGCCCATGATCTCCCGCCATTCCACTGCCGACAAAAGGCTGGGGTGATAGGCGAGGTGGCAGGCGGTGCATTCCTCGGCAAAGATCTCGTCGAGCTCGACCACCGGAGCGAAAGCGGGGGCATGGGTGTTCTGCCGCAGGCTCACCGCAATGGCGCCTGCCAATATGGCAATGACCAACAAGGCGAGGCGCGGGTATGCACGCGCGAGATGGCTGGGGTGATCGCCGGGACGGCTCTCCTTGATGCCGGTTACCATCGAGCGGGCGAGGTTCTCATGGCTGCGTCGGCTCTCGAGGATCGCGGCGACGACATGCGCAAGGATCATGACAAGAAGCAGCAGTGCCAGGACTTCGTGGAGCTCCAGACCGGCCTCTCCAATCGCGTAGGGCAGCGAGAGGAACGGCCCTGTTTTCATGGCTCCCCCGAGCCCCGCCAACCCGGTGTGGGCGAGCAATCCCACGACAGCCATCAAGCCAAGCATCATCAGGCCACCGGCCGGGTTGTGACCCAGGTGCCGGCCAGTATCTCCTCCCGTCAGATGGGACAGGATCTCGGCCGGCTTGCGCAGGAAGTCCCGGAACCGGGCATGAGTGGGCCCGAGAAATCCCCAGACAATGCGTGCCGCGACCAGCGCCATAGCGATCAGTCCGGATGCGATGTGTAGCGCGATATACTGCGCTCCGAGAATGAATCCGGTTACAGCGGCGGTGCTGATGCTGGCAACAAGCGACCAATGGAACAGGCGCACCCATATATCCCAGACTCGCACCGGCTCCCCCGACGGGGCAAATCGTGTGGATGTCGCGTCAGTCATTCTTTGCCTCCAACACCTAAAACAGGCGACTGAAGGCAAGGTCTCATAGTGGCACTGACACCGGCCTGATCAAGGCTGTCAGCGAGCTGTCAGATTTGTTGCCCGAACGTTTTGGTCTGCGAACGGCGCCTCGGAACGCCAGTTCTTGAAGCGCGGCCGCAGAGGTCGTGTTCAATCAACCGCAGCAGCTGTCGCCTTTCTGGATCGGCGGACAGGGCACGGTTCCGTAGGAACAGAAAACGCAGCAATCGCCGGGGAGAGGTTTCAGAACCTCTCCGCAGGATTTGCATTCATAGAACCATTGGCAACTGTCGGTCGGCATGGTCTCGGTTTCGGACTTTCCGCATTTCGGACAGGTAATGGTACTCTTCAACTCAACTGTCTGGGTGTTCACGTTCGGCTACTCCGCAATAGGGAAAACATCGCTCGCGCCGCTTCGTCTTCCCAAAGGGACGAGGATGCCGCCAGAAGGAATGAAACGGTCGCGAACCCGAGGATAACAAGGGTCGAACGTCGTCTCCGTGCGCAAGGCCAACGACGCCACAGGCGCAACCAACCCCAGATCAGCACCGCCCCGACAACGATGAGTATCTCGGTCTGGTAGGCGACAAATGGGCCAAGCATCGTCAACCACGCACCGCCAAGGCCAATGATTGAGAGCCCGATCGGCAAGACGCAGCAGGACGCGGAAAGAAGCGCCAGGACGCCGGCCGAACCGACAAACAGGCGGCTTGGACCTCGGTCAGGAGTTTCGGCAAGATGATCTGTGTTCGACATCATGCAGCAGACCATGCATCCTGTAGCAACTACAGGTTCAAGCGAAAGTTCATCACATGCACGCGATTGGCGAAGCATCCCGACGAAGCGGGGTGCCGATTGAAACAATCCGCTACTATGAGCGGGAAGGCGTCATCGCAAAGGCTGAAAGAACCGCCTCCGGTCGAAGGGTCTACACCGAGGCGGCGGTCGCTGAACTGCGATTCATCCGGCGATGCCGCGACCTGGGGTTCCCGCTTCCGATCGCCTGCAAGCTCTACGCGTTGTCCTCTGAAGAAACCGCCGATTGCAGCGAGGTCCGGGATTTTGGCTTGTCGCAACTGGACGAGGTGAATTCCAAGATCTCCGAGTTGCAGGAGCTTGCGTCGGCTCTTGAGGAACTGACCGCCAACTGCGCTGAAGGATCCACCAAGTGCCCCATGCTTGACCGGCTTCGGTCGTAACAACGCCGGTCGCAATGGCCGTCACCCTTTCGGCAGGATCACGTGCACCGACAACCCAGGCGTGCCGGGGTGAAGGTCCAATCTGCCGCCGAGGGTTTCGGCAAGTTCGGAGGCGATAGCCAGCCCGAAACCGCTACCGGCAGAGGTTTCATCGGCCCGAACGCCCCGGCGCGTTATCTCTGCTAAGCGATCGGGCGGGATGCCGGGACCGTCGTCGACAATCCGGATCTCCACCATCTGGCCGTCCACATGGGCATCTATCCCGACACGAGACTTCGCATGGCGGGCGGCATTCTCCGCGATGGCACCCAATATCTCGGTCAGGTCGCCCGCGTCGGCCGCCATGGAAAGATCCGGCGGAATGTCGACATGCCAGTTCTTCTCATTGCCCGGCGATGTGCGGCGCAAGACCCGAAGAACAGCCTCCACGACCTCGCCGACACCGCACTGTGCGGTTTTACGATGCAGCGACGCACGCGCGCGCATCAACTCCCGGTCGACATGCCCCCGCATCGTCTCGACGGTTTCCTCGATGGCCTCGGCATGTTCGACCTGTCCACCCGCCCGCAAGCGTCCCGCCTCGCCGAGCATCGCCTGAAGCGGTGTCTTGAACCCGTGTGCCAGATCCGCGGCGCGCATTCCGGCACGGGAAACCTCCTCTTCGCGTTCTGCGAGAAGCGCATCCACCTTTTTGGCCAAAGGGATCACTTCAGTTGGAAAATCCTCGCCAAGCCGCTGCGAGGAACCAGAACGAATACTGGCGATCCGGGCTTCTACACGCCCGAGCGGACGCAGCCCGATGGCCACCTGAGCGGCCATTGCAAGGATCAACACCGCGGCAAGGACGGCCAGATAGGGTAAAAGGTCCGAAGCAAACTCGTGACTGGCAGCCCGAAGGTCCGCCCGATCCACGGCAACCGCAGCCCGCATCGGCGTCTCGCCCAGTCTTGCAGGAAGGATCACACTCCGTTCGACCGTCAGGATCGATTGCTCAGCGGGCCCTTTAAGCATGTGGACATGTTCCCCTCCATCGGGAAGTTCATCGTCAGGCAACGGGATTTCGTGATCCCAGAGTGAACGGGACCGAAGAAGCCCCCCTTCCACCGCAATCTGCCAGTAAAGACCGCCGAGCGGGCGGCTGAAGCGTGGATCGGCCGGCTGGTTGGAGAGATAGATCTGCCCGTCCGCATCCCGTTCGACCCCTGAAAGGACCTGGTCGAGTTGCACCGACAATTCCGCCAGCGCACGGCGCTCCACATGGGCCGAGAACAGAAGCGATATCCCAACGGCGGCAATCGCCAGCGCGACCACGACCGCGATCGTCCCGGTCGCGAGGAGCCGCCAGCGAAGCGAATAGGACTTCACGCGTTCGGCTCCGGCGGTTCGAGGAAATACCCGAAGCCGCGGCGGGTTCCGAGGATCCCGGGGCCGAGCTTCCGGCGCAGGCGCGTAATGACTGCTTCCAGTGCATTGGCCTCACGGGCATCTTCATCACCATAGAGATGCTCAAGCAACTCGCCTGGGGCGATGATCCTGTCCCGGTGCAGCATCAGGTAGGCGAGGAGCCGGTACTCGAGCGCCGTGACCGACATCGGAACCCCGCGCAGGGAAACCGACATCCGGTTCGTATCGACGACAAGGTCGCCCGCCTCCTGCAAGGCCGAACCACGCCCTGCCGACCGCCGCACCAGCGCCCGGGCGCGTGCCACCAGTTCCTCCATGCGGAAGGGTTTGGGCAGGTAGTCGTCTGCGCCAGCATCTATCCCTTCCACCCGTTCCGTCCAGGCACCGCGCGCTGTCAGCACGAGAACAGGCATGTCCCGGCCATTGCCGCGCCAGCGCTTCAGCACTGTCAGACCGTCCACTTGTGGCAGGCCAAGATCCAGCACAACGAGGTCGTAGTCTTCAGTGTCGCCAAGAAACCAGGCTTCCTCGCCATCCGCGCAGCTCTCCACCCGGAACCCCACGCTCTGAAGCGCCGTCCCCAGGTCGGAGGCAATCCTCGCGTCATCCTCGACGACGAGCGCGCGCATTGGATCAATCCTCCTCTTCCTCAAGAACCTCGCCGGTTGTGGCGTCTACCAGGACTTCGAGTATGCGACCGTCTGGCGTGATCAGCTCGAACTCGTAAACATACTGCCCGTGTTCGCGCTCCAGTTCGACCTCGAGCAGTGTCGCGGAGTAGCGATCCGACACATCCTGCATCACCGCGGCGAGAGGGAGGATCTCGCTGCGGGAGGCCGCCTCGCGGGCAAGGTTATGGTCGGACTCGGCAAGGCCCGGTCCGGCAAGAATGAGAGTCAGGAAGAGGTATGCGTATTTCACAGGCGCCAGTATCGCGGATTCGACCTGACAGCGGCCTGACAGCCGCTGCCTTCGTCTCGCATACCATCATGTCAGGCGCACGCATTCCAGCTTGTGCGGCCATTGCGGCTCAACCGTTGTTCCACCGCATCCCGCGCCCTTGGCCATTGCCCCGACCGTTTCCTCGACTCGCACCCATTTCGGTGCGCCCGAAATCCGTAGCGGTCAGAACGCCATCACCGTTGAGGTCCATCCTGTCGCGCCAGATTTGCGCGCCGGCCACGTATTCCGCCTGGGTGACCCGCCCGTCTCCATCGGCATCGATCTGTGTACGGACAACCTGCCAGGTACCGCGCAGAGAATTCGTCTGCCGGCCACCGACAGATTGCGGCGTGATCCGGTCGAACTCGGCCGCGGAAAGAGCGCCATCGCCATTCGTGTCATAGGTGCTGAAGAGCGCAGCCCGACGTGTCTCGACCTCGCTCAGAGTAACCCTGCCATCATTGTTCGCGTCCCAACGCGCCCAAAAGCTACCGCCGGACACAACGTGCTGGGCAAGGGCGGCGGTCCCGAGAACGGCCAGTGTCACCGCAAGCGGAAGAGCGATGCGTGTCATGATATCCTCCAATACATCAACGTTGCGCATTCCTGATACGCACCCTGCTCCCGTTTCCGTCGCCTGTCAGCAACAACACTTGATCTCGCGGAAGAAGAGGCCTGGAAATAACGAGCGCCCCGAAATTGGGGATGCGGGGCGCTCGGCGGCCAAAATGAGGCCTTGCGCTCAGAGGACCACTCAACCCCTTAACGCGTTCAGAAATAATAATGTTTTTGCTGGTTTGGCAACTCGACCTTTGAATGCCGTGCATCCAATTTCCTCGCCTACCGGATGCCGCTCTTGCATGGAACTCTCTGCCGCGGAAAAGAGGGCCAGTAGGCAACTCCAAGTCATCCCGCGCCGAAGCCAGGCCCATTCAGTTTCTCATGCGGCTAAATATGAGGCGTCGTACGAACATCAGGGGTTTCGGTTTCGATGGCATCGCAATTATCGTCAGCGTCGCCTGCGGACATGTCCCCCTCAACACCAGATAAGACACCACGAAGTGGGACTTGCTGTGTGCAGGTCATGGATCTGCGCAATCTTGGCAAGGCAACACGCGAAGCCCCGGATTGGCATCCGTTGGCAACGAACCGGACCTAATTGACAACGCCGCCCGACCAAGGTCCGAAGATTTCACCAGTCCAGCCGGGTTTCATGTCTCCATCGGGCAATCGCCCTGCCAAATCACTGCCTCACGTATCCCGTGGGCCAATTGGGAGATATCACATGTTGAAAGAAGTCCGGGACCTGTTGTCCTCCACCGCAAGCCTTGCCATTGCCGCGGCTCTTTTCGTCTCCGCGCCGTTTGAGATTCGCCTCGACAGCGAGACTGCGTTGGTTTCGTTCGAAAGCTCCGTGGCCTGGGCCAAAGATAGCGACCGGGATGGCGATGACGACGATGACGATGACGATGACGATGACGATGACGACGATGACGATGACGATGACGATGACGATGACGATGACGATGACGATGACGATGACGATGACGATGACGATGATCGGGATGACGACGACCGCTCTGGCAAGGGTGGCGGAGGTCGGGACGGCGATCGTGACGATGATGATGATGACAATAGCGGTCGCAGCAATAGCAGAGACAACCGGAGCGACCGGGAGGATGACGACGACGATGACAATGGCATCGAGGTGACGTTCAGCGACGGCACCAAGATCGAGATCGAGAACGGTCGCTTTGAGCGCAAGGATTCCAGAGGCCGAACCATTGAGGAACGGCCGGCGCGCAAAAGCGACTACGCGAAGCTTCGGCAGGCTGGCGCGGCATCGGGTGCCGGCACGAAGAGCGCCTCATCGGGCGGCGGCAGGAAAACAAGCACGGAAGGCGGCCGGGCTGCCGGAAACGGCAAGTTCCGCGGGGGCGGGAAGGTCGCGAAGGCCGAGTCCAGCGGTGGAAACATCGAAGTCACCTACACGGACGGCTGGAAGGAAGAGATCGAAAACGGTCGCTATGAACTTAAGGATTCGCAGAACCGGACTGTGGTCGAGCGGCGTGCGCGGCAATCCGATGTTACCCGCCTTTCCAAGGCGTTCCGGTAGGGATCAGGTTTCCGGCCAGCGGCCGTGCGCCATCAGCGCGGCCTCTGTCCGGTTTCGGACCTGGAGTTTCTGAAGAATGATGGTCATGTAATGCTTGACCGTCTTCTCCTGGAGGTCGAGCGCCCGCCCGACCTCCTTGTTGCTTTTGCCGGTCGCAACGAGCCTAAGGATCTCCTCCTCGCGCGCGGTTAGGCTGTCCAGCGGATCGTCCTCGGCATCTGCCTTCGCAGGGGATCGCATCGCCTGCAGGACCTTCATGGCAAGGCCGGGCGAGACGTAGCTACGCCCGGCTGCCAGATCTTCGACCGCTGCCAGCAAGTCCCTGCCGCCTATCCCTTTCAGAATGTATCCGTCCGCGCCGGATTTCAGTGCGGTGAAAATGTCCTCATCGTCTTCGGAAACGGTCAGGATCGCTACAACCGGTGGCGTGTCGAGTTTCTTTATCTCTCCAAGCGCCCACAACCCGCCATCCGGCATGGACAAGTCCAGCAGCACAAGGTCAGGCAGATGCTCGTTTGCCATGTCCAACGCGCTCCTTCCTGTCTCGGCCTGCCCGACAACGACCGTCCCCTCATCGGAGTCGAGCAGCGCTGCGACACCTTCCCGAAACAGCGGGTGGTCATCCGCGATCAAGACGCGCAATTGGGTCATGTCCATTCTCCCAGATCGAGTTCCAGCCGAAGCTCACCGCCCCCTTCCGCTCGCCTCCCTGCGTGGAATGCGCCGCCAAGGCTTTCCACACGGTCGCGCAACCCTGACAAGCCGAGACCGTACGGGGTGTGCGACCGATCGAAACCAGTACCTGCATCATGCACCAAAAGGACCAGCCGGGTCTGATCGCAGGCAAGGTCAACCTCCATTCCGGCACCATCCGCGTGACGGCTGGCATTGTTCAGACCCTCCTGCACGAAGCGGAACAGGCAAAGTCGCGCGGCAAGCGGCATGTCCACCGACATGGCGCACGAAGCATTCACTGCAACATTGTCGCCGGTCCGGGACCTGTGTTCTTCGACGGCCATCTCAACGATCTCGGCGGACTGCTTCTCAGCTACATCAGGTAAGGACAGCCCGCGTGAGATGGTTCGGATCTCGGCAAGGGCCGCCGAGATGGCGCCCTCGACCCGATCTATCTCTTGTCGGCGGTCTGGGATCGCTTGCCCATCCCGCAAGGCGTCAAGCCTGAGGGCCGCGAATGCAAGCTGTTGCGCCGGACCGTCATGCAGGTCCGCCCCTATCTGGCGCATGGAGCGGTCCGCACGCTCCGCGGAACGTCCGGCTGCGTCGCGAACGCGCCGACGCAAGTTCTGGTTGTGGGTGGAGAGGGATTCGAGGTCTCGAAACTGACTCTGGAGCCTCTCCTGTTGCCGCTCGATCACCCGACTTCCGCGAAGCACGATCAGGTAGAGAACAAGCCCAAGCCCGCCGAACGCACCGAACACTGCCAGCCATGAGTCTCGCCGCGCCCATGCGAGATCCGCCGCGAGTTGCTCGTGCACCTCGTAGAACTCGGCAACGGCAATGATCTCGCCGGAATAGTACTCCCGGATCGGCGTATAGATTTCGAGCAGTGGGAGGCCGAGCTTCTGCTCGCCAGCGTCTTCTGCGTCGCCGAGGGCCTCGAATTCGGCAGCCACCTGGCCTTCCCAGGCAGAGCGAAGTCCGTCTGTTACCGGGAAGATCTCGCCGACAATTGTTGGATCTGAGGCTTCGACAACCTTCCCCCCCTGTTTCCAGATCTTGTAGGAAATCACGCGTTCGCCGATGGGTGTGTTCTGGAAAATCTCCTCCAAGGCGCGCCGGGCACCGGGCGAGAGGGTTTCCTGATCCGCGAATTGCTGTCCGATTGGAGCGAGCACACTCTCCATGAAGAGCGCCGTCGAATTCGCGCTGTTCCTGACCACGTTCTCCTCGATCCGACCAACGACGACCGTCCCGACAAGGATCGCAACCGCAACAAGGACAGCACCGCTGGCAATCGCGTATTGCGTGGCCAACGGCGCGCCTTTCCAGAGGGACGGATTCTTCTCACGGGGCTCCATTGCCCTTCTTATGGGATGTTTCGGCCGCGCCGGATACGGCCTTTGGTCCGAAGCGGCTGACAGATCAGATTATGACGTCTTCGAAAGCGGACAGGTCTTGAAGCCGAAGATGGCATAGAGCGGGCAATAGCCAATCAATCCCGTCACAAGCGGCACGAGGCCGATCAAGCCCCAGGGCGTTTCCGGGCCGATAAAGACCAGGGGCAACAGGATCAGGCCGAGAATGATGCGCAATGCGCGATCGAAGGTACCTTCGTTTCGGGACATGGTGGTTCTCCTATGCAAGTTTCGAGCTCAGTCTCGCAGAGAGCGCCGATCCTGTCGGTGACATTGTCACCCGGTCTCTTGCGCGATCCGTTCGAGCCCGACGAAATCAAGGATTTCGATCTCGCCGCGCCGGCGCGCGATGATCCCGTTGCGCTCGAACTCGGCTAGGCGTCGGCTGACGAAGGCGCGCCCGGATGCTGTTTCAGCGGCAAGGCTCTCATGTGTCATCTGAAGCACGCCGTTGGTGGCAAGCCGGGTCAACACGCGTGCCAGCCGGGCATCGAAACCAGTCAAGGCGACCTCTTCGACGAGCTGTTCGTAATCGGAAAACCGTTCTGCAACGGCGCGAAACACACCCGCTCTGAACGCCGCATCCTCCGCGAGATTGCGCTGAAACGCTGCGTGCGGAACGATCTCTCCTTCGATATCTGTCTCTGCACGACCTTCGGCCGAGTATCGCCGCCCATCGATGAGACAGGAAAATGTCTGCAAGCAAAGTCCGCCGGGCGCTACCCGGTAGAGCACGACCTCCCGCCCATTCTCGGCTGTCAGAGAGACCCGGATGCTACCGGAATGCAGCCGAACGAAACCGGGACATTCCTGCCCGGGGCTGAACAGGACCGAACCGGCCGGGAGGCGAAGCGGATGGGCATTTGAGCGTGTTGGCATGAGTGCGACGATAAGAACAGCCACACCAATTTGCCATCGGGAGCCTTCACGCAATCGAAAGGCAAGCAACAACTCGGACGGGGTTTATTGACGCAGACCCGCCTCTCCTCAGTCGGGCTCGACGAGCCGCTGAATCGGTTTTCGTTCTCCTGCAACTTCGCCGCAAGCTTGAACGAATTCCACGTGGAGAATATGTTGGGTGGTGCGAACAAACCAGAAAGTGAACCATGGAGAACAGCCGAACGACGCATTGGGAGCAGGTCTACACCGAGAAATCCAATGCCGAGCTGAGTTGGCATCAGGAGGATCCCGCAACGTCCCTTGACCTCGCCAATCTGGCCGGGGTGACATCGGAATCCTCGGTCATCGACATTGGAGGTGGAACCTCTTGCTTGAGCAAGCGTCTGATGGAACAAGGCCTACGGGATCTGACGGTGCTCGACCTGTCGCCGGCGGCGCTCGCCTCGACCCGGAAGCGGCTTGGACCTCTTGGGGAGAGCATCGACTGGATTGTCGCCGACGTAACCACCTGGGAGCCGAGACGGCACTACGATCTGTGGCATGACCGCGCCGCGTTTCACTTCCTTACAGTGCCGATCGATCGCTTCGCATATATCGACAGGCTTTTACGTTGCCTAAGGCCAGGTGGGCACGCTGTTATCGCCTCCTTTGCCTCCAACGGACCTGAAACATGTAGCGGCCTTCCTGTCATGCGGTACGATCCAAAAACCCTCGCCAACGCTCTTGGACGTTCATTCGCGCCCGTAGCGTTCCGCTCTCATGTTCATCTTACACCCTGGGGCAGCGCCCAGTCATTCCAGTACGGTCTGTTTCGAAAGGTGGTCTGACAGTATCCAGCTTCATTTCTATAGGCCACTTCCTAGACGTTTTTTGGGTGCCTGAGGAGGCATTCTGAGCGTCTGATGCGGGCGGGTGTGATTGTATTCTTTGGGCCAGCAGTGGATGACGATTTTGAGCCTGTCTGGTCGTCATGCACCATTCGGCGTTCAGGGCTTCCCTTCGTAGAGTACCATCGAACCATTCTATATAACCGTTTCCCCAAGGCGAAGCCGGATAGATCTGGATGGGTTTTTCGCCTACCTTCTCAAGCCACCGCTACGAGATTTCTGATGCGAATTTGGACCATGGTCTTTATGCGTAAACTCAGGTTTGTCGTGGCGCAGGAACAGCCCGTACATGGCTTCCAGCAAATTCTCGGAACCAATCCAGGCCCACACTTCGACAACCAGTGCCTGGCGGGTATAATCGTCCCGAACCGTCAGCATCTTGTAGACACGCCATTGCTGAGTTTGTCGCGAACGAAAATCTCTGCTCCAGGCGTGCTTCGGATGTGTCGGTCGCAATCGGATGATCGAACTGTACTTGTCGAACAGACGCCGCTTCATCTTGCGCCGCTTCGGCGGTTGCACCTCGAAAGCAGGTTGCCGC
>NZ_JAWMPX010000049.1:0-17284 GCF_033101155.1 Tropicimonas sp. TH_r6
CTACCTGACCGATTCTGCATCCGCGAGAGCGTGCGATCGATCCGGCCAGGTTGACCGTCGAGAACGGCCCGGTGCGGCCATCCGGCTCAGCCGAGCGGAATGTCGGCTTCGATTTGAGATCGGGTCATTTCCGTCTCGTCGGCCGCCGTATCCGTTCAGTTGCTGCAGAAGCGATAGCCTTCAGGGCCAAACCAAATTGAGGACAAACACCGCGGCACCGATCCCGAAGAACAGCGGCCAACTCCACCTCGGGCCACCCTCCTTGTGCGGAGCATAGAGGCCCGCCTTTTGCATTCCGATCATTACGGCAAATACGAGAACGCCCGTTACGAGCGCATGTGCGAGGTCAAAGTGCACTTGGCCCTCCCTTATTGAGTTGTTTTTTCGTCAGCCGTGTCGCTGCGAACGTAGCGACAAAGCAATGTCAAAATCGTGAGGTTCAGCAACGGCGCCAGAGTGGCCAACCAGGGCAGGCTGCGATCCGGAAACCCATCCAGCCAAAGAACCCATGGCAACCCCAGGGGCATCAGGAACACCCCGGCCAGGGGATCGCGCTCCTGATCGAAGAGCCCGAAGGTCCCGACCAGAAGCAACGCCAGGGCAAAGAGGTAAAATACCCCGACGATCCGAACGACCCATTGGCAGGCTGTCGTCAGCCTGGATCTCATTTGCTTTCGCTGATCTCCGAGCACGTGCCTGGCCGCCCGCGGAGCCAGATCAGTTGCACGCCGGGTAATTGGCGCGATCAGCTTCCGTCACATCCACAGGACATTCGGTGTTGCGGTTCGCTTCCGAGATATCGGCTTCCGTCGTATAGGACTGCTCGTCAACACATCCTGCCAGGACAACGAGGATGATGGAGACAGCGAGGGCATTTTTCATTTGGTTTACCTTGGGTTTAGTTGCGAGGTGTTTTTTACCTTGCGGCCGTATCAGCAATCCTCGACCGGCATCATGGTGACATTGGAATAGCGGCCATCTGACGTCGTGATTCGCGCGCAGGCGCCGGTGCTTCGGTTGAACCAGAACGCCGTAAGGCCGTCGGTCCGGATCAACTCGTAGCCGAGGTTTTGGATGCCCATCTCGGCCTGGCCGGCACGTGCACCTTCAAATGCCGTCAAATCGGTGGCGCTTCCCACGGACGGTTGGCCCGAGGGCGGTGCGGTGGGGTTGGACGTCTCTACGCATCCGGCCAAAGCACCGAATGCTGTAACGGCAAGGATCAACTTGCGCGGATTATTCATGGATCCTCCAATTCTTGACGCAGCGTTGTCGGCTACCTGTGTCATTCAATCCCGAAGATGACGTTGTAGGACTGGGCACCATTGGAGGTGTTGTAAACCTCGATCACGTGGTCACCCGACTGCCAGAGCTGCCCACGATACTCTTGCGCGGCCCCCATTTCATCGAGCAACACCGACCCGTCAGGGTTGTAGATCACGTAGGTCATACCGGGTCCGTTCGCGGCAAGGCGAAAATACAGGAACTGCCCGTCGCGCGCCCCAAGGATGTAGCGTCGGCTCTCTTGCGGCAGCAGAGAACCGGTAAGCTCGGCACCGGACGTGCCACCTGCGAACTGCACCCGTTCGGAGCTTGACGATCCAGAACCCGCCATCGCGCCATCACCATCACCATCACCATCACCATCACCATCACCGTCACCGTCATCGGCCGCTTCCGCGACGGTGAGTTCAGCGATAACGCCGTCATTGGAAACAAGGCAGCGCCAGACAGTGTTTCCTGCATCGCGGAACATGATGAGGGAGTTGGCCTCGGAGTATTCCGACGAAATGACTGTACCGCTCTGGCCGTCTGGTCCACCGACCGTGCGGATCTGATCGATGCAGCCATCGATGGAGGCCTGGCCGACATTTGCGGACGTAGCAGCGAAAGGCAGCGCGGTGAGCATTGCCGAGATGGCCGCGAGACGAAGAGGTTTGGTCATTGGTTCAAAACCCTGAATATCGATTGTTTTGGGCACTTCAGACACAGCAACGCTTCTCCGAAAGGCGCTGCTGCATGTGTTGGCATGCGGGGATCAAACTCTGCGGAACGCCTTCTGTCTGACCACGATTCATCGGCGAAGATTGCAGCCTGCGGGGAACCCGTCTATCCATCAGGCGCAGGCATTATCCAATAGCCGAAACATGGGTAAGAAATGTTCGATCCGATTGCACAGGTTTCCAATCCAATGGCCGGGTTCGCTCCCTGTGTGCTGAGCGAGGCCGCTGACGGCGGGCTTCCAAAGGAGATCGGAGGATTTCGCCTCAGTTCGTATTATGGCAACCAAAAGACGAAGCTCTCCAGGCGCCAATTCACGGGCAAGGCCACTCTCACGCTTCACAATCCGACAGGTGGCGAGGCAGCCGTCGCGATCAGCGATATTGGCTCGCTGAGCCTCGCCTATGTAAGATCCACCGGACATGACGTTGTCTTGTCGGAACTCCAACGTCCCAACCTCCTGGTTCCGGTAAAGGGGACATTGGCGAGCCGGAACGAACACATGCGGTTTGAGCGCAAGGACGAACCATGGATTCTGATCGGTCGCGGGACGCGCGAGACGACCGTCCTGCCCGATCGGGATGCCCGCTACGAAGCTTTTGTACTCTCCCTGCCGTCGCAACCGCTGGGAGACCGTCTCGCACGCATGGAAGCAAGGGGGGGCATGGTTTGGGGCGATATGTCCAGGAATGCCGATTTGCACTTGGCGCGCCTGACGCTCGCACTCGCTACGCAGGTTTCCCTAACCGGCGCGAGAGAAATTGAGAAGCACTTGGCAGATGCCTGGACGACGTTGGTTATCGAGCAGATGAACGCCTGCCTGGACACATTTCTTGGTCCTGCTGCGCGAGAGCCGTTGGGCCAGGAGCAAGACCTGTGTCTTACATACGTTCGAAAAGCCGAAGCACTGATTTTCGAGAGACCCGACCAAATCGGTAGTGTTCGGGACATTGCCCGCCACGTCGGCGTCTCCGAACGAACTCTTCAAGCCGCCTTTCGCAAAGTTCGCGGGGCGCCGCCGATGCAAGTGCTTTCACAGGCAAGGCTCCATTGCGCAAGGCGTGCGCTGCTCGACCGCAATGGTCCAACTACCGTGTCAGATGTCTGTCTAATGTGCGGCATCGAACATCACGGGCGGTTCAGCAAGCTCTACAAAGATGTCTTTGGCGAAAACCCCGTTGCGACCCTGCAGTCACGTCGGACAACTTGAGCGCGAACGTCTCGTCCGCCCACCGAGCAGCCTTGCGCGCAAGCCGCAGCGAGAGTCCGTTCTCTGGCCTTCTTGCTGAATGCTGCTCTTGCAAGGATCGCTTTATCCCGTTCGCAGCGATGGTCCGGAGTACCGGTAATGCTGCCGCAGGTGCAACGCGCAGCATCGGTCAAGAAGGGCTCTTCTCTGTCCTTCGCCGCTGAAGGCACCAAGGCCCGGTTCGAGGCGGAGCCGTCGTTCATCGCCTGGTGGATCAGCGTCGGCACTGCGGACCTTGCCGACCTTCGACCGATCATCGCGAGCAACCGCTACCTGCGCATTCCCGACTTTCGAGCACTTGCCGCGTTAAGCAGATGCAGCAAAGGATCTGGAAGCGAGGCCGGCCCACAGCCGACATTCATCGCACTCGCAGTCCGCGTCAGCTTTGGCGAATTACTTCGCCATTGGCCTGCCTTCGTTCCTTCATGATGGCCGAAAGTCTCTCGGCCAGCGCCCTGACCCGCCTTGGCTGTGCACGCCCCGGTGGAAACACCATTTGCAGAGGATTGGGCGGTGGAGCTTCGTCTTCGAGGAGCGCAACAAGCCGTCCCGACGACAGGTCATCCGCGACATCGAGTTCCGATTTCAGAATGATACCGCGGCCCTCAAGTGCCCATTGACGTATCAGCCAGCCGTCGTTGACAACCTTGTCGCCCCGAACGGTGACAACCAGAACCTTCTTGCCCTCTCCAAATCGCCAGATATTGTCCAGGGTCATGCCAAAACGCATGACAAGGCAGTTGTGATTGATCAAGTCGGCCGGCGTTCTTGGGGTTCCATGCTCTGCAAGGTAGGAGGGGGCGGCGCAGACGATCCGCCGGTACTCCCCGAGAGTGCGGGCCCGCAAGGTGCTGTCGGCCACGGCGCCAAACCGGAGCGCGATGTCAAAGCCCTGGCCGACCAGGTCCACGTAGCCATCTGAGAGCGCCAGCTCAATGGAGATGGACGGATGCGCTTCGATGAAGGCTGTTACAGCTTGTGTGACGACCGTTCTCCCGAGATCGACCGGGGCACTGACCCGGATCGGGCCTGAAAGGGTCTCCGCCCCATGCCGGATGCGCGTGTCCAGATCGTCAATCTCGCTCAGGACCGCCCTTGCGCCTTCGAGAAGCGTTCGCCCCTCGTCGGTCAGGCTCAGGGAGCGGGTGGTCCGGTTGAACAGGACAACCCCGTAATGGGCCTCAAGGAACGCCAACCTTTCGGACACCGTGGATGCGGACAGCCCGACTTCGCGCCCGGCAGCAACCATGCTGCCCTTCTCGGTGATCTTGAGAAAGAGGCGGATACTGTCGATCAACATTATTCGAAATTTCCGGATTATCATTTTGATGATTGCTTGTTTATCCGGAAACCTTGGCCCCGTAAATTCCGTTCATCGAAACACCTGCTGAACGGAGCCATCGAATGCCCAAACTGACCATCGTCGCCAACATCAAGGCAAACCCAGACAAGATCGAACTGGTGAAGTCGGAGCTTTTGAAACTGATCGATGTCACGCGCGCCGAGAAAGGCTGCATCAACTACGACCTTCATCAGGACAACGAGAACCCGGCGCATTTCCTGTTCTACGAGAACTGGGAAAGCCGCGAGCTGTGGCAGACCCATATGAATAACCAGCACCTGGCAGATTACATGGCTGCCACCGATGGCGCTGTGGACGAGTTCACTCTCAACGAGATGACCGTCATCGGTTGAGATCCTTTGCATGGCCGGGCAAGCCCCGGCCAGCATCACATGCGCCGATTTACGGACCCTGTCTAACGGGCGGTTGAATGGCGTGGCTGTCTTGCCGGCCGCGGTTTCCGAAAGACGCGAGGTCGGCGCAGAGCCAGGATGACTTCTATCAGTTTGAAGAGGACAGGATGATGAAAGCTGTTGGGTACACAAGCATGGGACCCATTGATCGCGACGACGCCTTGATCGATTTCGACGCCGAGATCCCGAAGGCCAATGGGCAAGATCTGCTGGTGAAGGTTCAGGCGGTGTCGGTGAACCCGGTCGACACCAAGATCCGGCAACGCCGCGCGCCTGAAGGCGACGCACCGGCCATCCTTGGGTGGGATGCGGTTGGCGAGGTGGTCGAGGTGGCCAGCGCTTCCTCAGAGTTCAAACCCGGCGACACGGTCTGGTACGCGGGCGCAATCAACCGCCCCGGAACGAACTCGGAGTATCACCTTGTCGATGAGCGGATCGTCGGCCATGCCCCACGTTCAATCGACACGGCTGCCGCCGCTGCGATGCCTCTGACCACGCTGACCGCCTATGAAATGCTGTTTGACCGCCTCGACGTGACGCGGCCGGTGCCGGGTGCGGCCAATGCTGTCGTGATCATCGGTGGCGCTGGAGGCGTCGGGTCGATTGCCATCCAGCTGCTGCACGCACTGACGGATCTGGTCGTCATCGCCACGGCGTCGCGCGCGGAGACGCGGGAATGGGTCAAGAGCCTGGGTGCGCACCATGTCGTGGATCACACCAAACCGCTGCCCGAGCAGATCGCGGCGCTCGGGATTGGCGCACCCGGCTTCGTGTTCTCCACCAATTACTCGGATGGATACGTGCCGCAGGCCGCAGAGTTCATCGCGCCGCAAGGGCGCTTCGGCCTGATCGATGACCCGGAAGACTTCAATATCATGCCGTTCAAGCAGAAATCGGCCTCCGTGCACTGGGAGTTCATGTACACGCGGTCCCTGTTCGGCACCGAGGACAGCGCCCGTCAGAGGGACATTCTGAACGAGGTCGCTGGGCTAATCGATGCGGGCAAGATCAAGTCCACGGCGACGGAAGCCTTCGGGACCATAAACGCGGAGAACCTGATCCGTGCGCATGGCTTGCTGGAGACAGGCAAGGCCAAGGGCAAGATCACTCTGGAAGGTTTCTGAACCGGCCGGCGACCGCCGGGGCGCCTGACCAAGGGGCGCCCCGGGGACTGCCGGAGCAGAACCGACGCAGCAACCATCGGGGAGGACGGGCATGACGCGGGAAATGGACAATCTCAGGATCGTGGAGAAACGGCTGTTGTGGCTGTCGCACTGGATGATCCACCATGCAAACCACGTTCGCCCCAAGGTGGATGGGATCAAGGTCGGTGGCCATCAGGCGTCGTCGGCCTCGATGGTGTCGATCATTACGGCGCTGTATTTCTCCGAACTGAAGCCCGAGGATCGCGTTGCCGTCAAGCCGCACGCGTCGCCCGTTTTCCATGCCATGCAATACCTGATGGGCAACCAATCCCAAGAGAACATGGAGAACTTCCGTGGCTTCGGTGGGGTGCAATCCTATCCCAGCCGGACCAAGGACGTGGACGACGTGGATTTCTCGACCGGATCGGTCGGTCTGGGTGTCGCGATCACCTCCTTTGCCGCCGTCATCCAAGATTACATCGAGGCCAAGAGTTGGGGGACGGACGCGCCACAGGGACGCATGGTGGCGTTGGTTGGGGACGCCGAACTGGATGAGGGCAACATCTATGAGGCGTTGCAGGAAGGATGGAAGAACGACCTGCGCAATACCTGGTGGATCATCGACTACAACCGGCAATCCCTGGACGGGATCGTGCGCGAGGGCCTGTTCGAACGGATCGAGAAGATCTTCGACGCCTTCGGCTGGGACGTCCGGCGGGTGAAATACGGTGTTCTGCAGCAGGCCGCCTTCGAGGAACCGGGCGGCGAGACCTTGCGGGCATGGATCGATTCCTGCCCCAATCAGGACTACTCGGCGCTGACCTACATGGGCGGTGCCGTCTGGCGACAGCGTTTGATGGATGACCTTGGCGATCAGGGTGCGGTCACGGCCCTGATCGAGCGCCGCAGCGACGAAGAGTTGGCGAAGCTGATGGAGAACCTCGGCGGCAATTGCGTGGAAACGATGGCCAACACCTTCGCCGCCATCGACCACGATCGTCCCACGTGCTTTCTCGCCTACACCGTCAAGGGCTGGGGCACACCGATTGCCGGGCACAAGGACAACCACGGCGGCCTGATGAACAAGCGCCAGTTTGCCGAGTGGCAACAGCACATGGGCATCGCGGACGGCGAGGAGTGGGAAACACTTGCGGGCGTTAAGGACCCGGTCGCCTTCAAGGAATTCCTGGCCAGCGTTCCGTTCTTCGCAAAGGGCGTGCGCCGATACCACGACGACAGGATCGCTGTTCCCGGGATCGAACTCGACATGTCGCGCGAGACATCCACGCAAATGGCCTTCGGAAAGATCCTCGACGACCTCTCCAAGGGTGACAGCCTGCTTGCCGAAAGGATCGTGACCACATCGCCTGATGTGACGGGAACGACGAATCTCGGCCCCTGGGTGAACCGGCGCAAGCTCTTTGCCAAGTCCGAGCAGCCTGATGCCTTCATCGAACATCGCATCCCGTCAACGGCGAAGTGGGAGTTCACGCCAGACGGTCAGCATATCGAGCTTGGTATCGCCGAGATGAACCTGATGTTGCTGCTTGGCGCGGCTGGGCTGTCACATTCGCTCTTCGGGAAGCGCTTGATCCCGATTGGCACGGTCTACGATCCCTTCGTCGCACGTGGACTCGATGCCCTGAACTACGCCTGCTACCAGGATGCCCGCTTCATCCTGGTTGGTACGCCGTCCGGCGTGACCCTTGCGCCGGAAGGCGGCGCCCACCAATCCGTCGGCACGCCATTGATCGGCATGAGCCAGGATGGGCTGGCCGCCTTTGAGCCAGCCTTTGCGGACGAGTTGGCGGTGATCATGGAATGGGCCTTCGCGTACCTCCAGCGCGATGGCGAAGGCCATCGAGACGAGCGCACCTGGCTGCGGGATGAAACCGGCGGTTCCGTCTATCTTCGCTTGACCACAAACCCGATAGAGCAGCCCGGCAAACGTGTCGACGATGACTATCGGCAGGGGGCCATCGACGGCGCATATTGGCTACGCAAACCCGGCGCGAACTGCGAGGTGGTCATCGCCTACCAGGGCGCTGTCGGGGTCGAGGCCATCAAGGCGGCTGGAATAATCGGAGAGGGTCGCCGTGACATCGGCGTTCTTGCCGTAACATCGGCCGACCGTTTGAATGCAGGCTGGACCGCGGCGCAACGCGCACGCTCGCGCGGCAACGAGACCGCGCAATCTCATATCGAAACCTTGCTGGCACAGCTTCCATCGCATTCGAAGCTGATTACCCTGATCGACGGTCACCCCGCAACGTTGTCCTGGTTGGGCGCCGTCATGGGGCACAGGACCATCCCGTTGGGCGTCGAACATTTCGGACAGACCGGCACAATCGGCGATCTCTACCGGCACCACGGGCTGGATGCCGAAGCCATTGTCAGCAAGGTGAACGGTTTGACAGCCGGAAGGGCGGTCAGCGGTCAGAGGGCAACCTGACCAGCACTTCTGCGTTTTCGTCGGGCATCGGGATCATACATCGAAGCGCGCTTCACCAAGGACGTCATCCGCGACGGATGCAGCGACTGTCGGTTCGCAGCCTTTCCGCGCAGTGGCGCGACTGGCCCGGACGCAGTTTTCGTCCCTGCGCTGGGAGCGGGTTCTGGGGGGTCCGTTTCGGGAGCGGTCTTGCCGTTATCCGCCGAGTGACGACATTGTTCGTCCCAAATCGGCGGGACCATCGTGGAAATCGTGCCGGGCGGGCTTTGCGAGAACAGCTTCCCGAACAAGGTCAGGAAGAGCGTGACGTCCGCCCTTCAAGCCCGGACGCAGGTCCACCGAGCCGTATTGGGCCATACAGGTGAAGAGACGTCCCGTGCTCGACAAACGGACCCGGTTGCAGCTGTCGCAGAAACTGCAGCTCATGGCGGTGATGAACCCGATGCGGCCCCCGGTTTCCGCAACGGTCACGTAGCGCGCCGGACCGCCGCTATTGTGATCATTCTCCTTCAGTGTCCAGCGCCGTGACAGGGCGCGGCGCAACGCCCCGATGGAAAGAAATGTTTGGCTGCGATCTGTTCCCGTTCGCCCCAGTGGCATTTCCTCGATCAGGGTCAGGTCCATTCCGTGGCCATGTGCAAAGCGGATCAGGTCGTCGATTTCCTCTTCGAACGGGCCCCGGCTGGCCAGGGCATTGAGCTTGACTTTCAGCCCGGCGGATTGCGCGGCCTCCAGGCCCTTCATGACCTTGTCGAGGGTTCCGGTGCGGGTGATCTGCCTGTAGCGGCAGGGCGACAGGGAATCGAGAGAAACATTGACACGCGCAACCCCGAGCGCAGCGAGATCACTCGCGAAACGTGCAAGCTGGGAGCCATTCGTGGTCAGGGTCAGCTCTTCCAGCCTGCCCGCGTCAAGCGCCGGGGAAAGCTGGCGAAACAGGCTGAGTATGTCGCGGCGTATCAGGGGCTCTCCGCCGGTGATGCGGATCTTTCGCACCCCAAGATCCATGAAGGCCTCCGAAAGGCGCGCGATCTCTTCGAGCGACAAGAGCTCTTTCCTCGGCAGAAAGCGGGCCCGCTCCGGCAGGCAATAGGTGCAACGGAGATCACAGCGATCCGTGACGGAAACGCGCAGGTAGGTGACCTGGCGACCGAAGGAATCCGTGAGAGGGGCCTGTGTGGCATCGAAGGGCATGATGTCGCTCGGGAAATGGAAAAACGGGGCGGCCAGCCAGGCCGGCCGCCCCTTTCATCAGGTCAATGCGCGGCGTCTGCGGCGTTTTTCATCAGGTAGTCCATGACGAGCGCCCGCTCTTCCTCTTCGAACCCTGCGCGTTCGAACATGGACGGCACGATGCCCTTCCACTGTTGCTGCGTGTAGTGGGTGACTTCGCGCGGTGCGTGGCAGACGGTGCAACGTTCGAAGAACATCTTCTCGCCCGGCCCCATATCGGCATAGAGCGAAGCGGTCAGGTCTTCGAGCCGTTCCAGTCCCAGCAAGTCGTCATCGATGGCTGCAACGTCCATGCCATCGATGATCGCGGGCGGATGGTAGGCCATGTTCGGGCCTTCCGGGTCCTCGCATTTGCGCATCTCGACCAGCACGGTGTTGGCGGTGGTTGCTTCAGACAGGCCGGAGGCCCGCTGGGTGGAGGTCAGGAAATTCGCGAGACCGGAGTTGTCCCGCCCTTTGCTGTCGAGCTGCGGCCAGCCACCTTCGTAGATCGAGACCACGCCGGGCATGATGTCGTCGCTGACGACCGCGCCTGCGATCACCGTGCCGCGCTTGTTGTAGAGCTCGACGAGGTCGCCATCCTCGATGCCGCGATCAGCGGCGTCCTGGGTATTGATCCGTACCGGCTCGCGGCCCTGAACCATGTAGAGGTCACGCAGGCGCTCGGAGTTGCCCATCTGGCTGTGCAGGCGGAACCACGGGTGCGGCGAGACCACGTGCAACTGGCCGGGCTTGGCTACACCGAGGTATTCGTGCTTCTCCAACCACATGGGCATACCGGGGCAGTCGTCCAACTCGAAGCCGGCGATGGTTTCGCAGAACATCTCGATCTTGCCCGAGCTGGTGTGCAGCGGGTTGGCGTCGGGATCCTCGTAGAAGGCGCCGTGACGGGTCCACTTGCGAGCCTCAGCCGGCACCGGCATCCGGGCGTAGCCCTTCTCCCAGAACTCCTCGAACGGCATGTCCTTGGCCGCGCCGGAGGCTTCATAGGCGAGCTTGATGTGATACATCTTGTCCTCGCTGTCGGTGAACTGCGCCCAGAGGCCGAGCTTGTCGGCCAGCCCTTCGAAGATCTCGTAGTCCGGCAGGCTGTCGGCAATTGGCTCGATCACCTTCTTCATCGCGTAGACACGGTCGTTGGAATAGGTGCCACCCGAGGTGATGTCGTCCTGCTCCAGCGTCGAGGCCGCGGGCAGCACGATATCGGCCCAGCGGGTCGCCGCCGTCCACCAGACATCGACACAGACGATGGTCTCGACCTTGTTCAGCGCCCGGATCAGTCGGTTCGTGTCCTGCTGATGCGACATGAAGTTGTTGCCGGCGTTGAAGATCATCCTGATGTCCGGGTAGCTGTTGGTCTGCCCGTTGTAGAAGAATTCCTCGCCGGGGTTTTCCAGCGCCTCGGTGATCCGGCTGGCTGGCACAACCTTCTTGATGAAGTTGCGGCCCTGGCTCATGCCGACCGGCGTCGCGTTGCCGCCTTGCGGCATGCCGCCATTGCCATAATGCCAGCTGAAGCCGACACCCTGGCCCGGCTTGCCGATCTTGCCCAGAAGGGCTGCGAAGTTGACGATGGACCAATAGGCCATCTCGCCATGCTGGGCCCGCTGGATCGCCCAGGAACCGGCGATGCAGGTCTTGGAGCTGGCGATGGTTTCGCAGAGATCCTTGATCTGCTGTTCTTCGATCCCGGTGATCTCCGAAGCCCAGGCCGGGGTCTTGGGCAGGCCGTCCGTCTCGCCCTTGACATAGGCGATCCACTTGTCGGCGCCGACCGTGTATTTCGCCATGTAGTCCTTGTCGTCCCAGCCGTTTTCCAGCGCGTGATGCGCCATGGCAAGGAAGAGTGCGGTATCGGTATTGGGGATGATCGCGGTGCGCTCGGCGCCGAGATATTCGTCCGTCGCAGTGTGCTGCGGGTTGATCGAGAGGAATTTCACGCCATTGTCCCGGATCTCTTCCCAATGCGCATACATGCCGTGATCGGCCACCCGGTATTCGATCCGGTTGTTCTTGATCGGGTCACAGCCGACCAGCACGAAGACTTCCGTATTGTCGCGGATGGTTTCCCAGGCCGATTGCGCCGAATAGACCTCCATGTCGCCGATGATATGCGGCATGACGACCTGTCCGGCACCGGCGGACCAGTCGCCAGCGGTGTTGGTGCAGCCGCCCATGAGGTTCAACAGGCGCCCTTGCAAGACGTTGGGGCGGAAGACGCCGGCATTGGACCAGCCGCCATAGGAGGAGGAGAAGATGGCTTCGTTGCCATGGTTCGTGGCGGTGTCGAGCAGCGCCTTGGCCGTCAGTGACCAGGCAGTGTCCCAGTCGACCTTGACCCACTCTTCCTTGCCGCGCAGCTCGGGCTTTATATCGCCGCTCTCCCAACCCTCGAGATAGGATTTGCGCACCATTGGGTAGTTGACGCGTGTCTTGTCATAGGTCCGGTCCATGACGCCATAGGTCAGCATCTCGGTCGGACGGGCGTCGAGCTCCATCATCGTGTTGATGCCGACAAGCTTGCCGTCCCGCACAACCGCTTCGAACGGGCCATAATGGCTTGCGTGGAAGACACGGCCGGAGAACGAGTTCGGGTCGATGGAGGCGAGCGCCGTGGTGCTCATCAGGCGTGCCGCGCCCAGAGTCGCGGCTCCTCCTATGAGGAATGCGCGGCGGGACGGTTTGGCGAAGGTCATGGCTGACTCCCTTGGAAAGCGGATGCAATTGCCCCAAGGGTATTGGCGGGCTGTAAACCGGTCTTTCAAACAAGTTGAACAGCCCATTTGAACTTGTAAAAGAATGTAAATGGAACCATTCCCGGAAGGAAAGGCCAGCCATGACACCGCATATCGTCGTGATCGAGGATGACATCACCACCCGACGCAGGCTCTCGACCGCCTTGCGCAAGCAGCTCTACCGCGTGAGCGAGGCCGAGAATGCGGACGTCATGGAAGGGATCCTCGCACGCGATCCGGCCGACCTCCTGCTGGTCGATATCGGTCTGGAGGGAAAGGACGGGTTGACCATCACCCGGGAGCAACGGTCGCTCTCCAATGTCGGGATCATCCTGCTGACCAGCCGGGACGACCAGATCGACCGGATCGTCGGGTTGGAGATGGGTGCGGATGACTATGTCACCAAACCCTTCGACTATCGCGAACTGCTCGCCCGGGTGAAGGGCCTGCTTGTGCGGGTGATGGAGAACCGCAGCGCGCAGGCCGCGCAGGAACCGAGGACGCGGTTCGGCGACTGGACACTCGACACGTCGCGCCGCCGTCTCGATAACCGGGATGGCCGGGTCGAACCGCTGACCCGCGCTGAGTATGAGCTGCTCCATGCGCTGGTAAAGACACCCGGCGTGGCGCTGTCGCGCGACCGGTTGCTGGACCTGATCCAGCAGCGCCGATGGGCCTCGGACAGTCGGACAATCGACGTGTTGATCGGGCGGTTGCGAAAGAAAATCGAGGCGGACCCGTCACGCCCCGACTGGATCATCACAGTCTATGGCGAGGGCTATCTCTTCGCGTCAGAGAGTTGAATACCGGCAGTCTCGGCCGCGGCGCGCAGCTTGTCCGAGGCGGCGCGGAAAGTCTGGTCCAGCGACTGGGACAGCTCGGCGAGCGGATCTTCGCTGCGCGCGGCGGCTTCGATCTGCGCCAGTTGACCGGCCAGCTCCGTCAGCCGGAAATTCGCCGCGGCGCCCTTGAGACGATGCGCCAACCGGGCGGTCTCGGCATGGTCCTCCTCCGCGATGGCCCGTCTCAGCTCGGTCAGGATGCGTTCGGACTGCGTGAAATAGCCGACAAGGATCTCGGTTGTCTCCTCGGTGCCGAGGAACTGCAGATCCTCCCGCAGCCCGCCCAGCGTCGCATCATCGACAGCGACCGCCCCCTGTGACGGGGACAGGCTCTCGCCCCGCAGCAGCGCCGCGAGCTGACGTGGCGAGATCGGCTTTTCCAGCGCCGCGTCCATGTTCAGCTCGGCCGACACATCCACCCGGCCGATGACGCGATGTGCGGTCAGGGCAACCAGGGGCGGCACCTCTTCCAACGCCTCCCGGATCTGGCGGGCAACCTCGGGGCCGGGAATATCGGGCAGGTCGAGATCGAGCAGGACAAGGTCGAACCGATCCGCCACGACCGCCGCGACCCCTGCCGCGCCGGTTTCGGCTTCCGTCACGCGGCAGCCCAGCCGCTCGAGATATCCGCGTGCAACCATGCGGTTCACCGCATTGTCCTCGATCAGCAGGACATGCTTGTCCAGCGCCCCCGTCAGCACCTCTTCGCGCGAACTGACGGCCCGGGCGATATCCCCCTCCGCCAGCTCAACCGTCAACGTGAAGCGCGAGCCAACGCCCGGTTCGCTCTCGACAGTCAGGGCGCCGCCGAGGATCTGCGTGAGGCGCCGGGAAATCGTCAAGCCCAGTCCGATGCCCTCGATGCCGGTCCGGCCGTCATCGCTGCGGCGATAGGCGTCGAAGATCGCCTCCACCTGCTCCGGTTCGATACCGATGCCGGAATCCGCAACCGCGAAGCTCAGCACATTTTTGCCGGTCGCGGGATTGGGGGCGTGATCGACCATGAGCGCGACTTCCCCTTCGTCAGTGTATTTTACCGCGTTCGACAGCAGGTTGATCACAACCTGCCGGATCTTGCCCACATCGCCCAGAAGCGCGGGAGGCGCCGTCGGTGCCAGATCGACCGACATCGCCAGCCCCTTGGCGCTCGTGCCGGCTGACAGGAAGCTCGTGAACTGCCCCACGAGTTCGCGAAGGTCGAAGTCGACATCCTGCGTGGCGTTGCCCTTCTGGGTACTGGAATAATCGAGAATGTCATTGGTCAGTTCCAGCAGGTGCTCGGCCGATATACGCGCCGTGGTCAGGCGTTGACGCCCGTCGCCGGCCGCCGTCTCCCCCTCCAGGAGTCGCAGCATTCCGATCACCCCGTTCAGCGGCGTCCGGATCTCGTGGCTCATCCGGGCCAGGAACTCGGATTTCGCCCGGTCCGAGGCCTCTGCCGCCGCGCGCGCCGAGTCATGAGCCTCCATCTCGGCAACGATTTCGCCCGTGCGCTTGAGAACGGTTTCCTCCAGCTCCTCGCGAAGGTCGCGCGCCTCGGCAGCCTGGACTCTCAGCCCGTCCAGCGATTTTTCCATTTGCCCGATCTCGTCATCCCCGCTCACCGGAACCGCGTGATCGTATTCCTCTCGTCCCAGGGCCGCGATATGCCCCGCCAGGACGCGCAATCGCTCGACGACCTGCCGCCGCGCGAACTGCCAGGCGAAGATCGTCGCCGCAAGGGCCAGAAGGATAATCGCCAGCAGCCCGAACGAGAGCCGCTCTCCCAATTGCAGCGTCCGGGACTGCAGGTCGTTTGCGGCGCTCTGGACCTGACCGAGAAGGGTATCCGAGAAGGCGGTCAACTGGACGACATCCTGCGGCAACTCCGTCAACACCGCCTCGGTTTGCGTGCGCAGATCAAGATAGTCGAACATGACATCGAAGCCGCCACCGGTCTCGACTTCCCGAGCCAGCTCTTCGAGGATCTCGTCGGCGCGCTTCTGCGCTTTCAGGGAGGGAAAATACTTCAGCCGACGCCCGGCAAGGTCCAGGCTTTCGGCCACCTCGAGCTGTGCCGCTTCAAGATCCTCGAGATGGTTCATGTCCACCATTCGCACCATGAGCAGGCCAGCCCGATCGAGGGAAGCGCTGAGTTCGACATGGCGATCGAAAGCAAAGAAGTCGATATCGGCCAACCGGTCCAGTTCGTCGCGCCGAAAGCCGTCCCGGTTCTCGACCAGATCCGCGATAGCCGCGGTGACGCGGACGCGGGCGATATCGGTCTGGGTTGAGACGATCTCGTCGAGTTGGGTCAGAAGCTCGGCAAGCTGCCGCCTGCGGCTCTCCAGTTCGTTCTCGATCGACAGTCGACGTTCGGACAGGGCAGAGAGCTGCGCCACGGCCTGCTTGAGCTGCTGCAGGGCAAGAAGCGCGGTGATCTCCTGCTCGACCGGGATATACTCCGCCAGGCCCTCGAAATTGCGCTCCAGCCCGTCGAGTTCGGCATTGAGCGCATCGGTCAGATCGCGCAACTCGCTCAGCCCGTCGATCTTGGAGAAGGTCGGGGCGAGCGTGGCGATATAGAGGCTCTCGTCGGATATTGTCCGCGCCAGAGATGCCGCTGGCAGATTGCTTTCGATCAGGGTCCGGTGTCTGTTGGCAAGATAGCGATTTGTGGCAAGGGCAATCATGCTGACGACGACCAGAACACTCACAATGAAGGCAAAGACCCTGAGGAGCTGTGTGTCGAAATTCGTTCGCCGCATGCGGCAAGCCTATTGTGCGGCCGTTCTTGGCGCAATTGCGATCGGAGCTGGCGAGGCCGACCCCGTTGCCGCCGCATCCTCCGCTCCGCCAACCCGTGACCTGTCGGTCTGCGTGGTGGTTCCGCACTTCAAGGACGAGTACTGGCTGAGCGTTGCCTATGGGCTCGAGACGGAGGCCGAAGCGGCCGGGGTCTCGCTCTGGACCTATGAGTCGGGGGGGTATCATGCGCTTCAACGTCAAATCGAACTTCTGGGCGACTGCGTGGCGCGTGGCGCCGATGCAATCCTGCTGGGGGCTGTTTCCGCCGATGATCCCGACCTGCTGGGTCGGATCTCGGCACTCTCGGAGAGAACGCCGATCCTTGCCCTTGTGAACGAGCTGCGATCTCCGGAGCTCGCGGGCGCGATCGGGGTCGACTGGCGCGACATGGGCAGCGCGATTGGCCGTTTTCTCGCCGAACGCCATCCCGACCCGGGGCAGAGCGCCACGGCCGTTCTAATCTCCGGGCCGCGCGAATCCGGCTGGGCGCCGTTGCTCGAAGCGGGTCTTCGGCAGGGTCTGCTGGGCAGCGGCGTTTCGATTGTCGATGTCCGCAGCGCCGATACCGGCCTGCGCGAACAGATGCGCGAGGTTGAGCTTGCGCTCCAGGAACATCCCGGAATCGATTACCTGATCGGCAGCGCACCGGCCACCGAAGCGGCCATTGGCCTGCTGGCCGCCGGCCCGCACCAGGCGCCCCCGTCTTTGCTTGCGACCTATATCAGCCATTCCATCCGGCGCGGTCTCAGCGGCGGCCGTGTTCTCTCAGTGCCTTTCGACGATCCGGTCGAACAGGGACGACTGGGGATCCAGATGGCCCTCGAGGCCGTCTCCGGCAGGACGTCCCAGGGTCTGAAGGGACCCGCAATCGAACTCCTTGCAAGTGAACCGGCTATTGCTCAGAAGATCCCGCTGTCGCCCTCAGGGTTCGTTCCAAAAATCCAGTGATTTCTGATCGATACCATTCCCTGTTCCTGCACTGCAGGTTGAGTTGGATCGCGCACATCAAGGCAAACGGTCGAACTCGTTTCGGTCAACGATCGAAAGCGGCCATAGGGACGGGATGCAGCGAACTTCCGCTCCCC
>NZ_JAWMPX010000050.1:0-17267 GCF_033101155.1 Tropicimonas sp. TH_r6
GGTGAACGGTCATTCGCCGCGCTTGCAGGACCGATAGGATGTTTACGGCAAAGCGGACATACAACCGCAGCGACTGACGAAGTTTCCCGGGGTGGCTACCAACAAGGACCTGAGGTCAAGCACCGTTTGCCGATGACCAGACAGGCGCATCGGGGGATTGAAGCCAGGGTGGGTTCCTGCCGATCTTTTCCAGTAGGAAATCGATGAAGACCCGCACTTTCGTCGTGAGCACGTTCGACTTCGGATAGACGAGCCAGAGAACTGACTGATCGTCGACCTCGTAATCCGGAAGCACCCTGACGAGCGAGCCATCCGCGATCTCGCGATAGACCGACCAGAGGGAATTCATGGAGATGCCGGCGCCAGCAAGCGTGGCCACCTTCTGGCTCAACCCATCATCGAGCGTCAGACGCCGCCCCGCCTGCCGTGGATCGAACAAGCTCCTTCTGCCGCCCCGTCCGACCAGGGGGCGGGGCGCAAGCCCCATGAAGCCGACCACGCGATGGGTGGCGAGATCGTCCGGGGTGCCGGGCGTGCCATATTTCTCCAGATAGGCCGGAGAGGCGCAGAGGATGCGTGTGTCATCGGCCAGCTTGCGCCCTTTCAGGCTGGTATCCTCCAGCACGGAATTGCGCAGGGCGAGGTCGAAACTACCATCGATCAGGTCGAATTTCGTGTCCGAAAGCCGCAGGTCGAGATCGATCCCGGGATGGGCATCGACGAATTCGGGTAGGATCGGTGCGATGAAAAGCTGCGCGAAGGTACTCGGCGCGGTGAAACGCAGCGTTCCCCTTGCCTCGGCCTTTCCCTTGCCAAGCACGGCGAAAGCCGCCTCCTCCTGGGCCAGGATCTCGCGCGCATAGGGAAGGAACTCTGCGCCCTCAAGCGACAGTGACACCTTCCGGGTCGAGCGTTTGAGCAGGTCCGCGCCCACCAGCTTCTCCAGCTTTGCAAGACGGGCGCTTGCCGCCGCCGGCACCATGCCGAGCTCGCGGCCCGCAGCGGAAATGTTGAGCTTCTCCGCAGCCAGAACGAAGAGGCGGACAGTGTCTGTATCCATGGAATTATATCCAAATGGTGAATTCTGAGATCAGAACTGACCAGTTTATTCGCGGTTTTCAATGGCTACTTTCTATCGCAAGAGTTTGGGCTGCCCGATGGGGGGCGTCCGACGTCAATGAACGGACCAGATCACATGAGCTACGAAGGAAAGATCTATCGCCCCTGGATGGAGGCGGACAGCGAACTGATCCAGGTGACGCTGGGCTGCTCGGTCAATACCTGCACCTTCTGCAGCATGTTCCGGGACAAGTCGTTCCGCCGCAAGCCGTTGGAGGAGATTTTCTCGGATATCGAGATCCTGCGCCGGTATCGCGGGCGTGTGGAGTCGATTTTCCTGATCGACGGCAACGTCATGGTGCTGAAGACCGAATTCCTGCTGAAGGTGATCGCCAGGATCAGGGAAACCTTCCCGGAGCTGAAGAACCTCGCCATGTATTCCGGCCTCAACGATCTGCGCCGCAAGTCGGTGGAGGAACTGAAGCAGTTGAGGGCTGCAGGCGTGACCACGGTCTATGCCGGGCTTGAATCCGGTGATGCGGGGATCCTGGCGGACATCAGAAAGGGGATGACGCAGGGACAGGCCATCGAAGGGATGGAACTGGCCAAGGCGGCTGGCATCCGGGTGCTTCTCAGCGTGATCTTCGGGCTCGGCGGGCGGGACCGGTCCCGCGAGCATATCGAGGAGACGACGCGACTGCTGAATATCCTGAAACCGGAGGAGCTCGCGCCGATGGCGCTCGCGATCCAGCCCGGCACGGAGCTGGAGCAGCAGGTCGAGGATGGCACCTTCGTCATGCCCACGCCGTTGCAGGTGCTGGAGGAGGAGAAATACCTGCTCGAGAACCTTGGCAACTTCGAACATTTCTACTGGGGCGATCACGGCAACAATATCGCGCATATGCGCGGGTGGATGCCGAAATACCGCGACAAGTTCCTTGAGCATGTCGAGATGCAGATTGCGGAGAACCCGGTGGCGAAACAGGACGAACTGGTAACCCACGCCTGGTAGCGAGGAGAGCGAAATGCCCACGAGGGTCGAGGAAACGGGGTTTGCGCCCCGCAATGCCGGGTTCAACGCCACGTTCAGACCCGGCAAGCTGAGTGTTGGGCTTGTGGTGCCGCTCGAGACCTACGCGACCGGCCCTGTGCCGGAGATGGTGCGCCATGTCGAGCGAGTGCAACTGGCCGAAAAGCTCGGCTTCGAAGCCCTCTGGCTGCGCGATGTTCCGTTCGACGTGCCTTCCTTCGGCGATGCCGGACAGATCTTCGACCCTTTCGTCTATCTCGGCCTGCTGGCCGGACAGACGGAGCGGATCGCGCTCGGCGTCGCCTCCATGGTGCTGCCGCTTCGGCACCCGGCCCATGTCGCCAAGGCGGCCGCGAGCGTGGATGCGCTCTCGGGCGGGCGGTTGCTACTCGGTGTGGCCTCGGGCGACCGGCCGGAGGAATACCCGGCGATGAACCTGTCCTTCGAAGATCGTGGGGCGCGGTTCCGGGAGAGCTATGACTATATCCGGCGGATGGCGGAGGAGCGGCCTGCTTTTGAAAACCGGTTCGGCATGCCCCGTGGCGGGATGGACATGCTTCCCAAGCCGGTTTCCGAGCGACTGCCGATGCTCATCACCGGCGGTAGCCAGCAATCTCCCGAATGGGTGGCAGCGCATGGCGATGGTTGGATGACCTTTCCGCGAGCCACCGCCGCTCAGGCGCAGGTGATCGGCGACTACCGTGCCCGGATCGTGGCCGCGGGCCTGGCGGACAAGCCGGTGATGCAGCCGCTCTATGTCGATCTCGCCGCCGATCCCGACGCCGCGCCGCAGCCGATCCATCTGGGCTTCCGGGCGGGCGTGAACCACCTGCGCGCTTACTTGAAATCCATCGAGGAAATCGGCGTGAACCATGTCGGGCTGAACCTTCGCTTCAACCAGGCCGATATCGAGACAACCCTGAAACGACTGGCCGAGGATGTCCTGCCGGACTTCTCCACCTCAAGGAATTGATGTCATGAGAATAATCCTGATCACCGGTGCCACGGACGGCATTGGGCTGGAGACGGCCCGGATGCTGGCCGGGTCTGGCCACAAGCTGCTGCTGCACGGGCGCAACCCGAAGAAACTGGAAGCGGGGGCACGGGCCATCGCGGAGATTTCCGGCGCGGAACCCGTCGAAACCTACCTCGCCGATCTGTCGGACATGAAGCAGACCGCGGCGCTGGCCGATGCAGTGAGTGCCAAGCATGATCGCCTCGACGTGTTGATCAACAATGCCGGCGTGCTGGCCACTCCGAAGCCAATCACCGCCGACGGGCTGGATATACGTTTCGCGGTCAACACGCTCGCACCCTACCTTTTGACCAAACGCCTGCTGCCGCTGCTTGGGCGTTCGGGGCGGGTCGTCAACCTCTCTTCGGCCGCGCAGGCGCCGGTGGACCTGCAGGCGCTGGCCGGGAGAACCCACCTTTCCCACAATGCCGCCTATGCGCAGAGCAAGCTGGCCATCACGATCTGGACTCGCTTCATGGCGGTGACCAACCCGGAGGGGCCGATGATCGTCGCGGTGAATCCCGGCTCGCTGCTCGGATCCAAGATGGTCAAGGAAAGCTACGGCGTCTCGGGCGGCGACTTGCGGATTGGTGCGGACATTCTCGCGCGCGCAGCCACGTCTGCCGAGTTCGAGGGCGCCTCGGGCAAGTATTATGACAATGATGCAAGGCGCTTCTCTCCGCCGAATCCCACGGCGCAGGATGCCGCCGGTGAGAAAAAACTGGTGCAGGCGATGGAGCAGATTCTGACCCGGTTGACCTGACCCGCCAGACCGTATCAAAGCGAAAAAGAAGACGCCTCGTCATCCGGACGAGGCGTCTTTTCGTTTCAAATGTCGCTCATCGTCAGGCGATGACGGTCATCTCGTTGAGCGTGAACGCGTCGACCGCGCCATCGGTGGCGGCCATGTAGTCCTTCAGGTGCTGGTTCTCCATGTGGGTCTGCCACAATTCGCGTGTTTCCCAATTCTCGTAGAACAGGAAATGCGCCGGGTTCTCGGTGTCCTGGTGCAGGTCGTAGTTGATGCATCCCGCTTCGGCGCGGGTGATGTCGATCAGCTTCAGAAGCTCGGCTTTCACGAGATCGATCTTCTCCGGGTTGGCCTTGATATTGGCGATGATGGTCAGCTTGGACATTGCTCTGTTCCTTGGGTTTCGCGATGACACAGAGGTAGCCTCTTGTGTGATCCGGACAAACGGGAAGCCATTGAATAGATAATCCGGAATATCCGAAGAATGATTCTGCACAACATCGCCCTCTTCCTGCAAATCGTGGAGAGAGGCTCACTCGCGGCGGCAGCCCGCGAAACGGGGCTCTCGGCGACAACGGTCTCCGAACGTCTTGCGGCCCTGGAGGCGCATTACGGTGTGGTCCTGCTCAACCGCACAACCCGCTCCATCAGCCTGACCGAGGAGGGCCGCCTTCTGGCCGAAGGCGCACGCTCCCTGCTGGGCGAGGCGGAGGATCTCGACAACCGCATTCGCCACGGGGCGAAGACACTGACTGGGCCGATCCGCGTCAGCGCTCCCAATGACATGGGCCGGGGCGTCTTGTCCGCGACCGTTGCCCGTTTTCTCGAGGAGCATCCGGCCATTTCCGTCGAGTTGCAGCTATCGGATGGCTATGTGGATGTGGTCGGCGAAGGTGTCGACATCGCCCTGCGCTTAGGCCAGATCACCGACAGCAGCTTGCGCGTGCGGCGCCTGGGGGAGATCCGGCGCGTGATCTGCGCCGCGCCTGACTACCTGGAGCGCCGGGGGACACCGCGCAATCCGTCCGATCTCAACCAGCACAACTGCCTCGTCATGCGATTTGGCGACGGACTCGACAATGTCTGGCGGTTTGGAAGCGGTCGCACGCAGCAGGTCATCACGGTGCGCGGCAATCGGATCGCCAATGATGGCGCCCTGGTGCGGCAATGGGGAGTGGAAGGGCACGGTATTGTCTTGAAATCCGAGCTGGATGTCGGGGAAGACCTGCGCGAGGGGCGGCTGGTAGAGCTTCTGGCGAAGCATGCGCCGCCTCCGACGCCGCTGCAGATGCTCTTCCCGCCGAGCCGGGCTCAGCCGAGACGGGTGCGGGCGCTGGTGGATTGGATCGCAGAGGCCGTTCGGCACGCGACAGATGCAGAGGGTATCGCCGAGCGCGAGTAGAAAGGGGAGGCCAAAGGCCCCCCCTCCAGTCCCTTCCGGCGAGGGACGGTCCCGGTGCTTCGGTCAGTTGATTCCCTGAACGCCCATTACCAGATCGCCCCATTTGCGCTGGTTCTCGATGTCATGCTCAAGGCCCTGCTCGTCGGCAATAGTAAAGCGCTTGACGGCCGGGGTCTTGGAAGTCGCCTGGTAGAGCCAGTAGGCCTCGGCCTTCAGCGCCTCGTCGATCGGCTTGTCAATGGATTCATAGACCATCCGCTTGCAGGCGGTGATGGACTCGGCAGGGAACTGTGAGATCCGTTGGGCCAGTGCATCCACGAAGGGGCCGATCTCTTCGGGGTCCAGCGCACGGTTGATCGTGCCGAAGCGCTCGGCATCGTCCGCGTCATAATCATTGGCGCTCAGGATGATCTCCAGCGCCTTGCCCAGCCCGGTCTGGCGCGCCATGCGCGAGGCACCGCCACCGCAGGGCAGGATGCCCATGCCAACTTCCATCTGCATGAACTTGTACTTGCCCCGCGCGGCAAAGCGCATGTCCAGCGCCAGCGCCAGCTCATGGCCACCGCCGCGGGCGAAGCCTTCGAGCTTGGCGATGGTGGCCTGCGGGACCCGGCTAATGCGTTCGCACACTGCTTGCAGGTCCAGCAGCTCGACCTCCTCGCGCGAAACGGCCTCGGTGGACATGTCCTTGAGCAGCTCGGTGTCGTAATGGCAGACCCAGATTTCGGGGTTGGCGGATTGGAAGATCACCACCTTGGTGTCGCGGTCCCGCTCGAGCCGCATGGCAAGACTGTTGAGGTCGGCCAACATCTCCTGGCCTTGCACGTTTACCGAACCGAAATCGAAGGTCACAGTGGCGATGGCGTCTTTGACATCGACAGTAAAGGTCTGGAAGTTCTTGTATTTCATGACAGGTTTCCTATTGGAAGGGCCGCCATCGAAAGCAGCGGCCCGGGTATAGTTCCATGTGATCGGCTTCGGAGCGTTGGCGGCATCCTTGGCGTAAAACTTACCTATCTTGTTGTGATTTTCGATAAATCAGCATATTTTTACCTTCAGAATTCACGTTACGCGAACAGTTAAGAACTTGCAGCGCAGCTCGGACTGCGCCACGCGAGGGAAACTGTCTCAGGACTCAGGCCATGAGACAGTTCACGGCCGGCGCGCTCCTCTCCGTTGTGCCAAGGTGCCCTTTCCGGTCAGTTTCGCGCCGAAGATCGACCATTGCGTCGTGGCAAAGCGAAATCCGAAAGGACTCCGAGATGGCGGAACAGCGATTCGACATGATCGTGATCGGCGCCGGCCCGGGCGGCTATGTGGCCGCCATCAGGGGGGCGCAACTGGGCCTGAAAGTGGCCTGCGTGGAGCGCGAACATCTGGGCGGTATCTGCCTGAACTGGGGCTGCATCCCGACCAAGGCGCTGCTCCGCTCGGCAGAGGTGTTCCACTTGATGGAACGAGCGGATGAGTTCGGACTGAAGGCGGAGAACCTTGGCTATGATTTCGACGGTGTCGTGACTCGCTCGCGGAACGTGGCCAAGCAGCTTTCGAACGGCGTCGGATTCCTGTTCAAGAAGAACAAGGTCACGACGATCATGGGCGAGGCGAGGCTTGCCGGGAATGGCAGGGTTGTCGTGACGCGCAAGGACAGGGACGACGAGATCTCCGCCCCCAATATCGTCGTTGCCACCGGGGCGCGCGCCCGCGAACTGCCGGGCTTGGAGGCCGATGGCAAGCGCGTCTGGACCTACAAACACGCGCTGCAGCCGCCGCATGTGCCATCGAGGCTGCTGGTGATCGGCTCCGGCGCCATCGGCATCGAATTCGCCAGCTTCTACAACACGCTCGGGGCCGACACGACTGTCGTCGAAGTGATGGATCGGATGCTGCCGGTCGAGGATGCCGAGATTTCCGCCTTTGCAAAGAAGGCCTTCGTGAAGCAGGGGATGAAGATCCTGGAGAAGTCCTCCGTCACGCGGCTCGACCGCTCCGAGGACAAGGTCATCGCCCATATCGAAACCGGCGGCGAGGTCACCACCGAAGAATTCGACACGGTGATCTCGGCTGTCGGCATTGTCGGCAATGTCGAAAATCTCGGGCTGGAGGATCTGGGCGTGAGGATCGACCGCAGCCATGTGGTCACGGATGAATACTGCCGCACTGGTGTCGACGGGCTCTACGCCATCGGCGATATCGCCGGGGGTCCGTGGCTGGCGCACAAGGCATCGCATGAGGGCGTCATGGTCGCCGAACTGGCCGCCGGGCAGGAGGCGCATCCGGTGAAGAAGGCCAATATCGCCGGCTGCACCTATTGCACGCCGCAGGTCGCCAGTGTCGGCATGACGGAGGCCGCGGCGAAAGAGGCCGGGCACGACATCAAGGTCGGCCGATTCCCCTTCATCGGCAATGGCAAGGCCATCGCGCTTGGCGAGTCGCAGGGCATGGTGAAGACGGTGTTCGACGCGGCAACGGGCGAACTTCTTGGCGCACATATGGTCGGCGCCGAGGTGACGGAACTGATCCAGGGTTTCGTCGTCGGCAAGACGCTTGAGAGTACGGCGGAGGACCTGTCCGAGACTGTCTTCCCGCATCCCAGCATCTCGGAGGCGATGCATGAAAGCGTTCTCGACGCGCTCGACCGCGTGATCCACATCTGACGAAGGGGGCAGCCATGCGCGACCTGACAATCCCGAGCGAACGCCACCCGGAAAAGGCGCATCTGCCGGACAAGGCGCAGCCGAAGAAGCCGGCCTGGATCCGGGTGAAGGCACCCTCGGGCAAGGGGTTTCAGGACACGCATGATGTCATCCGCGAACACGGGCTGGCGACGGTCTGTTCCGAGGCGAGCTGTCCCAATGTCGGCAAGTGTTTCTCGCAAGGACACGCCACGATGATGATCATGGGTGAGATCTGCACACGTGGCTGCACCTTCTGCAACGTGGCCACGGGCAAGCCTGAGGCGCTCGACGCGTTCGAGCCCAGCCGTGTGGCCCAAGCGGTGGCGCGGCTGGGGCTAAAACACGTCGTCATCACCTCGGTGGACCGCGACGACCTTTCAGATGGCGGGGCGGAGCATTTCGCCCAAACGATCCGCGCCATCCGACACCGCGCGCCCGAGAGCACGATCGAGATCCTGACGCCGGATTTCCTGCGCTGTGGTCCGGAGGCGCTGGAAACCGTGGTCGCGGCAAAGCCGGATGTGTTCAACCACAACCTGGAAACGGTGCCCGGCCTCTACCCCTCCGTCCGCCCCGGCGCGCGATACTTCCACTCGCTGCGGCTACTTCAGCGGGTGAAGGAACTGGACCCGACCATATTCACCAAATCCGGCATCATGGTCGGACTGGGAGAGGACAAGCAGGGCGTCGGCCAGGTGATGGACGACATGCGCGCCGCTGACATCGACTTCCTGACTATCGGCCAGTATCTGCAGCCGACCCCCAAGCACCACGCGGTGGAGCGGTTCGTCACGCCGGAGGAATTCGCCTCCTACGAGAAAGCGGCCTTCGGCAAGGGCTTCTTGATGGTCTCAGCGACCCCGCTGGCCCGATCGAGCTACCATGCCGGCGATGATTTCGAACGGCTGAGGACAGCACGGCTGTTGCGGTGATCCGCGCCACATTTGATCGTGCGTATTCGCAAATCAGTGAAAATGGGCCGCGATTGTCAAGAAACGACGAACACTGAAATCAGATCGACGCGGGAAAGACAGGCCGGTTTGCCTTGATCGGAGATGCCCCAGCGTAACATACTTGACCAAATATGCGGGGGGAGACGCATGGTTGGACTCATCGGAGACGACGAATACCGGCGCGCGGTGGACGCGTCTCGACAGCGTTGCCGCGGCCTGCTTTTGCACCCGGACGCCAAAAACCCGATCCTGCGTCTGCAACAGACGGAGGTCGCACCGCGCCGCGAGGCCTTTCTCGATGCGCTTGGCGATATCCGAAGCGAAACCGATGCCCTGGCCGAGATCGCGTTGAAGGCTGGGCACTGCCTGATCGTCACCGACCCCGATTGCATTGCCATCGATATCCGCACCACCCCAGCCGACCATGACGTGCTGGATGCCGCCGGGATCGTGTTGGGGAGTTGCTGGAGCGAGCAACTGGCAGGAACCAATGGCGTGTCGCTGGCGGTCGAAGTAGGAGGCGTGTTCACCGTGCGCGGCCGGGACCATTTCTTCCGAAACCTGAAGGATGTCGTCTGCTCCGGCGCGCCGATCCGGGGGGCGGATGGCCAGATCCTCGGCACGCTCTCGTTGAGTTGCCTCGACCGGGAGAGCCCGGTCGATTACGTCCTCGCCCAGCATCTGTTGAACCAGACCGCCGACCGGATCGAGGCCCGGCTCTTTGCTCGCACCTACGCCTCGCGGCACATCATGGCGCCCGCCCCCGGCGCTCCGCGTGGCGCGCTGCTGGCGCTGGACGACAGCGAGCGGATCGTGGCCGCGACCCGGGCCGCGAGCGAGATCAGCGCGGGCGACGGCCTGATCGGCAAGACGCTGGAGGAAGCCTTCGAGAGCGAGCTGCCCGTGGTTGATCTGCCGGGCAGGATGGTCAGTGTCAGGCCCGTCTCCGGCCGGCTCGCCTCCGACCTGCGCGAGATCGCCGGCGCCGATCCGGCCATGAACAGAGCGGTTGCCGAGGCCGAGAGGCTGCTTGCCCTGAACCTGCCGGTGCTGCTGGAAGGCGGGCCGGGCAGCGGCAGGAAACAGCTGGCCGAGGCGCTACTGCGCCAGTCCCGCCGCTCGATGCGCTACCTGGACGGGCTGGCGATGGCTGCGTCGGAGAATGCCGGCCGGGCCGTTGTCGACTGGGCGCAGGAGACCGACCGCTTCCTGCAGAAGGGTGCGGAGATCACCCTTCTGTTCAGTGAGCTGGAGGCGCTTCCGGCCCGTGTCAGAATGCTTCTGGCCGCCTGGTTGACCCGGCATGACGGCGAGGGCAGCCTGCGCGGCGCCACGGCGCGATTCCGGCTGGTTGCCACCGCCGCCTCTGGCGAGGATCTCGGCCCGTTGGCAGCTGTTTTCGCCGCGCAACATGTCAGGCTTCCGGATCTGCGGAACCGGCAGGACGGGTCGGTGCTGATCGAAAAGGCACATGAACGGCTTGCCGGGCCGGACGCCACGATCTCGCCCGAGGCCATGCACTGCCTGGAGGCCTATGGCTGGCCCGGCAACCTGCGGGAGCTGGAGAATGTCATGGCGGGGATCGTGACATTGCACGGACGGCGGGATCTCTGCATTTCGCAGCTTCCCCAGCATATCGCGCAGAGCGGCGCGCCTGAGAGTGCCAAGGTACCGGACCTGCAAGGGGCGCTGCGCCAGACACGGTGGAACGTCAGCCGTGCTGCACGGCTGATGGGGATCAGCCGCGCGACGATCAACAGGCGGATCAAAGAGGCGGGGCTGACGCGCCCCGCCGGCGAGTCGCGCTGAAGCCTCAGCGGAACACCATCCCGCCATCGACAATAACCGCCTGACCGGTCATGAAGTCGCTGTCCGGGCCCGCCATCCAGGAGACCTGGTTGGCCACGTCCTCACCCTGCTGCGGACGGCCCAGAACAGCACCGGCGGCGAAGGCTTCGAACGTGTCGCCCTCGCCCGAGCCGGTCTTCTCGGCAAATTCCTCGTCGAGTTCCTTCCAGAGCGGGGTGGCCACAACGCCCGGGCAATAGGCGTTCACGGTGATGCCCTCGGCGCCGAACTCCTTGGCGGCAGACTGGGTCAGCGAACGCACTGCGAATTTCGACACGCAATAGGCGGCGAGATTGGGGAAACCGTCATGCCCGGCAATCGAGGAGGCATTGATGATCTTTCCCTTTGTCCCGGCCTTGCGGAACTGCGCTACGGCCGCTTGGATACCCCAGAGCACGGAATTGGCGTTGATCGCCTGCATGCGGTTCATCTCGTCCTCGGTGATCTCCATGATCGGGCACATGCCCGCGATGCCGGCATTGTTGACCATGATGTCAAGCCCGCCGAGCTCTTTCGCACAATTCTCCACCGCGGCAAAGACCTGGTCGCGTTTGCTGACATCGGCCACGAAGGTAGTGACCTTCGCACCGCTCGCGCGAAGCTCTTCGGCGGCCTTCTCAACACCATCGCCATTCAGGTCGACCATGGCAATGGCAGCCCCATCCGCGGCCAACCGCTTGGCTATGGCCAGTCCGATACCCATGGCGGCCCCGGTAACAAGGGCGACTTTTCCGTCGATTGCCATGACAGGTTCCTTTTCTTTCACTTTGTATTTCTGTTTTGCGGGTTGGAAGGGGCGACCGGCCCGTGGGGAGAAAGGTTCAGGTGGGCCGGTCGCAGGCCTGATGCGGTGGGAGCACCGCGCAGGAAAGGGGCGTGCTCAGGCGAGGTCGTCCTTGCCTTCGAGCACGAAATGGTAGCTGTTCGAGCCTGCGAGCCGTTGGGCGAGGAAGGGCGCGTAGTCCGGATCGTTCTCGAAATTCAGCGCGTTTTCCTTCGCCGGCCATTCCAGAACGACGCGCAGCGCGGCAGGGAAATCCTCGCCTTCGAGCTGCTGGTGATCGGCCGTCCGGGCAAGATACTTGCCGCCATGTTTCTCGATCAACGCGCTGACCGGGGCGAGATAGCCCGGGATCCAGGCCTCGTCGGTGGGCGTGACGAAGAGTACGGAATAGGCAGTCATGGTTTGGGTCCTCCCAGTTTCTGTGTCGTGTCGAAAGGCGCGATTGCGCCCTTTCGCTGGTTCAGGCCGCGAGATTGGCTGCGACGCGCGGACCGGCTTCGGCCAGCGCATGTCGGGCAGCGGTTTTTAGGGCTACGGCGAGGTCGTCGAGTTCAGGGCCTTGCGGCCCGAGCTCCTCTTCAAATGTCGTGTGGGCCTCTCGCCGCACCGGTCCGAGCCCCAGATCGGTGTGGAACGCGTCGACGGTCTCGGCGGCGACCGGGCCATGGGTCAGAATCAGCGCATGGGCGAGAATGTGGGCGCGACCGTCGGCAAGCGGGCGCCAGCGCTGCGCGGTCCCGACAAGCTTCCGGCCGTTACAGGACAGGTTCCAGGTGCCGTCGCAAAAACTGCCCTCTGTCGTGCCGGTCTCTATCCTGAGGCCGAAACGCGCGCCCACGGACTGGATCGGGAAGGTGATCAGACGATAGCCGTCCTCGTTGCTGAAGCCCCTGTCCACGGTCGTGGCCATTGCCAGGTTGAGCACGCCGGCGCCCTGCGGAACGGCGCCGCCACCTGTCGGGCGTGTCAGCACCGGCCAGCCGCGCGCCCTGGAGCGCAGAGCGGCCGAAACGAAGCCCTCGCGACGGCCATAGGCGGCCGGACAGACAAGCGCCGGGGATGTGGCGTGCCAGAGGGCAACACAGGGCTCGGAAGCCTCGAAGAGACGGACTTCGAGCGCCAGCCCCTCTGCGGCATCCTCGACCCTGTGCAGTCCTGCAGTCATTGGCCCATAGCCTCGATCTCTTCGCAGATCGCTGTGAGTGTGTCGGCGGCGGGGGCGCCGTCGATGGCGCGGTGGTCGAAGGTGAACGACAGGCCGATGGAGGGACGGAAGACGACGCTGCCGTCCTCGGCTTTCACCGCCCGTTCGGTGCTGCGCCCGATTCCAAGAATAGCGATCTGGGGCGCGTTGATGATCGGCGTGAACTGCTCCACACGGGTCAGGCCGAGGTTGGAGATCGTGAACGTGCCGCCGGTCATCTCCTTGACCGAGAGCTTGTTGGTCTTCGCCCGTGACGACAGGTCCTGCCGCGCGGCGCTCAGTTCTTCGACGCTCATCGCTTCGGCCCCGAAGATCGCCGGGGCTGCCAGCAGGTTGCCCGGCAGTGCGATGGCAACGCAAAGGTCGATGGCGGCCGACAGCTGGACCTCCTTGCCCTCGACCCGGCCATTGGCATCCGGGTTCCGCTTGAGCGCGCGCACCACCGAGAGCATCAGCAGATCCTCGACCGAAACCTTCGTCCCGGCCTCCGCCAGCCGTGCCTTCTCGGCCAGCAACGCGGTGGCATCCGCAGCACCATGATGGGTGAGCTGTGCGGCCTCGCGCAGGCTCTCCACCATCTTCGCCGCGATCATGCCGCGCGCGCCGGAGAGGCGGACGGTCTTGTCCTGAAGCGTCATTCGACTGATCCGAGCACGCTGCCCTTGGAAACGACGGCGTCGGCCTCTTCCTTGATCTTCAGCGTCCCGGCCGCGGGCGCGTTGATCTCGTATTGCACCTTGGCGCACATGATCTCGGCGACAAGTGCGCCTTCCTCAACGCTCGCGCCGTCGTCGAAATACCATTCGGTGACGACGGCCTCTTCGTCTTCTTCCCAAAGGTCCGAGGGGACCACGATTTCAGTAGCCATTGGAGTTTCCTTGTCTGTTCGGAGCCGCGCATCCGCGGCCCCGTTCCTGTCTGTTTCGACGTCTGTTCAGTTGCTACGCGGCCATTTCGCCCCAGGCGGCGACGATCTTCTCCGGGTTGGGCAGGCAGAACTGCTCCATTCCACGTGCGAAGGGGATCGGCACATCCGGATAGGCGATGCGCTTGGGCGCGGCCTTGAGCGCGGAGATGTTGTGCTCGGTGACGGAGGCGATGATCTCGCCGGTGACACCGTAGGACATGTAGTCTTCGTCCACCACGATCAGCCGGCCGGTCTTGGCGACCGAAGCGCGGATGGTCTCGCGATCCAGCGGCACGAGGCTGACAAGGTCCACCACCTCGGCACTGACACCCTGCTCAGCCAGCTTGTCGGCGGCCTTGAGCGCGTTGTGCACGCCCATGCCGAGCCCGACGATGGTCACGTCCTTGCCCTCTCGGGCGATCTTGGCCTTGCCGATCTCGACCACGTATTGCTCTTCGGGCACATGAACGGTCGCTGCCTTCTCGGTGCCGAGCCAGCCCATGCCCTGAAGCGATTTGTGGAACATGTAGACGACGGGGCTGTCGTCGCGGATTGCCGCTGTCATCAGCCCCTTGGCGTCATAGGCGTTCGACGGCTGGACGACCTTCATCCCCGGCAGGTGCGCAAAGGAGCCGTAGAGGCATTGCGAATGCTGCCCGCCATCGGAATAGCCGCCTCCGGTTGAGGTCATCAGCACCATCGGCACCTTGAAGTTGCCACCGGAGAAATAGATGTTCTTGGCCATCAGGTTGTAGATCGCGTCGAAGCAGACCCCGAAGAAATCGACGAACATCAACTCGGCGATGGGCCGCATCCCGTCTTGCGCCGCACCAACGGCCGCGCCAATGAAGGCGGTCTCGGAGATCGGTGTGTCGCGGATGCGTTCGGATCCGAATTCCTCGATCAACCCGCGTGTATTGCCATAGATCCCGCCCAGCTGTCCGACATCTTCGCCCATGACGAAGACGCCAGGATCGATGCGCATCTCCTGCGCGGTGGCCTCTGCCATGGCGCGGGCGATGGTGAGCTTTCTTTCATTCGGCTTGTTCATAATTCTCTCTCCCTTCAGGCGAAAACGGCGGTCAGCGCGTCTTCAGGGGCAGGTTCCTCGCTCTCGCGGGCGAACTTGATCGCGGCGGCAACGCGCTCAGCAGCCTCGGCCTCGATCCTGTCGAGTTCGGCTTCGCCGGCAGAGCCGTCCTCCAGCATCCGGGCGCGCATTGCCGGGATTGGATCCTTGGCAAAGAGCGCATCCTTCTCGCCCTCGGGCCGGTAGGCTTCGGCATCACCCATGAAGTGGCCGGCGAGACGGTAGGTCTCCACCTCGATCAGCGTCGGACCCTCTCCGGCACGGGCGCGGGCAATGGCCTCGCCGGCGACTTCGTAGATCTTGTAGGGGTCGTTGCCTTCGATCCGGTGGCCGGGGATGCCATAGGCGGCGGCACGGTCGGCATTGTTTGCGATGGCGGTGGCTGCATCCTTGGGAACCGAGATGCCCCAGGCATTGTCCTCGATCACGCAGACGAAGGGCAGCTTCCAGACAGCGGCCATGTTCATCGCCTCGTGCCAGGCGCCCTGGTTCACCGCACCTTCGCCGAGGAAGGCTACGGCCACGCCGTCCTTACCCTGCATCTTGCGGGAAAGCGCTGCCCCCACCGCCGGCCCCATGCCCTGCGCAATGATGCCAGAACAGGCGAAATTCGCATTGGCGTCGAAGAGGTGCATGTGCCCGCCGCGTCCGCCGGAAAGCCCGGTTTTCTTGCCGAAGATCTCCGCGGCCATCTTGTCGAGATCGACCCCCTTGGCGATGGCCTGGTGGTGAGGCCGGTGCGTGGCGGTCACGACGTCCGTCGGCTTCAGATGCGCGCAGACGCCCACCGCCACCGGCTCCTGCCCGTCGGAGAGATGCATCTCTCCGGGGATCGTGCCGTTGGCCATGTTGAAGACGGGGGTCTTGCCCTCGAAATACGCCTCGGCGATGGTTTCCTCGAAACGGCGGCTGATGACCATGAAACGGTACATCCAGTGAAGTTCGTCGCGTGTCGGTGCCATGCGGTCCTCCTCCTCTTTCGTGCTGCGGGCAGCGTTTTTGCTGCGCTCGGCGAGGTTCTGACTGAAGAGTTCCGCTTGCTGCAAAGCAGCATGATCTTGGCTCGATGAACTGTCTCAGCGGCGGCGATTGAGACAGTTTCGACGCCTCCTATCACGCAGGCGCAAAGGGCGGGCCGTTTCCGACCCGCCCTACAAATAGATTTCCGGGGTGCTGGATTTAGCGCGACGAATGAGTCGCCGGAGCCTCATCATCCGCTGCCTCCGGGTGCTTGCGCAGATAGCCGGACGCGTCGTTGACATAGGCGTAGTAGAGACCGATCAGGATGCCGCCACCGACGAAATTCCCGACCAGAGCTATGGCGACATTGCCGACCGCGAGCCCGAGGTCGATGCCCTCCTTCAGCCCGACAATTGCGAACAGGATCGTGTTCGCCACCGAGTGCTCGAAACCGAGAAAGACAAAGATGAATACCGCCAGTATCATCGCCAAGGACTTCGTCAGGTCCTCCTTGACGAAGCCGTTGAAGACCAGGAGCATTGCGACGTTGATCATGAAATTGCACAGCACGGCCCGCCAGAACAGGTCCGCCAGCCCGGCCGGCCCGCTGGTCAGGAAGGCGAGCTTGACGTCGACGGCATGCAGCATCTGGTCGAGCGGAGCCCCATCGATGACCGTGCTGAAACAGAGCGGAATCGCGATGGCGAAACCGCCGATCAAGTTGCCGAGATAGCAGTGAAACAGCAGCCGACCGCCCTGCGCCGGCCGAATACGACGGTAATAAACGCCAATGGAGACAATCATCATGTTCGACGTCAGAAGCTCAGACTTGGTGAAATAGATGAAAACCAGCGCCCCGCCAAAGGAGAACGCCCCCGCGATCTTCCCGAGCGGCGCAAGTGTTGTGCCAGCGAAGCCGATCGCATCGAACGCCGCGACAAGCGCGTAATTCGTGGCATAGAGCAGACCGATCAGGATCCCCGCCATCGAGGCGCGCATCAGGTATTTCCGCAGCACCTCGCCGCTCATCCGTGTCTTGGCATCCAGGGCTTCGAGAACGGTGCTGATGAAGAACGTCCCCGGAAAGAGTTGATCGAGTTGCTTGCTCATCCTGCATCACCGAATGCTTGCGGCGCGCAAACGACCGCGGGTTTCTGACGAAGAGGTACTCCACGAAGACGGTGATGCTGGTTCATCGGGGAGCGTCGGAAGTGGTGTTCCCCGGTCCAGGCGCACGTATCCGCGGCCGCCATTCATTGGAGAAACGAATGCGACCAACAGCGACAGCTTTTCAAGTTAGCGCGGATGCGCTGGTTTGAACTGTCTCATCACTGAGATTTGAGACAGTCCGTGTTCCGCCTAAGCCGACCGGCGATATGCGGTAGCCAAACGATACATGGGCTGCAATGGCTGCTTGGGAGTTCTGCGACGAAGAGCTTTGGACGGAGAATGAATGGCCGGATTGGGCCGGTCGCGCTGGTGCAGGCCTACCGGCCGGCAGGAGTTTCGCAAATAGTTTGCGAAACCGGGTTTGTTAAACTCGCGTTTCGGCTAACAGGGAGATTGGAGTGAACGTACGAGTCCGG
>NZ_JAWMPX010000051.1:0-14584 GCF_033101155.1 Tropicimonas sp. TH_r6
CCGGCCATTCTCTGCGGTGCAGCTAAATCAACGCCCGATGCGGAAGCGGACATAACGCTCGGGGCCGATTGATCGAGAAGGTCCATATCCACACTCGAATATCTCGTGCGAACAACATCGAGATCGACCTTCCGCCCAATTGCCATTTGAACAGCAAGAAAAACTCAGCCGCGGCGACGGCATGTGTTGATGATCTTTCTGGACAGGACGACACTGTTTGGGTTGGTCGAGAAGGAACTTGAAAAATGATACCAGTACTGGCCGTTGAAGACACTGAGACGGCAGGCAACTATCTGGCGGAAACCTTGGGTTTCTTTCCGGCCGAAATCGGGCTGATGAGCTATGGCACGCAGCAGGTCGCGATTGTCCGCACGGGTGAGATCCCTCGGGCGATGTTGCCGATGAGGCTCGATCACGTTGCTTTCTCTTCACCTGATGTCGACGGTGTACATGCAACAAACCTCGCTCGTGGTGCTCGCCTTTCCTCGAAGTTCACACCCGACGGCCCGCGGGACATTCCGGAGTTCTGGGAAAGCGGTGTGCGGTTCATCTTCTTTGACGGGCCGGATGGGTGGCCATTCGAGTTCTGTGCGAAGAACGGCTCGGATGAAGCCAAGGGTCACAGTCATTTTGCCATCCGGACCGGACGGATCGAGACCGCAGAAGCGCAACTCGTGAAGATGGGCGCAAGATTGATTGCGCGCCATGTGCTCGAAGGAAACCCGGCCCCCGTGAGGGTCTGTTTCCTTGAACTGTCCGGCTGTGTTTTTGAGATCTTCGACGAGGCCCCGATGCCGGAGGCGGACCAGGTTGGCGGGTGGATTGGCCTGCTGCCTGATGACGGGGGCTGAAACTGATGCGCGAATCGCACTGCGGGCCCGCAAAGAGCGGACCCGCAAACGTCGTTGATGGCACAAAATGGCCGTGCTTCCGATTGCTCAGGCTGCTTGTGTCTGCCCCGGAGGCTCCATCGCACCGGTCATCATCGCCACGGCATCCGACATCGAGTGTTCGCCAGGGCGGACCACGCAAAGACGCTGACCCAGGCGGTGAATGTGGATGCGATCCGCAACTTCGAAGACGTGGGGCATGTTGTGTGAGATCAACACGATAGGGATGCCGCGATCCCGTACGTCCTTGATCAGTTCCAGAACCCGACGGCTCTCCTTGACGCCGAGCGCTGCCGTCGGTTCGTCGAGGATGATAACCCTGGAACCGAAGGCGGCAGCACGGGCCACGGCGATGCCCTGACGCTGACCACCCGAAAGGGTTTCGACCGCCTGCTTGATGTTCTGGATCGTCATCAAACCCAGTTCCGTCAGCTTTTCTCTGGCGAACTTTTCCATCGCTGGCTTGTCGAGTTGGCGCAGGTACTTGCCCATGAACCCGGGTTTGCGCAGCTCGCGCCCCATGAACATGTTGTCGGCAATGGAGAGCGCAGGCGACATGGCGAGCGTCTGGTAGACGGTTGCGATGCCGGCGTCCTGGGCCTCCAGCGGCGAGTTGAAGTGAACGGGTTCCCCGTCCAGAAGCACCTCTCCGTGGTCGGGCTGAAGTGCGCCCGAGAGGGTCTTGATCATCACCGACTTGCCGGCCCCGTTGTCACCGATCACGGCGAGCACTTCGCCGGGGTAGAGTTCGAAATCGCAGCCACTCAGCGCGGTCACACTTCCGAATTTCTTCACCAGGCCGCGGCCTTGAAGGACAGGTTGCTGTGTCATGCCGTTCCCTTTCTAATCCACTGGTCCACGGCAACCGCGAAGATGATAAGCGCGCCGATGAGCAGGTAGGTCCATTGCGGGTCGGTACCGATCATGCGCAGCCCGAGCGAGAAGACGCCGACAATCAGGCCACCTGCCAATGCGCCGAGAATTGAGCCGCGCCCGCCGAACAGCGAGATGCCACCGATGGCGACGGCTGTGATCGCCTCGATATTGGCGTTTTGGCCGGAGGTGGGAGAGACAGAGCCGATGCGACCGATCAAGGCCCAGCCAGCAAAGGCACAGATGAGACCGGCAAGGCAATAGACCTGCACGAGCACGTTCTTGACCTTGACGCCCGCCAGTTCCGCCGCTTCAGGATCATCGCCCACCGCATAGACATGGCGCCCCCAGGCGGTCGAGCGCAGCACATAGGCCAGCGCCAGGACGATCACCAGCATCGCCACTGCACCATAGGTGAAGACGGCACCACCGATCCCGAACTTCTCGCCGAAGAGTTGCAGTGCCGGGGCGGCCTCGGCGATTTCCTGGCTTCGTATCGTTTCGTTAGAGGAATAGAGAAAGTTGGCCGCGAGAAAGATCTGCCAGGTGCCCAGCGTCACGATGAAGGGCGGCAGCTTCATATAGGCCACCAGCACGCCGTTGATGAAGCCCATGCCTGCGCCGGCCATAAGGCCGATGGCGATGGAGATCTCGACCGGAATTCCATAGCGGAAGGTGAATTGGCCCATGATCACGGAGGAGAAAACCATGATCGCGCCGACCGAAAGGTCGATGCCCGCGGTCAGGATGACCAGCGTCTGTGCCGAGGCGGTGATGCCGACGATCATCACCTGTTGCAGGATCAGCGTCAGCGCGAAGGGCGAGAAGAACTTGCCGCCCAGGATCAGGCCAAAGACCAGAACTGCCACCAGCAACACGAACATCGGCACCGCCGACGGCGTCGCATGTAGCCAGTTCTGGACCTTCCGTGACAGAGTTTCGTCTTCTTCGAATTCAGCGACGGTGGTTGCCGCATCCTTTAGAACGTCTTCATAGCTTAGTTTCGATTTGTCTTGGTTTGCGTTGCCGGTGTCGGACATCCGAACCTCCCTGAATTGACGCGAGCGGACGACGGCGCCCGGATTCGCAATTCGGTTCTGGCGCGAGGCGAAGGGCGGGGAGGAGGCCGCCGCCCTTCACCCGGGCCGGTTAACTCTGCGGGCCGGGAGTTAGCCCCAGCAGAGGTCCGCGCCAGCCTTGGAGTCGATCGACTCAACGCCGTCGACCGGTTGGTCGGTGATCAACTGAACGCCGGTGTCGAAAAAGTCCTTGCCCGGGGTGACTTCCGGCTTGGCGCCGCCCTCGGCCCAGGCTTTGATCGCCTCGATGCCCTTGGAGGCCATCAGCAACGGGTATTGCTGCGATGTGGCGCCGATCACGCCATCGGCCACGTTCGCAACGCCAGGGCAGCCGCCGTCAACGGAAACGATCAGCACGTCATTCTCGCGCCCGAGCGCCTTGAGTGCCTCGTAGGCGCCGGCGGCGGCGGGCTCGTTGATCGTGTAAACGACGTTGATGAAGGGATCCTTGGCCAGCAGGTTCTCCATTGCCTTGCGACCACCTTCCTCGTTTCCTGCGGTCACGTCATTGCCGACGATGCGGGCGTCATCCTCGTCGCCCCACTTGTTCGGATCGCCAAGGTCAATGCCAAAGCCTTGAAGGAAGCCCTGGTCGCGCAGCACACCGACGGTAGGTTGACTGACGGCGAGATCGAGCATGGCGATCTTGGCATTGGCAGCATCGTCACCGAGCTTGCCAGCGGCCCATTTGCCGATCAGTTCGCCAGCAAGGAAGTTGTCGGTGGCGAAGGTCGCGTCGGCGGCGTCGATCGGGTCGAGCGGCGTGTCGAGCGCGATCACGACGAGGCCGGCATCGCGGGCCTGCTGCACCGATGCGACGATGGAAGAGGTGTCAGCGGGGGTGATCAGGATACCCTTGGCGCCATCGGCGATGCAGGTCTCGATGGCGGTGACCTGGCTTTCATGGTCGCCGTCGATCCGGCCTGCATAGGATTTCAGCGAGATCCCCAGCTCTTCGGCCTTGGCAGTCGCGCCTTCCTTCATCTTGACGAAGAAGGGATTGGTGTCGGTCTTGGTGATCAGGCAGGCGCCGATATCAGCGGCTTGCGCGGCACCAGTGAGACCGACAAGGCCGAGAGCGGTTGCACCGAGCAGCGTGGTGATGGATTTCATGAGTCTTTCCTCCAGTTGGGTTATCCCTTTCCCAGGCTCCTCCCAGGAATGACGATGGAGGTATGAGACCGTGGCCGTATGAACGGCATATTTCGAAAAACTCGGTCTGGTCTGTAATAATTGTAATCTTGCCCAATGTGGCCAAGCGTTGAAAACGGAAAGGCCGGCGATGGGGATCGCCGGCCCGGATCTTTCTCTGTCAGGGAAGGATCACTCGGCGGGGACCGCCGTGGCGTCGACCTCGGCGTCCGAGAGCGGCTTCTTGAGGACCATCAGCATGGCTGTCGTGATCAGGGTGCCGATGACGATGGCAGCGGCATAGCCGGCGAGGTTCACGACCGCATTCGGGATCGCCAGCACGAAGACGCCACCATGCGGGGCAACCAGTTCGCAGCCCAGGATCATCGAAAGCGCACCGGTGACGGCGGAGCCGACGATGATCGAGGGGATGACGCGGGCCGGGTCCTTCGCGGCGAAGGGGATTGCGCCTTCGGTGATGAACGACAGGCCCAGGACGGCTGCGGCGCCGCCGGCTTCGCGTTCTTCCTCGGTGAAGCGGTTCTTGCCGATCAGCGTGGCAAGGGCGAGGCCCAGCGGCGGGGTCATCCCCGCGGCCATGACGGCGGCCATCGGTGCGTAGGTCTCGGAGGTCAGCAGGCCGACGGCGAAGGTATAGGCGGCCTTGTTGATCGGCCCGCCCATGTCCACGGCCATCATGCCACCGAGGATCAGGCCGAGCAGGACGGCGTTGGTGGTGCCAAGCCCCTGGAGGAATTCCGTCATCGCTGTCAGGAGGGCGGCAACCGGTGCGCCGATGATGTAGACCATGACAAGGCCGACGATCAGGGTTGAGAGCAGTGGCAGGATCAGGACCGGCTTCAGACCTTCGAGGTTCTTCGGCAGGTGGATATTGTCACGCAGCCAGAGCGCGACGTATCCGGCAAGGAAGCCCGCGACGATCCCGCCAAGGAATCCCGAACCGAGGTTCACGGCAAGCATGCCGCCGATCAGGCCCGGTGTCAGGCCCGGACGGTCGGCGATGGAGAAGGCGATATAGCCTGCCAGTACCGGGACCATCAGCTTGAAGGCGGCGCCACCGCCGATAGCCATGAGGGCGGCCGGAAGCGTGCCCTCTTCCTCGAAGGCCTTGATGCCGAAGACGAAGGAGAGCGCAATCAGCAGACCACCGGCAACCACCAGCGGCAGCATGTAGGAGACACCCGTCAGCAAGTGCTTGTAGGGGCCGGACCGCTGTGCGGCGCGGGCGGCCTTGGCCTGGCTCACCTCGTCCGCAAGGCCCTTGCCGGAAGCGGCAGCGCCCTGGACCTGGCCATGTGCGACAGCCTCGTCGAGAACGGTGTTTGCGCCCTTCACGGCTGCCCCTACGGAAGTCGCGTAGACCTTCTTGCCGCCGAAACGGCCGGTGTCCACATGGGTGTCGGCGGCGATCACCACGAGGTCGGCATTGGCGACCTGCTCTTCGGTCAGGGCGTTCTGCGAGCCGACCGAGCCTTGGGTCTCCACTGCGATCTCCCAGCCGCGCTTCTCGGCGGCCTTCTTCAGTGCATCAGCGGCCATGAAGGTATGGGCGATGCCAGTGGGGCAGGAGGTGATGGCAACCACCTTCAGCGCCGCATTTGGCGTCTCGTTGGGCATTTCCTGGGGCTCCTCTTGGATGCCGAGGGCGGCGTCGAGCACCTCCCCCGTCTTGCGCAGCGCTTCGCTGGTGGAGGTCCGGAAGACAGGCTTGCCGGCAAAACGCGCTTCATCGGTTGCAATATCGGTGGCCAGCAGGACGAGATCGGCTTGCGCGATCTCCTCGGCGGTCAGGGCGTCATCGGTTCCCTGTGCGCTCTGGCGTTCGATGCGGATGCTGTGACCCTTGAGCGCGGCGGTCTCCTTGAGCGCTTCCGCGGCCATGTGTGTATGCGCGATACCGGTCGGGCAAGCGGTAACGGCGACGATCCTGGACATGTGATCCTCCCGGGTTTCTGGTTAGTTGGGCGCGGTCACGGTGACCGCACGGGCAAAGGTTTCGATTTGCGGAATGGCCGGCAGGCTCGGGCCGATCTCTCCGAGGGCGCCGAGCGAGAAACCCGTGGCAAGTGCCGCGGTTTCCGACAGGCTCAATCCCTGCGTGGCGGAGTGGACAAGGCCGGCAACCATCGCATCGCCCGCACCAACCGTGCTGGCGATAGTGACCTTGGGCGGGGTGGCGAGGATGGCCTCGTCAGGGCTAACCAGAACGGCCCCGTCGCCACCCATCGAGACCACGACAAGGCCGACGCCGCCGGCGACGATCTCGCGGGCTGCGGCGACAACGTCTGCAAGGCAGCCGATCTCCCGCTCCAGCAGGTCGCCGAGTTCGGCAATGTTGGGCTTGATGATGTCGGGCTGTGCGGCAAGCGCCTGTGCCAGCGGCGCACCGGAGGTGTCGAGTGCCACTTTCGCACCGCCCTTCCGGGCGATGGCGGTCAACTCGGCATAGGCGCTGGCCTCCAGTCCGGCCGGAAGGCTGCCGCAGAGGGCAACCCAGTCGAGCCCGGCCGCCATGGCCGCCTCCAATCGGTCGGCAACGGCGAGGAGGTCATCCGCGCCTGCCCGGATGCCCGGGAAGTTCAGGTCGGTGACCGTCTCAAGCTCCGGATCGACGATCTTCACGTTCGTTCGCGTGGCACCGTCCAGCCGCAGGCAGTCGTCCCGAAGGCCCACCGCCTTGAAATGCCGGACAAAAAGCGTCTCGTTCTCGCGGCCCAGCAGGCCGGTCACCATCACGTCGTGCCCGAAATGAGCGAGGAAGGAGGCGACATTCACGCCCTTTCCGCCGGCGTCGGATTGCACTGCCTCCACCCGGTTTACCGCATCGACGGCGAAACGCGGGGTGGTGGCGGTCTGGTCAACGGCGGAGTTGAGCGAGACCGTCGCGATACGGGGGGTCGTGTTCATTGCAACCTCCCTCAACGCAGCGCGCGGACCGACGCGGCGTCTGTTGCGGCCAAAGCCCGTTGCGCCAGAGCGCGATTTTCAGCCATCGACTGCCGGCGCAGCTGCGCCTTGACCGCGGCGATGGAGGGGATTGAGACCGAAAGCTCTTTCAGCCCCAGCCCGCTGAGGATCGAAACCCCCATCGGATCGGCCGCGATGCCGCCGCAGGCACCAACCCAGATCCCAGCCGCATCGGCGGCCTTGACCGTCTGGTCGATCAGGCGAAGGACGGCGGGGTGCAACCCGTCGGCCAGGCGGGCCAATGTCGGGTGCATCCGGTCCATGGCCAGCGCGTATTGCGTCAGGTCATTGGTACCGATGGAGAAGAAATCGACCTTCTGCGCCAGTTCGGGCGCCATCATCACCGCCGAGGGAATCTCGATCATGATCCCCATCTCGACCGGTTCGGCCCCGATCTCGGTCCGCACCTCCTCGGCGATCCGCAGGGCGTCGTCGAGTTCGCCGGTCATCGCGACCATCGGGAACATGATGCGCAGCGGACCATTTGCGGAAGCGCGGTAGATGGCGCGCAGCTGGCTGCGGAAGAGGTCCTCATGGGCGAAGCAGAAGCGGATGCCGCGCTCGCCAAGGAACGGGTTCTCCTCCACCGGCATCTTCAGGTAGGGGATCTCCTTGTCACCGCCCACGTCCAGCGTGCGGATGATGATCGGCAGACCGTTCATCGCCTCCAGCATCGCAGTGTAGATCTCTACCTGCTCGTCCTCGGAGGGCGGCCGGTCGCGGTTCACGAAGAGGAATTCGGTGCGCAGCAGGCCCACGCCCTCGCCACCGGCCTCGACCGTTGCGACGGCTTCAGCCACGTCGGAGATATTGGCCACCACCTCGACCCGTTCGCCATCGGTGGTGAGCGCCGGCTTGTAGCAGTCTCGCTTCTCGGCCTCGCGCTGCGCCTTCAGGTCCACAAAGGCCGTACGGGCACGGGCCTCGTCGGCATCGCTGGGTAAGACCACCAACACCCCGTGTTCGCCATCAAGGATCGCGGGCGTTCCGGCGGGGATGTCGAGAACCGACGCCCCGGCACCAACGAGCGCCGGTATGTCCAGCGAGCGGGCAATGATCGAGGTATGCGAGGTTGGTCCACCCGATGCGGTGCAGAGGCCCTGGACCAGCGACGGATCGAGTTGCGCGGTGTCCGACGGGGTCAGGTCATCGGCCACGAGGATGCAGGGTTCGGAGGGCAGCCGGTTGGCATCTGTCTGCACCTCGGCCAGTTGTCGCAGCACCCGCAGGCCGGCATCGCGCAGGTCGATGGCGCGCCCGGCCAGAACCGGATCCTTCATACCAGCGAGGATATCGGCACGCTCGTTATAGGCCGCGCTCCAGGCGAAGGCCGCACTGCGTCCATTGGTGATGAGATCCTGTGCGGCCTCGACCATCTCGGGATCGTCGAGGAATTCCTGGTGCGCGCGGAAGATCGCGGCCTTCGCCGGACCGGATTTCTTCCAGACCTCGTCGTGGAATTCGTCGAGTTGGCGCCAGGCGGTTTGCATCGCGCCGTCGAGCCGGGCGGTTTCAGCCTGCGGGTCCAGGGCATTCTCCTCGAACACGACCTGCTCGCGCGCGAACTGGAAGACCGGCGCGATGGAAAAGCCGGGAGAGGCCGAGATGCCCTGCACCATGTGCCCGTCATAGGAGACCGAAACCCCGATCGGGCGTTCGGGAGCACCTGCCTCCGCGGCGGCGTCTTCCTCATCCTCGAGCCCGACTTCGAAGGCGTTTCGCAGAGCGGCCAGAGCCTCGACTGCCTGTGGCCCCTCGGTGCTCACCTGCAGGGTCGCTCCCTGCGGCGCGCCGAGCTTCAGCAGAGAGATCAGGCTCTTGCCATTGCCGACCTTTTCGCCACAGCGAATGCGGATTTCGGCATCGAACCCTTTCGAGAGCTCTACCAATGTCGTTGCCGGACGGGCATGCAGCCCATGCGCGCCTGACACGGTCACCTCGAAACCGCCGTCGAAATCCGTGAGCGTCTCCGTCGCGGAAGCCGGGGCGGGAGATGCGCCTGTAAGACGGGCGATGATTTCGGCGGGGTCGGTCGTGGTGGCAAGCCGGTCGGCCTCCTCGGCATCGCTCAGGACATCCGTCAGGTTCGAAAGGAGTTCCAGATGCTCGTCCGAGCGGGCCGCGATCGCCACGACAAGCCGCGCCGTGTCTCCGGGCGCCCATTCGACGCCCTCGGGCAATTGCACCACGGCGATGGCAGTGTCATGGATCAGGTCCCGGTCCTTGGGCAACCCGTGGGGAATGGCGATGCCATTGCCAAGGAAGGTGTTGGCCACCTTTTCCCGACCGAGCATAGACGCACCATAGCGCGGGTCGATCTTGCCGGCGGCCGAAAGCAAATCCACTGCTTGGGAAATGGCATCGGCCTTGCTGGCGGCGGTGTTGCCGATTGCCACGAGATCTTTCGTCAGGTTAAGCACGTTTTTCCTCCACATCCCGTGTCACTTCGTGTTGGTGTGAGAAAGAACGCAGCCAGATGAATGGAATATGTCTCGGATCACCGGCCTGTTTGTAGCAATTGTAATCTTCCTCGCTGGCCTGACGCAGGCACCGGCGCAGGCGGTCACGGTGCTCACTCGCGATGGGGGTCCGATTGCGGGGCCGGCCATCCGGCATGGGACAACGTTTTCAAAGGCCACCGGCACCGACGTCAGGGTCATCCAGCGTCCCTTCATCGGGCTCTACGGCGAGATCATGATCGGTTTCGTCACGGGGAAGACGGAAGCGGACGTGCTGATTTTTCCTGCCGCCTGGCTGCCGGATTTCGCGCCCTACCTTTCGCCCGTTCCCGAGGCGCTGGCCGAAAGCCCATTGGTACAAGGCGTCCACCCCACATACCGCGACTCGCTGATGCGCTGGCAAGGGCAATGGAAGGCGATCACGCTGGACGGCGATCTTCACATGGGGGCCTATCGGCGGGACCTTTTCGACGACCCGCAGACACGGCAAGCCTTCGAACAGCGATATGGCCGCGCACTTGTACCGCCGCGGAGCTGGAGCGACTACGAGGAGATCAGGGCCTTCTTTGACGGGCGCCGCGCTCCTGGCGGCACACATCTCTCGGGGACGCTGGAGGCCTCTGCCGAAGGCGGGCAACGGCTCTGGTATCTCTTCAGCCACGCCGCGGCCTATACCGCGCATCCGGACTATCCCGGTCACTTCTTCTTCGACCCAGACACGATGGAACCAGAGATCGACAACCCCGCCTGGCAACGTGCCTTGCGGGAGTTTCTGACCGCGGTTTCATCGGATCAGGGGCCGTCTGGCGACCTTGACTCCCATGGCGTTCGGGCCGGCTTCGCGGCGGGTCATTCGGCCATGGCCATCGACTGGTCCGACATTGGCGGTGTCGCCACCGACCCGGACACATCGGCAATCGAGGGGAGTGTCGGTTTCTTTGTCCTGCCCGGCAGTCAGGACGTCTGGAACCCCAAACAGGGCCTGTGGGAGACGCTGCCGGTCCCGCGACAGGTGCCCTTCCTTGCCTTCGGTGGATGGATCGCCGGCGTGCCCCGGGCCTCCGCGGCCCCCGAACAGGCCTGGGATTTCATCGCATGGATGGCTGCGCCCGAGCGTGCGGATCGTGACGTCACGAATGGTGCGTCCGGTTTCAACCCTTACCGGCTCAGTCAATTCGAAGAGCACAGCCGCTGGTCCGACATCATGGGCGAGGACGCCGCCATGGATTACCTGCAGGTCCTGCGTGACAGCCTGTCAGCCCCCCAGACCGCTCCCGACCTGCGGATTCCCGGATACCCGGCCTATATGGCGGCGCTGGATGCGCAGGTCGGTGCGGTCATGTCGGGAGATGCCCTGCCAGAAGACGCCCTTTCGGCGGCGGCGCTGGAATGGGAACAGATCACCGACCGGTTGGGCCGGACCAGCCAGCGCCGCCACTACCGCGAGGCGATGGGCCTGGGGGTGCCGGCTCCATGAAACTGCGCGGGATCGAGGGACGGCTCCTCCTGATCGTTGTTCTTTCGACGCTGGCCATGCTGGTGGCGGGCCTCGCCGCGCTCCGCGCGCTGGACGAGATCGGCGCGGCCGCTGAAACGGTCACGGGGCGCGAGGTCCCCGCGGTCACCGCAGCCATGCGCCTCGCCCGGATTGGCGAGCGGTTGCAGCAGCGCGGCGCGAGCCTGATGGCCGCCACAACGCCAGAGGCGCTGTCCGACGCCCAGGCCGCCATCGTGACAGATATCGATGCCTTCACCCGTGAGGCCGCCGCGCTTGAGGCCACGCAATCCGAACCGGGGGCCGTCTCGATCATCTCCCGAGAGCTTGCCGATCACCTCAACGATCTGCGCGAAGCGCTCGCGACGCAGGCTGCCCTCGCTGCGGCGGTGGAATTTCAGCAAATACAAATGCTGAACGAAGAAAACCGGGTTCGCCAGCTGATAGGTCCCTCGATCTTGGCGGTGGAGGCTATCACCTCGAACCTGTCGACCTCCGATCTCGCGACCTACAAGACCGCAGTCCGAAGCCAGGGGCCTCTCCTCTCCGCCGAACGACTGACGAACCGGGCTACGGCGGAATTCTTGCTCGCAGCGCGCTCCAACACCCCCGAGTCCCTCGACGAGATTCGCAACAGTTTCAGCCGAACCACGACTCAGCTTGCAGGGTTGGAACCTGTACTTCCGGTCGGCTTGCAGGCCGAGTTTCACGATGCGGCGGCCGCTTTCTCCGGCCAGTTGGGCGATGGCGGGGGTTTCGCATTGCGCGCGCGCGAGCTGGCCGAAAGGACTGCGGCCGAAGCCGCTCTCGCGGCCAGCGCGGAAAATGCCGCGCGCCTGAAACGGGCCGTCGATGCGCAGGTGCTTTCCGCCGGTCGGACGATGGCCAACGTGACCGAGACCCTGCGCCAGACCATCCTGTCCACAACGACTCAATTCTGGATGGCGGGGCTTGCCGTGATCCTGATCGCCGGTGCGGTCTCCTACGCTTTGGTGATCCGCCCGCTCAGTCGCAACCTCGCCGGTGTGACCACCGCGATGACCCGGCTGGCGGGCGGCGAGAAGGACACGCAGGTACCCGGCGCGGAGCGGCGCGACGAGATCGGCGACCTCGCACGTGCCTTCACCGTATTCAAGGACAACACCTTCCAGATGGAGCAACTCGATCGGCAACTTACAGAACGTTCAAACCTTCTGCTTGCCACGTTCGACACAATGAAGGACGGGTTCTCGGTTTTCGATCAGGACCGCAAGCTCGTGGCCTGGAACCCGCAGTTCCTGGCGCTATACGGTTTCGATGAGGCCGCGGTTTCCGGCTCGCCCTCCATCGAGGAGATCAACCGGATGCTGGAAGAGCGCCGCGTGCGAGCCTTTCTCCCCAATGGCGGCGAAACCGATCTCGACACGTTGTCTCACCGCCGCCTCGTGTTGTCACAGCGGCATGAATTGCGTTTCCCGGACGAAAAGGTGCTCGCCCTGCGGTCGAACCCGATCCCGCAGGGGGGCTTCGCCACGATCCACATGGATGTGTCCGAACAGCGCCAGACCGAAAACCAGTTGTTGCAGGCCCAGAAGATGGAAACCGTTGGCCAGCTGACCGGCGGGATTGCGCATGATTTCAACAATATCCTTGCCGTCATCATCGGGAACCTGAACATCATCGCGCGGGAAAGCGACGACAAGCCTGCGGTGCGGGACCGGGCCGACCGGGCACTTGGCGCGGCCGACCGTGCCGCGGGTTTGGTGAGCCGGTTGCTTGCCTTCTCCCGCCGGCAACGGCTCGCGCCTGAGGATGTCGACCTGAATGCCCTGGTGGCCGGCATGTCCGACCTGCTGGAAACGAGCCTGGGCGCCGACATATCCCTCGAAACCAACCTCGCTGATGCACTGCCGCGGGTCCGGGTCGACCCCGGGCCGCTCGAGAATGCACTGATGAACCTCGCGATCAACGCCCGTGATGCGATGGATGGTGAGGGCGAAATCCGTATTTCGACGCAGAGCGCTGAAGATGGCTTCGTAGAGCTGTCCGTCAGCGACACCGGCTCCGGCATTCCCCAGGACCTGCTCGATCAGGTCTTCGAGCCGTTTTTCACCACCAAGCCGGTCGACAAAGGCAGCGGGCTGGGCCTCTCCATGGTCTACGGTTTCGTCCAGCAATCCGGAGGCACGGTCGCCATCGACAGCACGCCTGAAACCGGCACCCGCGTGGGACTCCGCTTACCGGTCGCAAGGGCTGCAGGCACCACAGCCGAACCCGTTGAAACGACACCAGAGAATCCAGAGAATGAAGAGCTGATCGATGCCTGTATTCTCGTGGTAGACGACGATACCGACCTGCTCGAGCTCACGGCCGACCAGCTTCGCGGGCACGGCTATGCGATCGTTACAGCCACTGACGGCGCCACAGCGCTCGAATTGCTCAAGGAAATTCCGGAGATAGACCTGCTCTACACCGATCTCGCGATGCCGGGTGGGATCAGCGGCTTTGATCTGGCGGAGACGGCACGCGAAAGGCGTCCGGATCTTCCGGTTCTCTTTACCTCTGGCGCACCGGGGGAGGCCGGAGAGCGGTTGAAGACCCTATTGCGCAAACCCGTGCAGGAAGACGTGCTCGCCGCCGCCGTGCGAGCGCAACTCGAAGCTCAGAGGCGGCGGACCTCCGCGCCGAATATATAACCAGCCCCACGCTCCGTGCGGATGAATTGCGGCGCCTTTGGGTTCGGCTCGATCTTCCGGCGCAGACGCAGGATCAGGACGTCGATGGTCCGGTCAAAGACCTCTCCACCATCCGATCGCGTCCGCTCCAGCAACTGATCCCGGCTCAGGACGTGTTTCGGTGCGTTGATGAAGGCTTCCAGCAACAGGAACTCCGCATTTGTCAGCGAAACCTGTTCTCCAGCAGGGTTCTCCAGCACTCGGGCTGTCAGGTCTATCATCCAACCGCCGAAACTCCGGCAATCGTGATCGAGTGCATTGGTCGGTGCGGAAGCTGCGTCCGCCGTTCCGCTCCGCCGCAACACGGCTTTGATCCGGGCAATGAGTTCGCGCGGATTGAAGGGTTTGACGACGTAATCGTCCGCACCCATTTCCAGCCCGATGATCCGGTCCACGTCCCCGCCGAGCCCGGTCAGCATGATGATCGGTATATTCGACGTTGCACGCAGCCGTTGGGCGATTGTCAGACCATCCTGATCCGGCAGGCGCAGATCCAGCAGGATCAGGTCTGGCGCCAGCCGTTTCAGCACATCTCCGGCTTCAGCGCCGCTGGCGGCTTCCGAGACCTCCCATCCCTGCGATTCGAGTTCGTATCGCACGATGTCCCGAACATCGGGGTCGTCATCGACGATGAGTACCTTGACCATGTTTGCCTATCTTTCCCGTCAGCAGGCAGTTCGTCCGTTAACTATTGGCACCAAGATCCGGTTTGCTTCAAGAGATTGATTTCGATCCCGGAGCAGATGCGCTGTTTGTGCTCCTCGTATAAGGTACAAAATCACCCCAACAGATACACAGGCCACGCGCAGAGTGGCTACCGGGACGTTGTGCCAGGTCTGAATTTACCGATCCCACCTAACCTTGGCTCCAATCTGGCGGAATGCCGCGCTGTCGATGAACGTCAGGTTTCGGAAAGCAATTGAGCGGGCATCATACGAACAGGAAGGTCCGCTGT
>NZ_JAWMPX010000052.1:0-14443 GCF_033101155.1 Tropicimonas sp. TH_r6
CACTTGGTTTTGCTGTCATTGGTGAACCGATCCTTAAGCGGCTCCAGGGCCAACGCAGCCCTAAACCCGCAGTGATTAAACTTGTCGACGATTTTCCGTTGCGAACGGTTTTCGCTGCCAAGCAGTGTTTGTCTGCGGTCGGCCCGGCAGATTCGAGCCGCTTTTGAACTTCTTCAGGGCATCGGCGACACCAACCCAGAGAACCTCCAGAACTCCAGAGACCCCAAATGATCGAGATTGAACCGCCGAAGCGCGTGGCACTCTATGCACGCTACTCAACCGACATGCAAAGCCCGCTATCGATCCGAGATCAACTGTCCTTTTGCCGTGACTTCGCGGCGAAGAAAAACTGGGTCGTCGTGAAGGAATATCACGACGAGCAACTGACAAGCGCGTCTCCATTCCGCGAGGGCTACCAGGCCCTTCTGGCGGATATTGATCGAAGCGCCTTTGACGTCGTTGTTGCCGAGACGATGGATCGTCTGACTCGGGACCCGGAAGACGGCGCACAGATCTACAAGCGCGCGGAGTATGCCGGAGTAACCTTACATATGCTTGCCGAAGGAGAAATGGACCTCTTAAAGGTCGGGTTCGCAGGTATCCAAGGCAGCCAGTTCTTACATGCTATAAGCCAGAGAACGCGGCGCGGTCTCATCGGCAAGGTCAAAGACGGCAAGAGTGCCGGTGGTCGGGCCTACGGATACCGTCCGAAGCCACTCTTCAAAGCCAATGGCAAACCGGACGGAAGTGATCTTGAAATCGCTGCCGAGGAGGCGCTGATTGTGAAGAGGATCTTCCGCGAGTTCGCGGAAGGCAAGTCGCCGATTCAGATCGCCGGTGCTCTCAATCAGGCGGGGATTCCCTCTCCACGAGGACGCGGCGAAGGTAGCGGACACTGGAAGCAGAACACAATAAATGGCAACCGCAAGCGCGGAACCGGTATCCTGAACAACGAACTCTACATAGGGCGTCGTGTCTGGAATCGGCAGACCTACGTAAGGCATCCGATCACGCGAAAACGTGTAGCGCGACCAGTGCCTGAGGACGATTGGCTCAGCGAAGAGGTGCCACATTTGCGGATCATCGACGACGAACTCTGGAAGGCCGTGAAGACACGCCAGGACGACCTTTCGGCAAAGCGAGGGGGGATCACGCCAACAAAGGGTGATACGCGTGGAGCATCGGCCTCTCAGGCGGTCCGGCGAAGGAAATACCTGCTGTCAGGACTCCTCACCTGCCACCGGTGTGGCGGCAACTCAACAGTGGCCGGCAAAGGCGAGCGGCGCCGCTACTATTGCGCAAACGCCAAGGAGAAGGGACGTTCACGTCTGTGAGGGAATGCCGGGCGTACTGGAAACAGCTGCAGGTAACGCTATCCTCGGCTGCCTGGAGCATGGCCTGATGCAGGACGGGGCCTACGAACACTTCGCAGAACAGGTGAACAAGAAGCTTCGCGATGAACAAGCCGGCGCAAAAGACGCCCTACTGGTCCACGACAAGAAGATACGGGAGTTGGAAAAGCGTCATACTGGGTTCCTCGACGCCGTCGCAAACGGGCAGTTTTCGCCTGCGGTGATCGAAGCTCTGAACAAGACGGATGAAGAACTCAGGAAACTGCGCGGGGAAAGAGAGAATCTCGTTCCGGCGCCCATTGAGCTTCCTTCGGACTTGCCGGAGAGATATCGGCAGTATGTTCGCAACCTGACCAAGACACTCTCCGAAGAAAGCGTTGCAGGCGCTGCTGGCGACGAGCTTCATCGCCTGATCGACCGTGTACTGGTACGCTGGGACGAAGAACGCGCGCTTCATGAGTTCTATGTCGAAGGAGATCTTGTCGAGATGCTAAAACGCTCGAAGCCCGACCTTGGGCCGGGCTTCGAGATCAACGAGCGTTCGCTAAAGTTGGTTGCGGGGGTAGGATTTGAACCTACGACCTTCAGGTTATGAGGAAGGCGTGTTCTAACGAACTACTTGATTTTTCACGCATGTAGATCGGATTGCGCGTCCATTTACTCAGCTACCAACGGTTGCCGCAGCAAGATGGGTCCATTGAACTCACGTGCATAATGTGCGTTAGGGACGCTCTGAGCACTGCAGACACAACGATGGCGAAATTCGGGGAGCCAACGGACAGCCGCCAATATGTAGGATATCGTTGTGTCCGTTTCAAGGCTACTTCTATCACGCAGAGCGGATATCCCCTCTTAAAAAGATAGCGCTTCTCGAGGCTTGAGGGGAAACGTGATGGGATGATCAGACTAAGAATCGGGAATAGGCGCCTGTCCGCTATTTTTCCCTGATCTCGAGCAGGCGAGGCCTTGGCCGTTTACATCGCCACGAAGAAGGGTCCCAAAAAGAGAACTTTCTGGCAGAGCCCAAAGACCATCGTCAGCCGTAGACCCACATGAAGCCACCGCAAATCTCTGGGTCTCGAACTGACGGAGAACTGTACCTAACGGCTCTATCCCGACTTTGGTCAGGGTCAACGACGCCGCGGCTCGGCTTCTCCGATGCTGCCACTCGCCAGTTCGCCCTGACTTCCTACACGCTGGCACCGGCCCCAGACCTTTCTGTTGGGCGCGTGCCAGCTTTGCGGATGTGGGGCAGAACTTCGAAGGTGGAACTTGGTGCGCGAGCGCGGCATAGATAGACGCAGCAGGGCAAACCTATTGGCAGCGAACCGTGTTCTGTTTAGTGTGACGCGAAAAAGCAGCGCCAACAGATGTCGAACACGAAGCAGATATTATCCATGTTGCGCAGCCGCGCCGAGGGCGACGAGGATCAGTTCCTTGCAATCGCGTTGCAGATTGCTGCGGCCGAGGCTCGACAAGGGCACCGTACGACAGCTGAACAACTGCGGGCTGCTGTCGAGGACCTCCGACGCGGCGGTTCAGCCAAGCCCACGGTCAGTGTTTCCATGTCGCAGCCGCGCGGCGATCTCGAAGGGCTTCTTGATCTGCGCGACCCGAGCATTCGCCTGCCACAAGTGGTACTCGCACCAGCTCTTCGCGAGAAGTTGGACCGCGTTGTGTTGCAACAAGAACGGCGCACCTGGTTACGCGAAGGCAATCGGACCCCCTCAAGACGTTTGCTTTTTGCGGGACCTCCGGGTTCTGGCAAGACAATGACGGCCGAAGCCTTGGCCGGACAGCTGCGGTTGCCGTTTCTCGTTGTTCGCCTTGAAGCATTGATCACGCGCTATATGGGTGAGACATCCGCCAAGCTTCGCCTTGTCTTCGACGAAACCATACGGCGGCGCGGGGTATATCTCTTTGATGAATTCGATGCGGTCGGTGGCAAACGAGCTGCAACCAACGACGTTGGTGAGATGCGCCGGGTCCTGAACAGCTTTTTGCAGTTCATGGAAGAACCAGCCTCCACCGACAGCGTGATACTCGCCGCAACCAACCATCCGGGACTTCTGGACCCCGCATTGCAGCGTCGGTTCGATGAAGTCCTGCAGTTTGATTTGCCCTCGCCTGACGAAATACGCGAAGTTATCCGCAATAACCTGCGTCCGATGAAGTATCCCCGGATCGCCTGGAAGCGCATTGTGGCCGCTGGATCAGGCCTGAGCCAAGCTGAGCTTGCCAGAGCGGCTGACGAAGCGGCCAAAGAAGCTCTCCTCCAAGAGCGCAACACCATTCGAACGGAAGATCTGCTGGCGCAGCTTACGGCGCGCCATGACATGAAAACTATTTTTAGAGGCCACAATTAGCTGGTGCATTGATCTTGGCAAATTACGACCGACCCCATATTGACATCACGCCGCTTTTGACGCCGCATTCCTACACAGCTCATCAGCCTTCCAGAGGCCGTACGTTTGCGAGAAACCGCGCACAACACGGTGCAAGGCTGAGCGACGGGCTTGTTGCCTCATTCGATGCTGCCGAAGAGCGTCGACCGTCCGCAGATGACCATCCGCAAGGCATACAACCCGGTGCAGGCGCATTTGTGACCATCGAGCTTGACCCCGCTTCGCGCGAACTCGACATTGAAAAACCGGAAAAAGGCATTCGGCAAAGCGCGGCAGGTGAAGATCAAAATCGCCGGACGATGGTTCTTCATCTCGAAGACCAATCCGCCCGAGATTACCTCGCTGAAAGGGTGGACCGCTACCGCTCTGCGCCTCTAACTGGCCGCGGACACCCGCCTCTCGCCAGCGAAATGGAGCCGATACAGGACTTCTTTCCGACGCAACTCCTCGATGTGTGGCGTGAAGATCCGGCAACACTGCCGCCAGAAGGAAGCGCGGAAAGTTGGTGGGGGCTCTGGTGTTGGGAAGACTTTGTCGACGATGTAACCGATGTTGCGGTCGCACTCGGAATTCAAGTCGCCTCGCAAGATCGGTGGAGCACGTTTCCGGACATTAAGATCGTTCCTGTGTATGCGACTCGAGCACAGGTTCAGGCCATGCTCGACATTGGTCGCCCCGGACTGGCTGAGATCGGATTTGCCACCGATGACCCTGCCATACTCGTAAACCTGTCTGGCGAGGAACAGGATGGGCTCGTCGAGGATCTCGCGGGCCGTATTCAATGGCCTGGAGCCGATGTTCCATCGGTTTGCCTTCTCGATACAGGCGTGAATCGTGGCCACCCACTGATCGAGCCTGCGCTGGCTCCGGAAGATGTGCAAGCGCTTGTAGAAGACTGGCAAGGCGATGATCACTACGCTGGTCAAGGCCACGGCACCCCTATGGCTGGTCTCGCCTTACATGGGGATTTGACCGGACCAATTGCAGATCAGTCTACGCCTGTGCTGCGTCACCGCCTTGAAAGCATCAAGTTTCTCCCTCCGATACCGAGAGCCGACGATGACCTCGCCAATTATGGTGCAATCACGCAAGCCGCCGTTGCTTTGGCGGAGGAGCGGCAACCCGACCGATGCCGCACAATTTGCTCAGCAACAACAAACCGTAATCGACGCGGTGACCGACCTACACGGTGGAGTGCTGCGATTGATGAAATTGCAGCGGGCGCCGATGCTGCCAGTGGTGAGGAACCACCTCGTCGTCTCTTTGTTCAGACCATCGGGAATATATATCACGACAGTGATTGGTCCAACATCGAAGATGCTACACTCCATCCAGGAGAAGACCCCGCTCAAGCTTGGAATGCTCTGACGATTGGCGGTGTGACGCTGAAAAACGACATCGTTCACCGTGACCGGGGAATTTGGTTTCCGTGTGCAGGTGTCGGAGATCTTAGCCCGTACAGCAGAACTTCGTGTGGCTGGCCCAACAACACAACCCCAGTAAAGCCCGAGCTTGTCTTTGAGGCCGGCAACCGGGCGGTCAACGCACTCGAAGATGAGGTCTCGGACGGTATGCCGTCTCTGTCACTTGTGTCGACCGGTAAGGGGGGGCGGGGTGATGCCCTCGTGCCGTTTCATGCAACCAGCGCTGCGACGGCGCAAGCCGCGAGGATGGCGGCACAGATCTCCGCCGAGCATCCCGATTTTTGGCCCGAGACTGTTCGGGCGCTGATGGTACACAGCGCGCGCTGGACAGATCCGATGAAGGCTGAGGTGGCCAATGCCAGCGGTATGACCGGGCGCAGTGCATTGCGCCGCAAGTTCGGCTACGGGCAGCCTGATCTGCCTCGAGCGCTCGCTTCTGCGTCAAACGATCTGGCGCTTTTTTCACAGGCCCACATTCAGCCTTACGATCGCCCCGGCATCAGCAGGCGCGACCCCAATCAGCGCGTTGGCAGTATCACGTATGGAAATGCCCACTACTACCATCTCCCTTGGCCAACTCAGGTTCTGGAGCAACTGGAAAACTGCCAGGTAAAACTACGGATCACGTTGTCATATTTTGTCGAACCCTATCCCTTGAAAGGATCGATGCTCGATCCCGCGCGCTATAGATCATTCGGGCTTCGATTTGATCTCAAACGCCGGCGCGATACCGACCGAGAATTCCAGAGCCGCTTCAACTCCGAGATGGGTGATCGGGTGAGTGGCGGTGAAGGAGATGCGGATTGGGATTTCGGACCCAGGTCCGTCTCAGCTGGATCGCTTCATTGCGATACCTGGACCGGAACGGCGGTGGAACTTGCGTCACGTGATAAATTGGCCGTTTATCCCGTCATGGGTTGGTGGCGTGATCGGCCAAGTCAGAAACGATACTTGGAAAAAGTCCGATATGCGCTCATTGTCACTTTGGAATCGCCAGAGGCAGGCATCGACTTGCAAGCTCACGTGGCTGCAACAGTAAAGGCCATGATTGCAGCAGGGGTAGATGTCACTATTGGCGTCTGAACGTGAGTATCCGTTTCCGCCGAGCCGTTAGTTTCGTCTCTCACCTGCCGCAATCGTCCGTATTCCGCCCTCCCCGAGCATTGACCCAACAGAAAAGAGGGCGGATCGTTGCTTTCGGGGAGATTGGGTGGACGGCTCGGAGCGATCTTTGACGAATCATTTCGACGTTTCGTTGTGGTCTCTTGAACCGACCATTTGAGTGAGTTCTATCACTCAAAGCGCAGACGAATTCTCCATCGCTTCCCAAAGTCCGTCGCAAAGAAGGCAAATCTCAGGAACGATTGGATCCCATGGGACGATGACGGCGAAAAGTTCCATCTCCTGAAGATCGGGATCGTGTACGTTCTCGAGGGACAGGAGTTCGAACAACTCTTTCAATATTTGAAGAGACCGCTTGCTCGGCCGTCGTTCGCGCTCGAGCAACCCAATACAGCGATCAACGAGACTGGCCTTCTCTCCTCCACCAAGCAGCCGGGCCGCTTTCCGGAGCCCCGTCTGGTGTTCTTTGACGAAAGTTAGGACGGGCAGATCGGCAGTGTCCGACGAACAGTGGTTATGCGAGATTTGAAAGTTAATAGTCATGGTGTGCTCCAGCGGTGGGACTCGCAGATGGCGAGGTTCAAGATTTTCGCTGGAAGCGTTCTTGGGGTTCTGGCTGTCGGCGGAAGCAACTCCTCAAAACGTCCAATTGGTCCTTGGTGGTCGTTCCTAAGTACAAGTCCATTGAGCAATTTCGGAGCTTCGGTTTCGCCCATGGATCAACCTGGTTGCGCTTTGCAGGTGATAACTCCCCGGCCACGCCATGTGGCCGAGGGCAGAACAACTCATCAGGTCTTTGGCCTTCTGCGCGAAAGAGGGATCACCTCCAATATATCCTTTCGCTTGCCAAAGAAGTCGACCGCATCGGCCTCCTCTTGCAAATGCCCAGGAGCGAACCGGGCATAGACCTTCTCCGTCACATTAATGCTGCTGTGCCCGAGATACTGAGACACCCTGAAAAGCGAACAACCTGCTGCCACCATGTGCACCGCAGCTGTGTGTCTGATTGTATGCGGAGTAACATCTTCCAAGCCCGCACGAGTGACGGCACTATCGAAGGATGTTCTGATCGTGCCTATTGGGCCACCGCGATACTCCACCACATACTTGGAATCACACATCGGTTTCCATCTCGATAAAACCTCGAACGCAGTGTTGTTCATCGGAACTATGGCCCTGCCCTTCGCCGGCCTTTTGGGATCCACTCGCAAGTCAATGGTCCTCGCCTCGAAATCAACCCGCTTCCACTCCAGTTCCAAAACCGACCCGATGCGCCCGGCGGTGGTCAACATGACAACAAGAGCGACCTGCAAATGTGGCTCAGGCTTACAGGCATCTACCAGTTTTTCGATCTCTTCGGTCGTCAGCCAACGATCGCGGGGCACCGGTTTGCTGGGGCGCTTTAATTTTTGCGGCTTTTCGATCAGGTTCTTGCCGTAGGCTTTATTCAGGGCGGTCTGAATGAAGACAATGTCTCCATTGAGCGTTCCATTGGAAATTTCTTTACCCCGCTTCTCCCAAAATGCGGTTCGTCTTTCTTCGAGATACTCGTAGACTAAGTCATCGTTGATCTGGGTCGGGTCGAATTTTCCGAAAAACGGTTTGACGATCTTGAAGGTGCTCCTCGCATTGTATTCTGATGCGAGGCCGCGCAGGCTCTCTACGTAAATCTCAGCAATATCCTCGAAGAGATATTTCTGACCACACAAAATCCGGTCGGCTTCATAGACTCTTTGACCCTCCGCTCTTGCTTCATCCCTGGTCTTGGCCTTGAGGCGCTTTCTAACTCTGGTTTTTCGGTCGCTTGGAACCCGAAACCAGTACACCACATAGCGACCCTTGAGCTTGCCAATAAATATATCATGCATCTTCATATTCCTTGATTGCCTCAGTCGGAATTTTCAACAGCTTTCTGCCAACGCGGAACGCATCGAGCTTTCCAGACGAGATAAGGTTTCGAACGGTGTTGGAGGAACAACTCCAGCGATTGGCAAGTTGTTCAGGTGTAAGATATTTATCCATTTGGGGACTCCGTGTTTGAATGATCGACAGCCGGAACAAACGGGCGCAGGGACCTGGGTTCACTTTCCCTTGGCCACTGCTAACCTATGTTTTCTTCTGGTTATTTTCGGCGTTCGAATGTCAGAACCGCGTCGCTTGGGATGCGCATTAATCGGCCTACGCGAAACGAACGCAGCTTGCCTCCGACTATTGTGTCGCGAACGGTTTGCACGGAGCATCCCCAGCGATCGGCGAGTTGTCGTGGAGTGTAGATAGGATCCATAGTCAGTCTCTGCTTTTTTGAATAAGGATCGAACAGTTTTTGCTCGGATCGATCATCGTGATCGTGTCAAGAATTGCGACCTGCCTATGGATGTCTTTTTTTTAAGTGCTTAGTATAACTCCGGCCAAGTCTCCCTTTGGCCTGTTAATATTAATTTCCTCTTTGCAATAAAGGCCGGCCGCTGAAGAAAACCTTCTTGTGCACCATACACCGTCGATATTTTGTTCTTGGCGGATGACAGTCGGTCGATATTTGGACCGGTCAGATTCCGTTGTTTCGGGACGACGAAAACAGGAACGGGCCTGAGAGCAAATTGCTATCGGGACATTCAACACCCTTAACCGGTTGTCTTCATGGACACCTACCGGGCTGGCCTCGGCCGCACCGTCCGGCGTCAAAAGACCTGCCGGACGGGTGGACCGAGCGCCGCCCGAAACATCAACATCCCGAGAGATGCTTTGAACTAATTAGGGTCTCTTCGAGCGAGACTAATCTCGGCGCGGGCCTGAGGCCGCGTCAAGATGATCTATTTATACTGTGTGCGTGAATGAAAAATGACATTTTATCAATTAGTTGGGCATTTTCTTTTGAGCCGGTCCGGCGAGAAGATATCCCGGTGTCAGCTGTCGCTTGGGTGTCTCTGCAAGATAGGCTTTGATTGGCTGCCGGTGCTCCTTCAAGCAGTGTTCGGAGATATGTTCCAAAAAGCGTGCCAGATCCTGGTTCCGCTCGCGGTGCTTCCAGATTGCACCTGAAGAGTACGCTGCCCTTCTGATGCTGGCCGCAATGTGACCGTTTAGCAAGGCGGATCGCAGGGTTCTGTGAGAGCCCTTCGCCTCTTCAAGGCACCTGCTAAGAAACTCTGGCTCTGCCTTGTGTTTCTGAGCTCGGATATAGGAGTCGGCCCTCGACTTGAGGATTTCCCATTGCTCTTCGTTGCGACGTTGTGCGGTCCTCGCGGGAACCGGAGCATCCTCGGATTCTCTTCCACGTAAACGCGAGGCCGTCTTTGCGCAATGCTGAGAGCAGTATCGCTTGCGCCGGTGGTTCTTTACGAATCGTTGCTGGCAATTGGGGCAAATAGTGTATGCCCCGTGAACGTGGCCAGAAGACTCTTCTATTCGTTTTGCCATCGTGCATGCTTCTACGTAGCGTTCTGATCCAAGGGTACTTCGCAGGTTTGGAAGGCATGAAGGTGGAGGCAAACGACCCGAATTGTGACCTTTGGCCCCTTGGCGACGCATCCCGTGCGGCACGAGCCCACAACATCCTTCCTGGCGGCAGACCTCGACCAGGGAGATGGTCTTTGGCTTAGAAATCGTCCCGCATCTGGTCTCGACTGTGATTGCCTTATGGGTATCGATGTGTCGTTAGGGTAACTGTGATCCAGGATGCTCGATGGCTCAAGAGAATCTATCTGCGCATTTCTGTCGGTAGTCAGGTCTGAACGTTTCGCAAGTAGAGCATGTCCCCAAGATAGGCCTTCGCACGGATGCGGTCACTCGCAATCGGCGCAGCGACCAGCAGAGACGACCCCATCTCGACCTATGCCACACGGAGCACGAATGAGGGTACTGCCGCCGACATGTCGGGTGTCGGGTGTTGAGGTGATTTCTGTGGCCCAAAGGAAGGTAATTTTTAGAAACAGACGTCGGATCACTTGCAATCAGGGGCTATACCGAGAATAAATCGAAAGTGACCAAGTTCAAACCACACAACCTATGTTGCCGGACGCATGATTTCAGAGAATAGAACTGCTAACCTGATGAGTCAGTTGCGATATGCGGAGGCGCGAGCACTTTTGATCGCAGGGTTCTCTGCGTGGATGTTGCCTGATTTAGGTCGCGAATTAAACCCAGTTGCCGCTATTTCTTTGACCGCGCCGGCCCTTCTTTCCGCCCTCTCATGGCTCGCAATCTTGGCAAATTACCTGTATTCGCGTGGAGTAAACTTACACTACGATGAACTTGATCAACGTGATGAACTTAGGGCGCTGGAGTACCTTCACTACCGGCAGTCAAAATACTTACGGATTTCGCTAACAGCCTCGTGTCTGTCGGTGGTTCTTTCAACTCTTTCTATTGGCTTCAATCAATTCTACTGGTTTTGACGTGCGCCTGGTTATCTTGATTTTTCTTATCACCATGTGCTGGAGCATTCCACGTAGCTCCTTGGCTCAGCCGAGCATCGAGATGGGGCTGTCCAATCAAGGCTTCGCGGATGCGACAGTCACTATACCGGTAAACCCATCTGGTAGCTCCTATATTGGCTCTGCATTGTTGCCGTTTAGGTTGAGTGATGATGCTGTGATTAGAACTGCAGATACTATAAGCGCAGGTATTCTTGCGATTGGTGATGACTACACTCTTATTTCTATTTTGTACCCTGATGGTGTTAGCTCTTTGAAGCTTCGCATTCAGAATGCCATAGAAATAGTTTCGGCAGGATCTCAGAATAGAGTTCGATTTTCTTTTGACTTTTCCCATGCCGGTTTTCAACTTCACTCATCTTTGCTGAACCAAGGTTCTGAAACAGTTGATGAATTTGAACTGAAAATCCATCTTCCAGATAGCATTGAAGAAGATGACATCGCCTTTGCCCCCAGAGTAGGTTGGGCAACCACCTTGCCACTGGTTACGTTGCCGAGTTCAGCGTCCAATGGGCGGGAGGTCTATGTTGCTTTCTCGAACCCGTTGAAAGACTCGCGATGGTTGGCACAAGTCGTACTTGGAGCGCTTGCCGGTTTAGTCACCATCCTCGTTGGTGGAAAGTTGTTTTCTCCCAGGAATTTGAAGGCTCACACTCTTCTTTCCATTGCTGCGCTCGCTTCATTTGGCACTGGTTTGGTAATTTATTTCTTGAACACTCTCATTGAGCCATTAAATTTTTTGGCTTGGGTTGTTGGTGTTGCGGGGACATGGCCAATACTGGCCGTCGTTTGCTCCTATGTGGCAATTAGGAAGTTTACTGACGCAGAGGTCGTCGGTTTGGTTCAAATTCTGGGAGAACATGGAACCTCACCCGCGCTTTTTGTTAGTATCGAGGTAACTGACACGAACCGTCCCAATTGGCGTTTGGTTGAAACGGTCGATGACAGTGGTGAGTATCGGATTTTTGTTTGCTGCGGAAAACAAGACAGAGAGTTGCAGTTGAGCGTGAATAACCACGACTTTGATGCAGTGAGTTCGGACAGGTTGAATGTTAAGGCCGGCGACCGTAGACAGATGCCCCCCCTTATACTGAGCCGAAAGTCTGTTGATACAGCGGAACCGCTTTCTGGTTAGAGAAGCGATAGTGAAGCGGAAGGCTCGTTTGCGACGAAATCAAAGGCAGGCATTAGCGCAATAGCTGCGATAGCTCACTACGCCCGCAATCCCGACTTTAATGCGTACCGTCACGTACGACCGGTCCTTGAACGCGTTGCCCGATACCGGGAGGGCACTACTGCGGATAATGCACCCGCAGCGATTGGTGGCAGGGCAAGTGCTGTTCCACCTCAACCGCTAACGCAGCGAAGGTGGAATGTGGTCAGCGGTTCCGGTTTCTGTGAACCCTCAGCCGGCCATCAATCACGTCCTTCGCCGCCTGGAAGTCTGCGATCCGCTCGGAGCTTTCACGGGAGCGTTCGAGATAAAAAATGACTGATCGCAACGATTCATCATCGTTGTGCATACCAAGCCAATGGTTCGCGGCGCCGACGAACTGGCCGGCAATTTCCCGATAGCATTCGGTATGGACATCCCGCTCACCGACGGAGGCAGTGATGGATATGACCAGATCCCTAACAGTATCGGTGAACATCGTGGGCAAATCGCCAAAGTGCTGAACCGCCGATCTTGCGTCAGTGATAGCGTTCGCGGCGACTTCGAGGAGTCGGTCTGAATCTCTTTCGTTCGCCGGATCGGAGTAGTGCACCAGCCGATAGGTGTTCTCGGGGAGGAAGGATCGTGGGAAGGTAGACATGATGAATCTCTCTCATCAATGCGGGGGTTGACCGTGGGGGTCGACCTTGTTGAGCCCGCGTCAAGTACCGTCGACGATGCGGCAGCGGCGCGCCTGAGCTGCCGTGTTGGCATATGTTGGAAGGAGGGTGTCTTAGCGAATGTTTCTTGTTTTCGATGGCTTCGTTAGGCCCGTCGGTGGGCAAGGGGTTTCGCGAAGACCGATTGCGGAATCCCCGTTGGTACTCCCGACATGGCATCGGAACCCAGTGTTTTCGTTTCTTGGTCTCCAACTTTCCTTTCTCCCCAATTCGCGTTGGGTCAAATCTGATTTACGGTTGTTGTCTCGTTCCTTCTGGGAGCGGTCTCACGCGAGGGACCGCCTCTCTGAGGAAAGAGACATGAGCTTTGTTTGAATGAGTTTCGGAACATGTCCGGCACGTCGGCATTCCTGGGCTCGCAGTGTAGGCAGCCAGGGCGAGGCGCATGAGTTCAAGTGGTGATCCTTCAACCGGTTAGGAACCTATGTGACCGTAGAATGCAGTACTTCGCTGCCGTATTTTCAGAGTGTCGAACTCCCGACGTCTTTCGTTTCGCGCTTGGCGGAAAGTCGTCCCGGAAGGCTTACGCATACGTAATGCCAGCTTCCATGATACCACTATGGCCCGCGCGGGGGTGCTCGGCGATTGGGAGAATCGCAATGTCGATGGCTGTGGTTGCGCTCTTTGGCTGAAGCGAGATCACTGAAACGACCGCTTTCCGAAGCGATGAGAGGCGGATCTACTTCTCCCCGGTTCGATTGACTTGCACGCATAATGCAAAAAGCACCCCGTGGGGTGCCAAGTGCCTTCTCTCATTGAGAGAAACTGGTTGCGGGGGTAGGATTTGAACCTACGACCTTCAGGTTATGAGCCTGACGAGCTACCGGGCTGCTCCACCCCGCGACAAGAGTTGCCTATCTAGGCCCCCTCTCATTCGGCTGCAAGGGCAAAAGCACCGGCAGGATCAAAAAAGTCTATCAAGGGAGATGTCACTAAGATCGCCAGTCATGCCACTCAAGCAAAACGCACCGCAGCGGGAGCGGTTGCGCAGTGTTGGGCGGAAAACCGTCTCGTGGAATTGGCACGAGACTACCGGCGGAGGCGCAAATGCAGATCAAGGGATATCCGGCAAGGTTAGAAGAACCGGATCCCCGCTGGGAAATGCACATTCCAAGCATGATCGCATCGGCCCTCGACCTTGGCTCTTGCTGGACCTCGTCAGTCTCCCGCCGGCGTCCACCCGGTCGTGAAGACCGAGCGCTGGGGCGTCGTCGATGTCCGCGCCTGCAGAGAGGGAATGCCAAGCATCTGGATTTGGAAGCATCGTGAAGTCCTGACACCCCCAGAGTCGGGGAGACCCCGCAGCCGATAGCCTGCTCCCAGACTGGCTCTCCGAGCCCTGAGATAGAATGGCAGGATGTGGATCGCTGGGGGCGGCTCTTCTTTTCCCGGGTGCCAATGGTAGAGGGGATCGCCGAACTCGACGCCCACGGAGCGATGCATCCGATGCGCTTCCATGTCGAACGCTATTTTGCCCACTCCACCAAAGAGCCGGTCGGGGCCCAAACGCGACCGACGCGGCTGGCCCTCCCGCACGATGCCCCGGATGCGAATGTCGACTTCACCTTCATTCCTTCCCTTCGGAGGTCGACCCGGACAGAGGGTGAACCGGACTTCGAGGTCGCCGAGGCTTCCTGCAGGTTGCAGAAGGTGACAGTGGTTCAGCTCACGCCGGATTTGGTCGCCTCGCTCGAGGTCGCACGTTATGAACAGTTCAATATGGCACCGGACGGTATCAACGCCCGGGCCGAACCCGTGCAACCGGAGGGATTCCCCCTCAACGCACCCATGAGATGAAGGCGGTCCCGGAAAGC
>NZ_JAWMPX010000053.1:0-13893 GCF_033101155.1 Tropicimonas sp. TH_r6
GATGTTGTGGCGGCGCTGCTCGGCGACAAAGTTAGCACCGTCGAGAAATTCTATGCCCGTGGCGAGGGTCGCGCAGCGATGGAAATGTTCGCTGAAGTGCTGGCCGAGTTGAATCCCAACCTTGTATTGCAGAGGAGAGCCTGATGGGGAGAAAGCTCACCAATGAAGAACGAATTGAGCAGTTCGTCAGGCGAATGCCTGACGTCCCGCCCTCTGTGGCGCAGGACGCTGCCTCCGCCATTGTTTTGGGATTTTTCTCTTCGCGCGGTGTCGCGCAAGCTCTTCAGCGATTCTATGCCTCCCTGACGGCGGCAGGGAGGCCGCCAGAACTGGCAACAGTAGATGATTTTACGGCAGCAGCATCCAACCGAACCGCATTGATTGGACTCATGAGTGCTCTGGAACTGGTCGATACGTCGGTTCCCCTATCCATCGCGAAGCCGCTCCGGCAGGGCTGGGATCACTGGTTGAACCAGAAATACAACAAGAGGCCACGTAAACCTCGGCAATCACAACGTGTCTCACTTCTCCCTGAGGAGTGGCCGGAAAGCTGGGCCAGGGCGGTGCCATTGCTGGAAAAACGGGTTCGGACCGAGAGATGTAGCTATCGCAGACCTCACGCGAAAACCCGTGAAATGATCATTCAGGCAGTTGGCATGTGTGCTGCTGCGCGGCATTGGGCAATCGCGGAGGGAATTGAACCCAGCGAAGGGTTCACAGAGGAGGTTGCTGAAGTATTTCTCCGCTTTCTCTTCCAACGGCCGAGGATGTCGGCACGCTCGGCGGCGGACTACTTCGGACGTGTGATTACCTTCGCGCGCCGCGCGAGGCTCTTTGAGCCAGAAGGCGAAGAGATCTTCTGTGAAATCCTTGGAGCCCTCGAAGCGGAAGCTACGGATCAGGACCCGTCAAAGAAGAAGAAGCTTCGGGATTTCCACCGGAGTTTCGATCTCTCGGATGTCCTTGTTGCCGCGAACCGATGCATCGACGTTGCGGAGAAGTTGCCGGCACACTCGGCGCTTGCCCATAGACTTCGCCGCAAGGCTGTTGCCTTCGCTCTGCTCGTGAATGGTGCGGACCGGCAGGGAGACCTGTCGACTTTTCGCATCGGTCGAGAGATCGAGCGGGATGTCGGCGGACTTTGGGAGGCCAACTTCCGACAATCCAAGACCCGGCGGACGAAAGACCTCGGCCCGTATTGGGGTGTGACGAGCGAGATCATCGATACCCACATTCTTGGCGGTCGCCCGGAATGGTCGATCCGGGACCGCATCGCGGAGCTCGATGGATGCAACCTGCTGAGCCTCGAAGAGGGCGGGTACGATACTTACCACCCGTCGAAGCTCCTGCAGGAGGAGTTTGGGATCTCCGGACACCTGGTACGGACACTGATCACCAACTTGATCCGCCAGCATCGCCCCGATGGTGCATGGGCAGTCCAGGCGCTCCTCGGACACTCCTCCCGCTGGTCGCAGTCAGCTTACAAGACGGAATTTCGCGAGACTGCAGGGCTCGCCCAATACCATAGCGCGCTTGAGGACGTGGCAAGAAGCTGACCGGAATGGGGATCGGATCAGGTTCGTCGCGTCATGCTCTTTGATTTCGCTCTGCTTGCGAAGCGAAATCAAGCGCACCGCAGCGCCAATTGGGTGAGTTCGGCCAGAATCGCCTTCAATCCAATTACTTAGACCGCATCGGACGGCTCGAGAAAACTCGCGGTCACGAACAAAACGAGTCCAACGATGCATGCCCAAGCCCGAGGAAAGGAGAGACCGGGCAACTTGACGCTGTCGCATGGTGCGGCGGCAAACAGGGGAGACGAACAACACATGTCACACCTTTCTTCTTTTTCCGGCCTATCTACTCGCCCCGTGAAAGCCGACCTCGCTGTCGTTCGGGCGTTTCTGTCGATGCACGGCACAGCGTTGCACACAGCCAGTGAGCTGCTGGGTGGTGAACCAAGGGGGCGGCGTTGGCTGGCATTTCTCGATGAGATCCGGTCGGCTACGCAGCTGACACGCAGGCACCGGGTCGCTCTTCACGAGGCCTTCAACCTTCTTTCGCTCGGCACTGCTAACGAAAACGGAGTTGATGGGGCGTCGGGCTATGTCGAGGTCGATCCTTATGATCCGCGGGTGCACGACCTCTGCATTCTGACAGAGCGGCTCGCAGAGCTCCTTCAGCGTTTCGACAAGGATGGTCGAAGCCCGGCTGATGCCTGGAAACAGGAGCCCGTGACTGCGGCGTGATGCTACCCACCGTCCCCCTAAGGGGGCGGGTTTGACGCGCAGCCAATCTCGGCGACGCAAATCATGGGAGCAATATCATGCCTCAAACTCTTCATTCCCTCAGCATTGAGGAACTTGCTTACCGTACTGTTTCTCTGGGACGGCGTGTCTCGGATGAAGCAAAGAGACTGAATGCTGGCGGTACCGCGAAAACGGTGGATTTCGTTTCTCGCTGTCTTCGTCGCGCGGGTGAACGGAGCCCGTTTCACCTTGGTGATGAAGGCGGGCTGGACGCTGTACGTGGTCATATCGAACGCGCCATCGAAATCGAAACTCTGCGTGTCGAGGAGTATGTCGACGAGTACCTGCTGGACGAAGATGGCCATCCGACCGTGTTGCGTCGAGTTCCGGTCCGAACGGTACGAGGCGACGAACTCGCGACGTTGCTCGATCTATTCGACGAGTTTATCGCAACGCGAGACGCGACCCTGGACCGGGTCGCGTCAGAGCGGGCATTGCACAAGCTGCTTGAGTGAGTCCGGTACGTGGTTTGCGGGTCATTCACCTGTTCTTCGTCTCGAAACCATCGAGCGTTCTTCGATGTCGGCCATTGGAATGCCCCCATTGGGTGTCCCGGTTTGAACGTTAGTGCATGACCGGCCTTGGTTCCATCGGGATAATGGGCCCAAAGCCCATGAAACCGCCCGAAACGCGTGAGACTACCGCCAGGCAAAGCTCTTTCAGCAGCCTGTTAGATCGCCACTGTCGGCATGCATCACTCAAGGTAACTTCCTTCGACCACTTTCATGATGAGAGAGCGGCGCCAGCGGCTCGATCGGCCCAGTTTCTGCGGTCTGGGAAACGTTCCGTCTTTGATGTCGCGATATATACTCGCCTTGGAGCGAGCCACGATTTCGCAGACTGCAGTGATGGGCAGCAGAACGTCGTGGGGGGTATCTTCGTAGTTCATTCTTTCTCTCCGGTCGTCGAACTGGAAAGAAATGATGTCAATCCGGTTTCGCCGGAAACGCGGATGTGCCAATAGTCGAAGTTGATGCAGCTTATCAAAGGAGGGAAGTCCGTCGTCCCGCTGTCGTCCCGGAGCAACATCAGACCAAGCCCGCTTGTATAGAATGCGTGATTTAATCGTTATAATACAAGGCTTTAAGAGTGGTGCCCGGGGGCGGAATCGAACCACCGACACGAGGATTTTCAATCCACTGCTCTACCCCTGAGCTACCCGGGCACGGGAACGCGCTTGCGTTGGGTGCGAGCCTTCTAGACGCAGGTTCAGGCTAAGTCCAGAGGCGTTGGTGAAAAAAGTCAGTGCCGGAACACGGGGTCCTTGTCGGTCTCGGAAGAGGCAACCATTGCGGACTCTTCGGTCGGGATCGCGTAGTTTCCTCGGAGCCAGTGAGCCAAGTCGATATCTGCACAGCGCCGTGAACAGAATGGTCGGTACCGAGCTTGACCTTCCTTTTGGCAAATGGGGCAAGTCATTGAAGTGCATCCAGAATTTTTGCGTCAAGCGGCAAGCGCTCGCGTTTGCGTTGCGCTTCGAAGTTGCCGAGCGGGGTCCAGCCCGCAAGCGCTGTTTCGACAGGGTCAGTCTTGAAGGCGGTTCGCAGGATCTGCTCGATCTGACGGCGGTCCTTCTTTGGAAGGGGGGCAAAATCCACCGTGATCTGGCCGCCGAGACCGCGAAGGCGCAGCGCACGCGGGAGGGCGCGTGCGGCTTCGATATTGGCTTTCAGACTGGCTGCCGGGGAGAAGTCCGTCCCGGAATTGACATCAACCGCAATCATGGCCCGGGTCGGTTCTACCAGAAGTGAGCCGCCGCCGGGCAACGCGATAGAACCGCTCGTTGCTTCCAGAAGCGCATCGAGGATACCCCGGGTCTCAAAACAGCCTGGATCAGTCGCGATCTCGTCCGGCCGCCCCCATTCCCGCCAGGCCAGCGCATGGGCGTCGGCGCCGTCCACCAGTCGCTCCGGCTCTCCATCCGGTCCGGACAGGATTGTTTCGGCGAGGCTGCGCATCTCGGCGATGTCCTCGGCGATGTCTCCCTCATCGGCGCCTTCCGCTTCTGAGCGCAGGATCAAGCCATAGTCACTCCCTGACATCAGGTCTTCCGCGAGGAACTTGAGTTCCGCGCGGCGTTCCTCTTCCCGGATCTGTCGGGACACGTTGAGCCCGGGCGCATCGGGGGTCACGATGGCGAATTTCGACTTGAAGAGCAGCTTGAGTGTCATCGGCGTGGCCTTTCCGGGATCGGCAAACCCTGTGGTCTGCACGAGCACCGGCTGGCCCGATGAGAGCCCCTTGGCATGACGCAGGAAGCCGGTCTCGCCGCCAGGAAGGCGAACGAACACGCCGCCCTGGCCCTTGATCGGACGGTCGACCACGGCGCGAAAGGTTGTCCCGACCGGGTCGGGGCCGTCTTCAGGCGGGGTGATGAGGAAATCTTCGAGCTTGCCATCGATCACCAGCGCAGCGGCGGCACGGCCGGCGACATGGTCGAGAAAAACACTTCTGCCCTTCATTCTGTTTCCCTGTAAAGCGGGTAGCCCGCAGCCATCAGCAGGTTTGCCGTCTCGGCGAGCGGCAGGCCGACAATGGAGGAGTAGGAGCCGGAAATCCATGGAATGAACGCGCCGGCTGGGCCCTGGATCGAGTAGCCGCCAGCTTTGCCGTTCCAGTCGCCCGAGGCAAGGTAGGCGTTCACCTCAAGGTCGCTCAGCATCTTCATCTTGACGGCGCTGACGCTGTCGCGCTCGCGCAGACGGTCTCCCACCCGCACGGCCACGGCGGTGATCACGCGGTGGCGCCGACCGGAGAGCGCATGCAGGAAGGCGGCGGCTTCGGCTGTGTCCGACGGTTTTCCGAGGATGCGGCGGCCAAGTGCCACCGTGGTATCGGCGGAGAGGACGATCTCGTCCGGTGCGGCTTCGACGGCCAGCGCCTTTTCCCGTGCCATCCGTTGGCAATAGCTTCGGGCGAGTTCGCCCTTGTAGGGCGTCTCGTCAATATCGGGCGGTCGGATGTCATCGGCCACGACGCCAATCTGGGCCAGCAGCTCGCGGCGGCGCGGACTGCCCGAGCCGAGGATCAGGCGCATGTCGCGGCCTTACTTGAAGCGGTAGTTGATACGACCCTTGGTCAGGTCGTAGGGGGTCAGTTCAACCTGGACCCGGTCGCCCGCGAGGACACGGATGCGGTTCTTGCGCATCTTTCCCGCCGTATGCGCGATGATTTCATGGCCGTTTTCCAACTCGACCCTGAATGTCGCATTCGGCAGGAGTTCCTTCACGACGCCGGGAAATTCGAGCAGCTCTTCCTTGGCCATGGTCACTCCAGAAATTGTTTCAGTCGGCCCCCTTGCGAGGGTGGCCGCTAGATGCGCCTTTATACCGGTCAAATCAAGGGCGATTTGCCGCAAATGGGCACCGGACGCGGTGCAAAACGGGAAAACCGCGCCAGTGCTGCGCTCGGCAGGGGCGATATGAGCTTTGCCGGGGTCGAGATGGTTTCGGGACACACTGATTCCCATGGGGTGGCCGGGCGCTCCATCGGGCCAGGGATTGTATCTGTGTTCCGACGCACCTATCCCTCTTGCGAACGTCTATGGAGAAGACAGATGACGACGGTTGATACCATCTCGGCAGCGCTTATCGAGGCGCATCGCGCCGACAAACGTATGGAAGCGAACAAGCTTCCCGAGCCGGACTATGGCGAGGCACTGGAAATACAGCAACGCGTCCAGTCCAAGCTTGGCGCGGTCAGCGGGTTCAAGGTGGTGGATCGTGGGGACGCGCCGCCGCTCATGGCGCCGATCACGGCGGCACGCACCGTGCCCTCCGGTTCGAGTGTCCCGGTACGCGACAAACTGGGGATCGAGCTGGAGATCGGCTTCGAGCTGATTGCCGAGCCGGCCCCGGAGATGATGGACAAGCCGAATGCCTTTTTCCGTCCGCGCATCGTGATCGAGTTGGTTGATACCCGGTTGGACGGTGACGCGGCCGCGATGCAGAAACTGGCAGATACGCAGATCAATGCGGGGCTTGTCGTGGGTCCGGCGCTGGAAGCCTGGGACGGCTGCGATTTCGGCGTGATGACGGCGGCGTTGCGCTGTGGTGACGAACAGGTCATCGATGGCGAGGCTTCCGTGCCGGGGGGATCTGCGCTCTCCAACCTCGCGCTGTTCTGCGCCAGTGTCGGGACGCATTGCGGCGGTCTCCAGAAGGGGCAGATCGTGATCACCGGCTCGCTCTCGGGGCTCGACTATTTTGCCGGCGGCCGGGATGTTGCCGGCAAGATCAAGGGCATTGGCGAGATTGCCCTGCGCCTGGAGTAACGTTTCAAGGGATGACATGGCGGGCGACCCGTTCGCCCCTCTCCGTCCCGGCGTTGATATTCCCGAAAGACGGGTGCACTACGCCTTCGGCGGGCCAAACCGGGCGACCAGTCGTTCGATGATCTGGTCGCGCGCCTGCCGGTAGCGGACCAGCTTGGCGTCGCGGGTCTCGCCGAGGCCGGTCGGGTCCATGATGGGCCAGTATTCCACGTTCAGATGGTAATAGCGTGTCAGCTCCAGAGCCTTGCGCTGGCTGGCGGGCGAGAGCGAGATGATGAGGTCGAAGCCGCCGAGATCGTCGCCCCAGTCCTGCATTTCATCGAAGGAGCGGGCACGGTGGCGCGTGAGATCCACCGCCATCTCATCGCATACCGCGACGCAGAAGCCGTCGATCTCGAGATCGTTCTTCACGCCGGCGGACTGAATATAGAAAGAGTGGCCGTAGTAGAGCTTGGCAATGCCTTCGGCAATCGGCGAGCGCACCGCGTTGTGATCGCAGGTGAAAAGCACCGAAGCCGGAAGATCGCTCATCCCTCAGCCTCCGAAATGCAGCACGCAGATGAGGGTGAAGAGGCGCCGCGCGGTGTCGATATCGACCTCCGCCTTGCCTTCCAGCCGCTCCTGGAGAACACGTGCGCCCTCATTGTGGATGCCGCGCCGCGCCATGTCGATCGCCTCGATCTGGCTTGGCGGCATGGTCTTCACGGCAGAGAAATAGCTCTCGCAGATCTGGAAGTAATCCTTCACGACCTGCCGAAAGGGGCTCAGAGAAAGGTGGAACTCGCCAACCTTCTCCTTATCCTCGGTGGTGATGTCGAAGACCAGCCGGCGCTCCCGGATTGCCAGCAGCAGCCGGTAGGGACCGTCCGGGATGGCCTCACCTTCATGCCGTTCAGGCAGGGCGAAGGTATTGTCCTCGAGCAGGTCGAAGATTGCCACCTTGCGCTCCTGCTCGATCTCGGGCGTGGGCGCGGCGAGATGGCTCTCGTCGATCTCGATATGGCAGATGCGGTGGGCGTTCATCAGCCGTCCTCGTTGAGCCGGTCGAGCCGGGCGCGGACGGACAGGCCATGCGCCTCCAGGCTTTCGGAAATGGCAAGGGTTTCGGCGGCGGGGCCAATCGCGGCCAGCGCGCCGGGAGACATGCGCGCCAACGTGGTGCGCTTCATGAAGTCGAGCACGGAGAGGCCCGATGAGAAGCGCGCCGAGCGCGCCGTTGGCAGTACGTGGTTCGGCCCTCCGACATAGTCGCCGATGGCCTCGGGCGTCCAGGCACCGAGGAAGATGGCACCGGCATGTTTGATCTTGTCCGACAGCGCCTCCGGATCGGCGACGCAAAGCTCCAGGTGCTCGGGCGCGACCCGGTCCGACAGAGCGGCGGCCTCGTCGAGATCGCGGACCGTGATCACGGCGCCATAGTCGCGCCAGCTCGGCGCGGCAACGGCGCGGCGTTCCAGGGTTTCGAGGCGCTTTTCGACCGCCGCAGTCACGGCCTTGCCAAAGGCGGCATCGGGCGTGATCAGGATCGATTGCGCGCTCTCGTCATGCTCGGCCTGGCTCAACAGGTCCACGGCAATCCAGTCGGGATCGTTCTCGGCATCGGCGATGACGAGGATCTCCGAGGGACCGGCAATCATGTCAATCCCGACCTTGCCGAAAACGCGCCGCTTGGCGGCGGCGACGAAGGCATTGCCCGGCCCGGTGATCTTGTCCACCGGCGCGACGGTTTCCGTGCCGTAGGCCAGCGCGGCCACGGCCTGCGCGCCGCCCATGCGATAGATCCGGTCGACCCCGGCGATCCTCGCGGCCAGCAGCACCAGAGGGTTTACCTCTCCATCGGGCGTCGGCACGGCAATAGCCAATTCTTCGACACCGGCAACCTTGGCGGGGATGGCGTTCATCAACACGGAAGAAGGGTAGGACGCAATCCCGCCCGGGACATAGAGACCAGCCGCGGAGACCGGAGTCCAGCGCCAGCCCAGCGTCGCACCGGACGCATCCTGCCAGCTTGCATCTTCGGGAAGCTGCTTCTCGTGATAGGCCCGGATGCGCGCGGCGGCGAGTTCCAGCGCGGCTCGCTCTTCGTCGGAAACCTCGTCGCAATAGCGCTCGATCTCCTCGGCCGAGAACGCCAACGTCTCGGGCGTCAGCTTCAGCCTGTCGAACCGTGCCGTCAGCTCCAGAACGGCCGCGTCGCCGCGGGCCCGTACATCCGCGATGATGCTGGCAACGGTCTCATCCACATCCGGCGCATCCTCGCGCTTCGTGGTCAGGAAGGCGGCAAATTTCGCTTCGAAATCCGCATCGCGGCTGTCAAGAAACTGGGGCATGGGGTCTCCTTGTCGAGGCACCTGATAGCGCCCCCGTCCGGTCGCCTCAAGCGGGCCGTTGCGCGGCGCTCAGTCGCCATGCTCCGGCGCGTGCCCCGAAGGCGCTACGTAGGGCCGTGTGACATCGCGCAGCGCAACGTTCAGGCACTCGATCTCCAGCCCGATCGCCCCGTCGCCGGCCAGCACCAGCTCCAGCCGCCCGGTGCCGTCTTCGCCCGGCTCGAAGGCCAGCGACAGCAGCGAGAGCACCGTCTCCGTGTCCGCCCGGTCGATCCCCTGGCTAGCAACCTGCAACACGTCCTCGATCACCAGCAGGCTCTGCACCCGCTCGAAGGGCCGTCCGATCCGCTCGGCGGCCTCGCGGTCTTCCCAGCGGAAACGGTTGAGCAGCACCGCAAAGCGCCGCGCCTTGCGCTCCCATTTCATCTCGGTGATCGGGAATACCGCGTCCTGCACCATCGCCGAGATGACCTGCAGGTCATCGCCATCTTCTGCCGAAAGATTCAGCGGGCGTTCCGCGCCGTCCTCGAAGGTTGCATCAGTCATTGTCGCTCACCCGCTCGATCTTCGCGCCAACGGCGCCCAGTTTTTCTTCGACTCGCTCATAGCCGCGGTCGAGATGATAGACCCGATTGATCACGGTCTCGCCCTCGGCCGCAAGGGCCGCGAGGATCAGCGAAACCGAGGCGCGCAGATCCGTTGCCATAACCGGTGCGCCACGCAGGCGTTCGACTCCGGTCACGGTAGCGATGCCGCCCTGAACGTCGATCTGCGCGCCCATCCGAATCAGCTCCGGGGCATGCATGAAACGGTTCTCGAAGATCTTCTCCTCAAGGACGGAGACCCCGTCGGCCGTGCACAGGAGCGCCATCATCTGCGCCTGAAGGTCGGTCGGGAAGCCGGGGAAAATTTCGGTCACCACATCGACGGCGCCAACACGCCCGTTACGTCGCTTGACCCGCAGACCCTTCTCGGTCTCGGTCACGTCGATCTCACAGGCGTCGAGCTTCTCGCAGAACGCGCCAAGAAGGTTGATCCGCCCGCCGATCAACTCGACCTCGCCACCGGCAATCGCGGGGGCCAACATGAAGGTGCCGGTCTCGATCCGGTCCGCAACCACGGGGTGGGTCGCGCCACTCAACCGGTCGACGCCCTGGATCGTGATCGTATCCGTGCCTTCGCCCTCGATCTGAGCGCCCATCCGGCGCAGGCATTCGACGAGGTCGACAATCTCCGGTTCGCGCGCGGCATTGCTCAGGACCGTCGTGCCCTTGGCCAGCGTCGCCGCCATGACGATATTCTCAGTAGCCCCCACGGAGGCGAAACGCAGCGGGATCTCGGCGCCCTTGAGCCCGCCTTTGGTCGTCGCATGCAGATAGCCGTCGCGCAGCTCGATCTCGGCGCCCATCTGTTCCAAAGCGTCGATATGGATATCCATCGGACGCGCGCCGATGGCACACCCGCCCGGCAGAGAGACCACCGCATGGCCGTGCCGCGCCAGAAGTGGGCCAAGCACAAGGTTGGAGGCGCGCATCTTGCGCACGATATCATAGTCGGCGACATGGTTCTCGGCGGCGTGGCTGGACATCGCCAGCACCTTTCCGTCCTGCATTGTCGAGATTTCGGCACCGAGCGATTCCAGCAATGTGGTCATGGTGCGAATGTCGGAAAGGCGTGGCGCATTGGTCAGCGTCAGCGGCTCTTCACTCAGAAGCGTTGCCGGCATCAGGGCAAGGCAAGCATTCTTCGCCCCCGAAATCGCGATTTCGCCTGAAAGCGGGCCATTGCCCTGAACGACGATCCTATCCATCCTGCTCCGCCTCTCCGGCCGTGTCCCGGCCTGTCTGTTCGGTCTTCAACTCGGTGTCCAACATGGCCTCGGTCGCCCGCGCGCGTGCCTGTACCTTGCGCCGCGCAAGGTTCGCCTTGAGCGCCTGTTTCAACCGCGCCTGCCGGTCGTCTCCGGGCGTTGCGCCGGCGCTTTTGCCGGTCCTTGAAGCCTTGTCCCTACATTTCATGCGCCGCGATTACGCGACGCGTGGCTTCAGGTCCAGCCCGCCTCGATGGCGCGTCACGCAATTCCGTCCGGTGATGCAAAAATCCGCTTGCACTCCCCCGCCCAGATTGTATATCCCGCCCACACTCCGATGCTGCCGTAGCTCAGGGGTAGAGCACTCCCTTGGTAAGGGAGAGGTCGAGAGTTCGAATCTCTCCGGCAGCACCATGACGCACCCAAATATAATAGCAATAACAACGAGGTGTGGCTCAGGTGGCGGACTGTATCCACCCTATTGTCCACCCTTTGAGCTTCGGTAGGCGCTGATTTCGTCCCTACTCGGCTGTGTAGGTTTTCAGGACTGCTGAGACAGATTGAAATCCTTCCGCTGCTTCTTTGCGGAGTACAGATTCTCCCAGGATTTCAAGCAACGCTGGTTCGGCGGTCAGGCTATTGCGTTTTGTGTACTGGCTCGTTTTCTTGCTGGCATGCCTCGGACACTAGAACGCACCACCACTCAACTCACGGAGCCATTCGATGGCGAAGAAACGCCTGCGACATTGGCCGAGCCGCTTGGCTGGGAGTTCGGCTTCTGCGTCCGGGCTATGGGAAGCAATCCGGGCGCGCTCCGAATTTGTCGGCCTCGGGAAAGGCAGCCAATCGGGCGTCGTTGCTGTCCCAACAGACAAGGATCGGGTAGTTGCCCATATTAACGAAGACCTCGCATCCAATGGTGCGATCTCCAAAGGAGCCGCGTTGATAGACGAGCCGTTCGGGGCCTTCGGCGCGCGCAAGAACACCCTGTCCGCTCACGCAGCTTTCGATGCGGAGCTGGTCACCTTCAATGGTGATCCAAAGGAGGTCGAGGCTGGCGCTACCATCTTCCTCCATTAGAAGCCGGTAACGCCCCGAGAGAAACTTGGGCGGGACATCGACGCCAGCGGACGCAAACTGCGGGAATAGGCATACGATCAGAACGGGCAGGAGTTTCGAAAACATAGCTGTTCCATTACCACAAATACGGCGCCCGCCACCCTGCTTTGACCGCTTCGCCCTCGTCACAGAACCAGCGTTCCCCTTTGGCCTCGTTGATCTTCGTTCGCCCGTACCAAGGCGACCAGGGTGGGTGATAGATTTTGCCGTTCTGCGAGATATTCCCCTTTATCGGGCAACCCTCCGGGGCCTCCTCTGGAACCTCGGCAACGGCTCTGTCCCATCTCCCTGAACGGAAGTCCCAAGGGGTTTGTGTCTCGGCCTGCCAGATCCCGCGGCCCGCCTCCATGGCCGCCGTCTGGTCGGCCTCATAGACATCGGAAAAGCGCAGGAAAGCCCATGCGTAGCCCGTGCGAACCAGCTCCTGGCCAACATCAACACCATCGGCGTAGCAAGTACCAATCCAGCGGCCATAGTGGTCCTTCTCGATGGTCTCGCACTCAACCGCTTTTTTTCGACAAGCATGGCCATCGCCTCGACGGCATCCTTGCCGCAGGGCCATGTCTCGCCGCTCGCCTTATTGCATTTCTGGCCCGCCTCGGGCGCGTCGATCCCGTTGATGCGGAACATCTCGCCATCGACTTCGAGCGTGTCTCCATCGACCACACGAACGACTGCGCGGATAGGCTCATCGGTTGGGGCCTGTTCCTGGGCTTGAACGGCTGTCGCCAGCATCAGGGCTGCAAGAATGACTGCTTGTTTCATAGGTGCAGGCAACGCCTGTGATTGGTATCTGTCAATCGTGCGTTGAGGTCGGGGCCAATGGGCCGCGTTTCCTTTGAACTAGGGCGATGTGCCCTAGCGCCATGATTTGAGACGAAACAGAGCGCCCAGCCAAAGCCGACCCTTCTTTGCCTGTTTCTGTGGAACCTTCAGCCCTTCTCGTCGCCAGATCCGTTCGACGCGCTTGTGGTTAACATGCCAGCCGCTGTTGTTCAGCATCCCGGTGATCATGCGATATCCGTAGCGCCCGAACTCTCGCGTCAGTTCGATGATTTCCTCGGTCAGGCGTTCTTCGTCTGGCAAGCCGCATGGGACCTTGCGCTGCGTAGAGCGATGCTGTCCGAGGATGCGACAGGCCCGGCGTTCCGATACGCCAAGGGTCTGCCGCACATGATCGATGCACCGACGGCGCCGGGAAGGGCTTAGAAGTTTCCCCGTGCAGCCTCAGCCAGGACCATCTTGTCCAGCGTCAGATCAGATACCGTACGCCTGAGCCGCTGGTTCTCCGTCTCCAACTGCTTCAGGCGCTTCAGCTGATCCCGGCTCATGCCGCCATATTCCTTGCGCCACCGGTAGTAGGTTTGCTGTGTCACGCCAATCTGACGAACGGCATCGGCAACCGAGCTGCCCTGACCTTGCAGAACCTCAACCTGTCGCAGCTTCAGCACGATCTCTTCGGGTTTGTCTCGCTTTCCAGCCATCGTTTGGTCCTCCTGAAAACGGGATAAAACTATCCCAGTTGGTGGACCACTTCAGTGGGAGCACTCCAGGTAGACCTCTTTTGCCAGCAAAGCTTTCATCCAAGGAAAGCAGCCGAACCCTCGTGCGCTCTCTTTTTGCGGCTGATCCTGACAGGTTGCCAAAGAACCAGCAGCCCCAGACCGAATGTTGCAAGAACCATCAGTATCGTGAAGTCGTTCATTGTGTTCCTACCACCGCTTCAATTTCGTACCTGAGATAGGTGCATCGACAGCAGGCCACTTGCGAATGCCGGCCAAAATGTTTTTAGCATTGGCCAAAGGCTTTGCCCGCAGCGCCGCCGCAAGGCAGCAATGAGCCCATTAGAGATCTTCGTGAAATACGCGGCACCGGTAAGAATGGACAGACAGTGGTCATCCGCCGCGCCTAGCGTCCCCACATCACACGACGAAAGCTCTAGCGCACAACATCTGGGAGAACATTCAGGGTTGCTTGTTTTGGCGGCATTATCATGGGGTGGACAGTGTGGACTTGGACCACGAGACCGGGCTAGTTTGTCGGGACTTGATT
>NZ_JAWMPX010000054.1:0-13097 GCF_033101155.1 Tropicimonas sp. TH_r6
ACAATGCGGCCGTTCGCTGCGGTCGCAAAGACGAGAGGCGCGAGCCGTGCCGGCGTCGGACCGTGGGCTGTCGCAGTAACCTCTGAACAGCACGTTTTATCCCAGCCAGATCCGAAGAAGATCGGGGCGTTGCGCTCAGGTGGCAAAGCGCCAGACCGCCGGGACGGGCGGGCGCTGGCACGGCGGCTTCGGCTTGATTCCGTGCCATTCAGCGCTCTGACTCAACATCTTCCGTCGGCTCTCCGCAAAGTCACATCCCCGCCCGGCTTCTCCAACCGCCCGATTACCCGTCCCATCCGAATTCTGTTTCCCGAAGGCGGCCGCTACCCGTCGGATCGCTCCGCAACTATCTCGACGACAACGTCAAACGGAGCATCCCCATGAAAGACACCATTCAGTCCACCGACATCCAGTCGCAAATCATCGTGGCCTTCAACTTCCGTCATGCCTGCAAGATCTTCGATGCCGACGCTAAGATCCCGGAGGACCAGTTCGCCACCATCCTCGAGGCCGCCCGCCTCTCGCCGACCTCCTTCGGCCACGAGCCTTTCAAGATCCTGATGATCCAGAGCCAGGAGAAGCGCGAACTGTTCCGCGACTTTGCATGGGGCGCCAATGGCATGATGAGCGGCACCACCGGCCAGCTCGGCACTGCCAGCCATTTCGGCATCCTCCTCGCCCAGACCTCCGCGCTCCAGACCGCCGGCTCCGACTACCTGCAAAACTTCTACCGGCATGTGAAGCAGCTCCCCGAAGACATCATCGAGCTCTTCAACGGCGCCTACGGCAAGTTCCAGGCCAGCGACCACCACGTCACCACCGACCGCGAAATCACCGACTGGTCCGGCAAGCAGGCCTATATCGTGCTCGCCAACATGATGACCGCCGGCGCCCTGATGGGGATCGATTCCTGCCCGATCGAAGGATTCGAGATGGACAAGACCATTGCCACGCTGGAGGAGCATTTCGGCATCGACCCGAGCCTCTACAAACCCGCCGCAATGTTCGCCTTCGGTTACCGCGCCGGCGCGCCGATGTTCGACAAATCCCGCCGGACGATGGAAGACACCGTCGCCTGGTTCTGACCCCGGGGTCCCCGGTTGCGCCGGACCATCAGGCGCAACCCGCATCGCCCGCCTCAGCGCTCCTGCCAGGCGGGCGATCTTCCGATCCGGTCCAACAGGAAGTCGATGAAGAGCCGAACTTTCGCGGTCAGCACATTCGATTTCGGATAGACCAGCCAGAGCATGGAATGGTCCGCCACCACCCAATCCGGCAACACTCGCACCAGCGCCCCTTCGGCGATCTCCCGATGCACGCTCCAGAGCGAGTTCCCCGAGATACCCGCCCCGGCCATTGTCGCCAGCTTCTGGCTCAACCCGTCATCCAGCACCAGCCGACAGCGCCCGGCGCGCGGATCGAACAGCGCGGTCTGCCCATCCGGTCCGGCAAGCGGCTTCGGCGCCTGACGCTGAAACCCGATCAGGTCGTAGGAGAGCAGATCCTCCGGCCGCTCCGGCACCCCATGCGCGGCGAGATAGTCCGGCGCGGCACAGAGCACGCGCGTATCGTCCGCGAGCTTGCGCCCCTTGAGGCTCGAATCCTCTAGTGCCGAGTTGCGCAGGGCGAGATCGAAGCTCCCCTCTATCAGATCGAAATTCGTATCCGACAGGCGCAGATCCAGCGAAATTCCGGGATTCTCGCGCAGGAAATCCGGCAGGATCGGCACGATATAGAGCTGCGCGAAGGTACTCGGTGCGGTGAAGCGCAGCGTCCCCTGCGCCTCCGCCTTGCCCAGCCCCATCGCCGCCCGCGCCGCATCCTCCTGCGCCAGGATCTCGCGCGCATAGGGCAGGAATTCCGCCCCCTCCAGCGACAGCGAGACCTTTCGCGTCGAACGCCGCAACAGATCCGCTCCCAGCGTCGTCTCCAGCTTCGCCAACCGCGCCGAGGCCACTGCGGGCGCCATTCCCAGCTCGCGCCCCGCCGCGCTTATATTGAGCTTCTCTGCCGCCAGCACGAAGAGGCGTACCGCTTCGGTATCCATCAGTTTGTATCCAATATCGGAATTATGAAGTCGAGCTTCGGGTCTTTATTTGGAAATCTCAATGCATAATTCTGGTTTGAGGGACACAGGAGACCGTCAAATGCGCCACGGACACAGCGTCACCAATCTGCGCCGGGGAACAGTGAGCACACAGACGCGCCTTCGCACCACAGGCACCTCTCGAACAGATTACCGGAGAAAGAGATGAAGACCATTGTGATTACCGGCGCGACTGACGGGATCGGGCTCGAAACGGCAAAGCGACTGGCTTCCGAAGGACACAGGCTCCTGCTGCACGGGCGCAACCCGGAGAAACTCTCGGCTGCCAGGCAATCGGTGTCCGAAATCTCCGGCGCCGGCTCGATCGCGACCTATCTCGCCGATCTCTCGGATCTCTCGGACACCGCCGCGCTGGCCGACGCCATCGCCGCCGACACGGATCAACTCGATGTCATCATCAACAATGCAGGCATCTTCCGCACGCCCAACCCGATCACCGCCGATGGCCATGACATTCGCTTCATGGTCAACACCATCGCCCCTTTTTTGCTGACCGAGAAACTGCTGCCTCTGCTCCCGGCCAATGGACGCATCATCAATCTCTCCTCCGCGGCCCAGAGCCCGGTTTCGCTGGCCGCGCTGGAAGGCAAGACCCGGCTCGAAGACATGGAAGCCTACGCGCAGAGCAAGCTCGCTATCACCATGTGGACCCGTGATATGGCTGATCGCCTCGGGACCGACGGCCCGGCAGTCATCGCGGTCAATCCGGGCTCCCTGCTGGCGAGCAAGATGGTCAAGGAAGGCTTCGGAGTTGCTGGAAGCGACCTCGGCATAGGCGCCAGTATCCTGCGCGGCGCCGCACTGTCAGAGGAGTTCGCCACCGCCACCGGAAAGTATTTCGACAATGATTCCGGAAACTTTGCCTCGCCACACCCGGCCGGCCTCTCCGCCCTGGACAATGCTGCAGTGGTAGCGGCAATCCGCAAGATCATTGCGAAAGAAACGTAGAAGGCCCAGCCTACTTCTGTCTTGGAATACCCCGGGGGCGCGCTCGCAGTAGCGCGGGGCCAGCGCCCCCTCCCCGGAACGGATCAGGTGCTGTCAGAGATCGCCAAGTACGGCCTCGAAGGCGGTGGAGAGCTTCTCCACGACCTCGCCGATCTGGTCGTCCTCGATGATGAAAGGTGGCGCGAGCAGTACGTGATCGCCATTGCGTCCGTCTCGCGTCCCCGACATCGGGTAGCAGACCAGTCCGGCCTCGAAAGCCGCCTTCTTGACCTTCGCCGCCAGCTTCAGGGACGGATCGAAAGGCGTCTTGCTCTCGCGATCCGAGACGATCTCGACACCGCGGAAGAGCCCGCGCCCGCGGATATCGCCGATATAGGGGTGCTGCCCGAAGGCCTCGTGGAGCGCCGCCTCCAGCGCTGCGCCCTGCACTTTCACCCGCTCGACCAGTCCCCGGTCGAGGAGCGCAGAGAGCACCGCCCGTCCGGCTGCCGCCGCGACCGGGTGGCCGAGATAAGTGTGGCCGTGCTGGAAGAACCCCGACCCGTTTTCGATGGTCTCGTAGATCGCCTTGGTGCAGAGCATGGCGCCGATTGGCTGGTAGCCCGCTCCCAGCCCTTTGGCGATACAGAGAATATCCGGCACCACGCCGTCATGCTCGCAGGCGAAGAGATAGCCCGTCCGCCCCATGCCGCACATCACCTCGTCGAGGATCAGCAGCACGCCATATTGGTCACAAATCTCCCGGATCCGCTTGTAATAGCCGTCGACCGCCGGCACCGCACCAAGGGTCGCTCCGACAACCGGCTCAGCCATGAAGGCGATAACGCTGTCTTCGCCCAGCCGAAGGATCTCGTCCTCCAGCTCCTGCGCGGCGCGCTGGCCATAGTCGAAGGCGCTCTCGTCGTCGCGCTTGAGCATGTATTCGTAGCAGGGCGGGATATGGGAGAAGTCCACCAGCAGCGGCGCAAACTGTTCCCGGCGCCACTCGTTGCCCCCGGCGGCCAGCGCGCCGAGCGTATTGCCGTGATAGGATTGCTTGCGCGCGATCACATGGCGCCGTTGCGGCTCGCCGCGCTCGACGTGATATTGCCGCGCCAGCTTGATCGCCGCCTCCGTCGCCTCGGAGCCGCCCGAGACGAGATAAACCCGGTCCAGATCGCCCGGCGCATGTGTGGCCAGCATCCCGGCCAGTTCCTCGGCGGGCTCGGAGGTGAAGAAGCCGGTATGCGCGAAGGCCAGCTTCCCGACCTGCTCCTGAATCGCCGCGATGATCTCCGCATCGCCATGGCCGAGGCAGGAGACGGCCGCACCGCCCGATCCGTCGAAATAGCGCTTGCCGGAGGCATCGATCAGGTAGCAACCCTCACCGCCGACAGCCATCGGCGGCAGGTTCTTGGTGTGGCGGGGAAATACATGGCTCATGTCAGGCTCTCGTCTCATGTCCGGCCCGGCGCGCGGCGCGCCTTCCGGTGATTGGAACTTTGCGTCGAGGCCGTCCCGAGAGGGGGCGGCCTCGATCCTGCATTTTCGGTCATAGCGCCGAAAGACGCGGCGGGTCCACTCACCGCTGCCGCGAAAACGGCTCGACGGTGAGTCTGTCGCAGTCCCCGGGCTCAGACCTTCATACGGCTGCCCGTCGGGTCGAAGGCCGGGGCGAGCTGCAGCTTACCTGCGAATCTCACCCGCGCGATGTCGATCTCAACCGCCACGCCGTCGATCTCGTCGAGATGGACATGGGCCAGCGCGACGGGCTTGCCGATCCGATACCCGAAAGCGGCGGAGGTCGTGTGCCCGACGATCTTGTCGCCGACATAGATCGGCTCATGACCCAGCGGCACCGCGCTCTCATCTTCGAGGATCAGCGTGGCCAGCGTGCGCTTGCCGGTCTCGCGGCGTTCGTTGACAACCTCGGAGCCGATGAAGTCTTTCTTCTTCGAGCACATCATCGCCATGCCGGTCTCGACCGGCGTGATGTCGCTGTCGAGCTCGTGGCCCATCGCTGCAAAACCTTTCTCGATCCGCATCGAGGTCTGGGCATACATGCCGGCGGGCAGAGCGCCGGCCTCAGTCAGCGCGGCATAGATCGTGGCCGCGTTCTCCGCCCTGCAGGTCATCTCCCAGCCGGCCTCGCCGACATAGGACATCCGCACAGCCCGGACATGGCACCCGGCCACCTCCGCCTCGCCGACCTTGAAATAGCCCAGCTCGTTCAGTGCCCCGGCCCCGACCTCTTCAGCGATCCGGGCGCTGTCCGGGCCCATCAGGCCGAGCACGGCATAAGCCTCGGTCATGTCGGTCAAGGTGACGTCGAACCCTTCGGAATGGCGCTCGAACCAGGCAAGATCGCGACGGATCGCGTTGGTGCCGACATAGAGCCGGTAGAAATCCTCAGCGATCCGATGGGCGGTGATGTCGCTCTCATAGGTGCCGCGTTCATTGAGGATCGCGGTGTAGATCGCACTGCCCGGCGCCTTGTCCATCTTCGCGGCGCAAACATGCTGCAGGAAGGCCGCGGCGTCCGGCCCCTTCACCTCGATCTTGCCGAAGGGCGAGGCGTCGAAGATCGCGGCCTTCTCGTGCGCGGCGGCCACTTCCGCCTCTACATTCTCGAACCAGTCCGGCTTGCCGAAACCCAATTTCGGCTCGGCTGTCTTGTTGAAGTAAAGCGGGCGCTCCCAGCCATAGAACTGGCCGAAATGCGCTCCCGCCTTGCGATATTCTGCATCCAGGGGCAGCTTGCGGAGGTCTCGTGCGGTCTTGAGCTGACGTCCCGGATAGGCGATCTCGTAATGGGTGCCGAGGATCTCCGGCGCCCGGGCCATCAGGTGGTCCAGGCTGTTGTAAATCGGCGCGAAGCGCTTGGCGTCCGCCTCGCCGAGGTCATAGGCCGTGTGCCCGTGGATGATGCAATGCGCGAGGTTGAGCCCCGCGCCGCCGCCTGCCGCGATGCCGACCGAGTTCAGACCGCAGCCGAGGAACAGCCCGCGCGTCTCGGCGGTCTCGCCCAGCATGAACATCCCGTCCGGCGTGAAGCTCTCCGGGCCGTTCAGCAGCATCCGCACTTCCGCCGTCTCCAGCGCCGGGATCCGGTGCAGGGCGTTCATCATCATCGGCTCGAAATGGTCCCAATCCTCCGGCAGCAGGTCAAACTCGAAATTCTCGTCGAGAATACCCGGCGGAACCGCTTTGCCCATCGGCTCGAAACACCCGACGAGGAAGCCACCCGACTCGTCGCGGCTGTAGAGATGGCTGTCATGGTCCGACAGGGTCGGCAGATGCTGGGTGACCCCTTCGACCGGCTTGGTGAGCAGGAAGAAATGTTCGCAGGCCTGTGCGGGGATGTCCGCGCCGGCCATCTCGCCGATCTCGCGCGACCACAGGCCCGTGCAAACCGCGATCGCGTCGCACATCACCACGCCTTGGCTCGTCTCGACGCCCTTCACCTTGCCATTCTCGGTCAGGATGCCGGTGACGCCGGTATTCTCGAACATCTTCGCGCCCATCGTCTTGGCGCCCTTCACCAGCGCGGCGCAGACATCGGAGGGGCTGACGCGACCGTCATCGGGCGACCAGACGGCCCCGATCACGTCCTCGGCATTCATCATCGGCCAACGCTCCTTGGCCTCTTCCGGCGTGATCGACCAGGCGTCGATTCCATAGGCGTGGGCCAGAGCTTCCTGCCGCTTCACATGGGTCAGGCGTCCTTCGTTGGTCGCAATCGAGAGCGACCCGCGCTGGATCCAGCCGACGCTCTGTCCCGTCTCTTCCTCAAGCCGCGCATAGAGATCGACCGAATACTGAATCATCCGGGTGAGGTTCTGCGAGTGACGCAGCGCGCGGACCTGTGCCGCCGAATGCCACGTTGTGCCCGAGGTCAGCTTGTTCCGCTCTAGCAGGATCGCGTCCGTCACACCCATCTGGGCGAGGTGATAGAGCGTGGAGCAGCCCATGATCCCGCCGCCGATGACGACGACGGGGGCAAAGGAAGGGAGCTGGCTTGGCATTGGGGGAAACCTTTCGGAAACGATGCCCGGGAGGGGCGGATTGACAGCGGTTAAAAAACGAAACACAAAACGGGTCAAGTTTGGCAATAAATAACACCCGTTTTACAACTGCCTGAACTGATCAAGGGGCATCCCGCATGGATCCGACACTGAAAACTCGAACGATTTCAAGACTCAAGGACGGGATGGAGAGCTTCTCTCCGCGCATGCGGGTGGTCGCCAAATACATCATCGATAACCCGGCCGATTTCGGCCTCGACACGATTCGAGAGACTGCCCGAAAAACAGGCGTTAGCACCTACACTTTGGTAAGAATGTCCCAACAAATGGGCTTCGAAGGATTCGATGGGTTGCGGGATCCGTTCCGACACGCCCTGGTTTCGAGCGCCGAATATGTCGATCTGCCCGACTGGCTGAACGAGCTGCCCGCAGCGGGCGAGACCGGAAAGATCCAGGCGCAGGCTGCTCTGAACTCCCTCGCCGTCGTCCAACGATCGCTCGAAAAGCTCTCTCCCGAGACGCTGGACCGGGTTGCCGAGACCATGTTCTCAGCTCGAAAAGTCTTCGTCACCGGCACACGCGCCAGTTATGCCATGGCCTACTATTTCCATTATGTGGGCCGTATGGCGTTGACATCAATGGACCTTATTCCCCGCCATGTGGGCAGCGCCATGGACGAGTTGAACACGGCCGGGGAAGGCGACGTGCTCTTTGCCATCACCACCACGCCCTACTCCCGCGAGACTATCGAAAGCTGTCGTTTTGCCGGCTCCCGAGGAGTCACGCTGATCCTACTGGCCGATTCGGAAGTGGTCGTTCCAGACCTCACTCCGGACATCACACTCTCCGTTTCCGCCATCAGCACGCATCACTTTGCCTGTTATTCGGGCATTTCCGCGGTCCTGGAAGCCCTGCTCTCCGTCCTGTTGCATCAGGGCGGTCCCGCAACCAAAGCGCGAATCGAATCATACGAATCGCTCCGAAATGCCCATTCGGCCTACTGGAAGCCCAAAAAAAACTGACGTTTTGTTAGGTTTGAAGCGCAAGGGTTGTTCATGTTTCAAAGAAATGTCACCGTCCGTGACGAATTAACCGTTCGGTTGACGTAACGGACAGGGACATCGTGGCTCATTGGCCGAAGCGCCGAGAGCCGCCAGAAGACAGCGTCCGGGGCAAACACTCCCCGGCAAAAACAAGGATCACCCGCCGTCTTTCGGTGCCCCATGCACAAGACATGGGAGCGGCCGACCGCGGCAGACCTGCAAACAAGCATCAACCTGACAGGGAGTCTCAGTCATGCTCAATACGAAGTTCTTCACCGGAGCCCTGCTCGCCGCGTCCCTCGGGGCCGGCGGCGCTATGGCGGCCGACCAGACCTTCATCACCATCGGCACCGGCGGCGTGACCGGTGTCTATTACCCGACAGGCGGCGCAATCTGCCGTCTGGTGAACAAGGGCCGGAAAGAGCACGGCATCCGCTGCTCCGTCGAGTCCACCGGTGGTTCTGTCTACAATGCCCGCACCATCCGTCAGGGTGAGCTGGACTTCGGCGTCATCCAGTCGGACGTCCAGGTCAAGTCGATTGAAGGCACCGACCAGTTCGAAGCCGATGGCCCCTATGACGGTCTGCGTTCGCTCTTCTCGGTCCACCCCGAGCCAATGCACGTAATGGCTCGGGCCGATGCAGGCATCGCCTCGACCGCCGACTTCGCAGGCAAGAAGGTCAATATCGGCAACCCCGGTTCCGGCACCCGCGTGCTGGCCGAGACCATGCTGAAGTATGACGGCATCTCCGCCGACGATTTCGCGCTGGCCGCCGAGCTGAAGTCCTCCGAGCAGTCCGCCGCGCTCTGCGACGGCAAGATCGACGCCACCATCTGGGCCGCTGGCCTGCCTAACGGCTCCTCGCAGGAAGCCACCTCGACCTGCGACGTCAAGATCGTCCCGCTGACCGGTGAAGGCACAGAGAAGCTGCTGGCCGAGAACTCGGCCTATGCCGCAGCCACCATCCCTGGCGGCATGTATCCCGGCAACCCCGATGACGTCCCGTCCTGGGGTCCGAAGGCGACCATCGTGACCTCCGCGGAAGCCACCGACGAAACCGTCTATGCGCTCGTCTCCGCTGTCTTCGAGAACTTCGACGCGTTCAAGAAGCTGCACCCCGCCTTCGCCAACCTGAAGCAAGAAGAGATGATCAAGGACGGCCTGACCGCCGAACTGCATCCGGGTGCCGTCAAGTACTACATGGAACAGGGCTGGATGGAGTAATCCATCCCCTGATCTGACATGGCTGCCTCCGCCACGCGCGGGGGCAGCCCTCTATTTTGTGCGACTATCTTTGACAGCGAGGGGTGGACCATGCGCGAAGACCAGACAAAGCCTGATAACGAGGCGCAGGTCGACGACAACAATCTCGAAGACATTGTCGCCGAGGCTGATACCGGAGCCCGAAACCCCGAGGACGCGTTTTCCCGTAGGGTTCTTTGGTACACACCGCTCGTCTGGGCCGTCTACCAGCTCTGGATTGCCTCGCCCCTGCCCTTTATCCTCGGCTTCGGCGTCTGGAACGATACGCAGACCCGCGCCATCCACCTTGGCTTTGCCGTCTTCCTCGCATTCGTGGCCTTTCCCGGCCTCCGCTCGTCTCCCCGCAACCGCATTCCCTGGATAACCTGGGTCGTTGCCCTCGTTGGCGCCGCTACGGCCTCCTACCTGGCCTGGGATTACGCCGGTGTCTCGATCCGGACCGGTGTCCCCTCGACCCGGGACCTTATCATGGCCGGCCTGGGCATGGTGCTGCTGCTCGAAGCCGCCCGCCGCTCGCTCGGCTTCCCGCTGATGGGCGTGGCGCTGTTCTTCCTCGCCTATGTCTTCTTCGGCTCCTGGTCCGGCCTGCCGGACGTTGTGCAGTGGAAAGGCGCCTCCTTCCAGAAGGCGATGAGCCACCTGATGCTGACCACCGAAGGCGTCTATGGCGTCGCCCTCGGCGTCTCCTCTGGCTTCGTCTTCCTCTTCGTCCTCTTCGGCGCTCTGCTGAACCAGGCGGGCGCAGGCAACTACTTCTTACAACTTGCCTTCTCAGCCCTCGGACACCTGCGCGGCGGCCCGGCCAAGGCAGCCGTCATCGCCTCCGCGGCGACCGGCCTGATCTCGGGCTCCTCCATCGCCAACGTCGTCACCACCGGCACCTTCACCATCCCCCTGATGAAGAAGGTCGGCTTCAGCCCGGCCAAGGCCGGCGCCGTCGAGGTTTCCTCCTCGATCAACGGCGTGCTGACCCCGCCCGTCATGGGCGCCGTCGCCTTCCTGATGACCGAATATGTCGGCATCTCCTATATCGAGGTGGTCAAGACCGCCATCGTCCCGGCCGCGATCTCCTATGTCGCGCTGGTCTATATCGTGCATCTCGAAGCCCTGAAGATGGGCATGAAGGGCACGTCGACGATGGGCAATGTCCAGTTCCTGCTCGGCGCGATCTTCACCATCTGCATCTCCATCGTCATCGCCGGTGGCACGCTCTGGCTCGCCGGCCAGATCGTCACGCTCGCGGATGCCGTGATCGGCCCGATGTCGACCAGCGTTCTGGTCGCCGGCCTGCTGGTGGCTTATGTCGCCGCTGTTCGCTTCGCCGCGCAACGCGACGATCTCGACACCTCTCTCGAGAGCATGCAGCACCTTCCGCCCGCAAGCGTCATCCTCAAGACCGGCCTGCATTACATCCTGCCGATCCTGCTGCTGATGTACCTGCTCATGATCGAGCGGAAATCTCCCGGCCTCTCGGCTTTCTGGTCCTCCTGCTTCATGCTGGTGATCCTGCTCACGCAAGACGCACTGAAGGCCTTCTTCCGGGGCGACGGCTCGAAGACAGCGGCCTTCCTGCACGGCCTCTCCGAAGCCGCCGAAGGCATGATCGCGGGGGCTCGCAACATGGTCGGCCTCGCCGCCGCCATGGGAGTTGCCGGCATCATCGTCGGCTCGGTGACTCTCACCGGTATCGGCCAGGTCATGGCCGAATTCGTCGAGTTCCTCTCGGGCGGAAACCTGCTGGCGATGCTCTTCTTCGTCGCGGTGATCTCGATCATCCTCGGCATGGGCCTGCCCACAACCGCCAACTACATCGTCGTCTCCTCGCTCATGGCGGGCGTCGTCGTCGAACTGGGCGCTCAGAACGGCCTGATCGTGCCGCTGGTCGCGGTGCACATGTTCTGTTTCTACTTCGGCATCATGGCGGATGTGACACCACCTGTCGGGCTCGCCTCATTCGCGGCCGCAGCCATCTCCGGGGGCGATCCGCTGAAGACAGGCTTCCAGGCCTTCTTCTATTCGATCCGCACCGCACTCCTGCCCTTCCTCTTCATCTTCAACACCGACCTGCTGTTGATCGATGTCGGGCCAGTAAAGGCGATCTTCGTCTTCATTGTAGCGCTCATAGCGATGCTGCTCTTCGCGGCCGGCACAATGGGCTATTTCCTGACCCGGAGCCGCATCTATGAGAGCGTGTTGCTGGTCTTCTGCGCCTTTACGCTGTTCCGCCCGGACTTCTTCCTTAACCAGATCGCACCCGAGTTCGAAACCCGTCCGGCGACAGAGATGTACACGCTGGCCGAAGCCGTGCCTGACAATGGAACCCTGCGGGTTCGCATGGTCGGCGAAAGCCTCGAAGGCGACCCGATCGATGCGCGCTACCTGCTGCCCCTCGGGGCGACCGGCCCGGACGGTGTGACCCGCCTGATGGACAGCGCCGGCATCGAGTTCCGCGAGGAAGAGGGCAAGACCATCGTCGACATGGTCGGCTTTGGCGGCCCGGCCGAGCAGTTGATGATCGATTTCGACTGGGAGGTTGTAGAGATCGAAGTTCCCGCCGAGCGTCCGCCACAAGAGATCTTCTACATCCCGGCCCTGCTGCTGGTCGGCCTGGTGGCCCTGTTGCAACGCCGCCGCAAGGATAAGTTTGATGCAGAAGGAGCGCCTGCATGACCATACTCGCAGCCATCGACCTGACCCACCCAGAAGAAGAGGCCAAGGTTCTGAAGCGGGCTCGGCAACTGGCCGATCTCGACGGAAGGCGCCTAGCCGTGGTGACGGTCCTGCCCGACTACAATTCGAGCTTTGTCGGCAGTTTCTTTCCCGAGGAACATACCCACGAGATGGTAGAGGCGGCGCGCAAGGCGCTCCACAGCTACATTGCCGAGACGGTCGGACATGACGAGGAGACCAAGCACGTCGTCCGGGTCGGCAATGTCTATGACGGTGTCCTGGAGACCGCAGAGAAGCTCGACTCTGTTCTGATCGTGATGGGCGCCCACAAACCCGGTCTCACAGAAATTCTCATCGGCCCGAACGCCGCCCGCGTTGCAAGATATGCCAAATGTTCGGTCTATATCGTTCGGTGAGATCCAGCCGCCGTAGGACATGCCGCAGCCTGACTTAGGCGTGCCGATGTCGCGGGACGACTGACCATCCCGCGATCCGGTTGAAGCGCTCTGCGTCGGTGTGGCTCTTGAAGAAATCCAGAACTGCTGTTCTTCGGCGGCCTAGCCGCGACAGGTGTAGAAGACTTCCCACTGTGGCTCGACAATTCGTTCGATCCTGTTGACCTCGCATTGCCGCCCGGTTCCAGAGAAATACGCATCTGATGCGCTTCGGTAGGTCCCTTCGGAACCAGCCAGTCCGCCGGCTGCGCCCTGCGCTGCCCCTTTCAGAGCATTTGCACCGGACCTGTCACCAACCTGGGGTGTTATCATCAACCGGTTCTCGTCCGGCCTGTCGTATACGCGGAACGTGTTGCCGGCATATGTGAACTGGACGGGCTTGACCTTCGAATAGTTCGAAACGGCATAATCGAGCCCTGAACACCCGGTAACTGCAACCAACACCGCAAATACAACGCCAGCTTTGAGACCTTGCATAGCCACTCCTTTCGTCCTGTCCTGTATCTCCGTCGCCTGTCAGAAACGTCCTGGAACTGATCAGCCGACCATCCGCCTACTACAACTCATCAGCGCGTTTCGGAACAGAGCAAATCTCACGCCCCATCG
>NZ_JAWMPX010000055.1:0-11052 GCF_033101155.1 Tropicimonas sp. TH_r6
AAGACCACTGGGCAGTCGCGAGCTTCCGGCGATCAAGTGCCGGGCGGGTATGGTGACCTCTTTCAAATAGCTCCAATGGATTGGTCCGGCTACGGTTTAACTGAGCCGGAAGAGACCACTGTCGAGAGAATCCAGAATCTGGTTGAGTTTGTGGAAAGAAAGGGGATCTACCCAGGTCTCCAGATCGGCCTGATCGTCTACAGGCTAAGGCCAGCATTACGATGCCCGTTCGATTGGAGAGTCTGGCATCCGCACGATGGCCGGAAACATGACGAGTCGCAGGTTATGTATCAGTTCGACTACTTCCACACGTCACCGGCAGGACAAGACGCGAGCGTCGGACATCTGACACTTGAGCTCACTTTCATTGGTTGCGGTCAACAAGGGCTGTTAGAGACGGGGGGAGAGATCGAGCTCGGTGTCGGATCGTACTCGGGGATATCCGCCAAGGAAGGTTTTTTTGAGGTGGAGTTGATCTCTATGAAGTTGTCCGAAATCCCAGGCGATGCTTTGACCATGGAGGCCGCTTCAGCATTTGCGGAAGCATTCCCTTATGTTCTGGGATTGGAAGAAGTCGGGTTGGGGCTAGGAGATCATTTTGGGAAAGGGGCAGAACTCGTCAATCTCGATGAAGCTGAGCGTTTGGAACGGGCGGCTCGGAAGACGTTGGCTCTGATGCGAACCAAGACCCCTCTGGAGTACGACTTCGGATTCGGAAGAGTTGCGGTTTTTTGGGGCGGCGGTTCAATTGGGGAAGGTTGGTCCCCGTGGACCAAAGACGACTCAATCAGGGTAAATTGGTATGGGCACTAAAAGCCATTTGGTAGCATCCGCCTTGTTTGCGGTTCAATCTGTCCTAGCGCCACCGGCTTTCGCCAGTGTCGAATACCTGCTCCAAGCCTGGGGCAACCTCGACACCTACTGTCTGGGAACTACTCCGACCACCGAAGAGCAGAGGGAAGCCCAGAGGACTGCCTGTGGGGGGCGCAGCGACGTGCAAGAGGCTCTGGATTTGCTTGGTTGGTGTTATGGTCGTCAAGGCGAGGCAGGTGCCGAGATGGCGTGGCACCAATGTGACGACACTAGTTTGCGTTGACGCTGCCTAACCACGGGATCAGGCCCGAAGGCCAACCCTGCCCCCGACTTCTCTCCAACCACTCCTTCGTACGCGCCAGGCGTCGGGACTGTCGAATACGACGCGACCCTGGATCGAATGAGGATGCTCGCTTCCTTGGGCTGGAAGATTCCAGCGTTGTCGGGGCGCAAGACGGGGCGGAACAACGGGGCACGGACGGCGCGCGAGGCAGCATAGTATTCGCTGGCCGCTGACAACCAAAAAACAGGTCCGAGGTATTGGCGGGACTCCTGGTAAGGGGCCCAGCCTCCACCCCCCTTGGACAACCACCCCCTGGGTCAACCACACGACGGGACGGGCGGGGGCAATGACAACCCCGCAGATCTGGCAGGCCGACTTGAAGGAAATTCGGATGGGGGCGTGGGCGTCGTGATAGCGCCCGTTGTTCCGAGCATCAGCCCAGCACTGCGACTCCAGTTCGTAAGCCAGGCAGCGCAAGCGTCACGAATTGCCCAGCAGGCTCGAATGTGAACCACCTGCGAACCATGGGGAACGCCATGGTTTGCAGAGATTCTGCTAACTATTTGAGATAGTTGGCTCCGGCGGTAGGGGCCGGAGACCCATTTCTAAGCTGCTGAACTCAAACGGGAAATCAATTCCGACTCCCTTGCGACTCCGCAGTGTGACAACGCTTGTTACGTACACTGTGCCAGTTGGCAAGGGAATTCCAGAGGGTGGAACCACAGGTTGTAGGGTGGCGAGTTATAGCTTCCTGTCCGTTTCATACGAGTGAACCTGGAATGTCTTTGACCTGCCCGACTCCCCTGTTCCTGCTTCTGGTGGAGGGGACGTGTTTTGATTGTATAGCGGAGACAAAGTGGCCATCGGTGACCATTGCGGCCGAGGTCCGTGTTCTCGATTCTGAACGCAAGAACCGGGCGCTCCCGGCGCACGACTGCGTTCTGGATCCCGGCGTCTACAATCTGCTGCGCAAGTGCAGGCGGCGCAATCACCGCTACCACCGTCAAGGCGGCGGCGAGGATAGATCGCGGAAGCTTCATCTTTGACACCTATTGTCAGTTTTTGCGGCACGCGGCCGGGGCTTCCGCCAACCCGCTTGCCGAATGGTTCGCATTCAGATCACTTCCTTGACGAAGTACATGTAGCTCTCCACTGGCCGTCCACGGCCTCGCTCACCAGCCCGCCGGTCTCCGTCGAATATGGCTGGTTCATGTGGATGTCCCAGACATCGGATTCCTTGCGCCAGTGCTCGTAGAAGAAAAGCCTGCTGGAGCCCCGTTCCACGGCTTAGTGGTCGAACAGGAGGTTAAAGGCAGGCGGCTCGCCCATCGTGCTGCACGTGGCGATCCGGAGGCAGTACAGAATGCTCTTGTGAACCGTCTTGATCGCTTTGTCGGTGTCCCATGGGGAGGCGTGTATGGGCCCAGGGGTGGCCCGTTCAATGCCGGCGTGTGATTCGAAATCCCACCGGTTGCTGCGTCACACAAGCGGATCTGATCACGGGGTGTGGGCTAATTGTATTTAAATTCAATAACATAAATTGGATCTGTTGGGTTTTTTCAATGTATGCACTATTGCGTGTGCAGTTTGGCGTGGCGACTGCGTTCTCGATGGTCAACGGAAGTCCGTCTGGTAGTTTTGTGTTGCGTGGGTGCAAATAACTTGCCTATATGAAATCGTCGAGGCGGCGCAGGGAGGCGTGGCTGTCGAGTTCCGGCAATCGAGCCGGGCAGCTTTACCGCGACCCTGTTCGTCGCATCCGAAAACGGGAGGTTTCTCACCATGAAGAAAATCTTTGGCGCCCTGGCGGCGACCGCAGTGCTCATGACGTCCGCAGCCTGGGCTGAAGACATCAAGATCGGTCTTTCGGTCGATCAGCTGTTCGAAAGCCGCGTGGCCGTGAACAATGGCATCAAGGCGGAAGCTGGTGATCGCGGCTACGAGGTCGTCGAGGTGGTCGCGGATGGCGACGCCCAGCAGCAGAACGCCCAGATCCAGTCCCTGATCACGCAGGAAGTTGACGCGATCCTCGTCTGTGCCGTCGATCAGAACACGATCGAACGCGCACTCATGGCGGCGAAGAAGGCCGGGATTCCGGTTGTGGCCTATGACCGGGACCTGCCCGACAGCCGCGTCGTTCAGGCCTTTGTCGGCCCCGACTCGATCTGGGATGGCCGGCTCGCCGGTGAACACACAGCAGAGGCGCTCAAGGGTGTCGACGGCGAAATCGCCATCGTCGAACTGATCGGCGCGCTCAATGATCAGAACGGAATCGACCGCTCCAAGGGGTTCCGCGAAGGCATCGCCAGCCTTGAAAACGTCAAGCTGATCGAAGTGCCAACCGACTGGGATTCCGCGCGGGCTCTTTCCGGTACCCAGAACGCCTTCCAGGCCAACCCCGACATCAAGGCCGTGTTTGCTGCGACCGACACCCACATTCCTGGTGTCGAAACCGTCCTGGCAGATCTCGGCAAGATCGTCCCTGTTGGGGAAGACGGCCATGTGGTCGTGACCGGTGTGAATGGTTCCAACGATGGGTACCAGGCGGTGGTCAAGGGTGTTGCCGACGGCTTTGTCGTGATGGGTACGGAAGCCACCGGTCGCAAGGCAGTGGCGCTGGTCGCCGATATCCTCGATGGCAAGGAGGTCGAGCGGACCAATGTGATCCCGGGCGATTTCTACACCGGCGCCGACGCCGAAGCGAACAAGGCCAAGATCTGGGGCGCCAAATAGGCGACCCTTCAAGACAATGAGCGCGTCGGAGGTCCGGCGCGCTCCATCGCGACCAATCCGGGGCAGCTTCAGGCAATGATGAAATCCACACTGGCATCCCTCAAGACCTATCCCGCGATCCCTATCATCGCGGCCCTGGCGGTCGCATTCTCTCTGTTTTCTCCCTACTTCATGACATCGGGAAACATCGAAGCCATGCTTGGCGCCAATGCGGTCGTCCTGATCGCGGCAATCGGCATGACCTTCGTTTTCCTGATCGGCGGGATCGATCTTTCGATCTCGACCGTCATATCGGTTTCCGCCGTCGTCGCCGGCATTGTCATGGCCCAGACGAACAGCGTTCCCCTCGGACTGGTGACAGCGGTTGCCGTCGGCATGGTGTTCGGTGCCGTCAACGGCATCCTCATCGGGTATTTCAAGCTGACACCGTTCATCACCACCATGGCGACGCAGCTCATTGCCCGCGGGATCGCCTTTGTGCTCAGCCAGGGTATCGCGGTAAAGGGCACGCCGTTCTGGGTGCTCGATTTCGGTTTCATGTCCTGGATGGGCATCCCGGCCGTCACCATCGTCGGTCTGGTCCTGGTGCTTGTCTCGGTGTTTGCCCTCGGCAAGACGACCTGGGGGCGCCAGGTGATGCTGGTCGGCTCCAACCCGAACTCGGCGCGCTACGCGGGGATCAACGTCTCCTTCATCGAGTTCAGCGTCTACCTGGTGGCGGGTGGGCTGGCCGGGGTCGCCGGCTTCATTTCGATCGCCAATCTCGGCAACGCCATTCCCGGCGTCGGTGACACCTTGCTGTTGATCATCATCGGCGCCGTTGTTCTCGGTGGCACGGCAATGACCGGTGGGGAGGGCTCCATCGAGCGCACTGTCCTCGGTGTGATGTTGCTGGCGATCCTCACCAACGGGCTGAACCTTGTCGGAATTCCCTTCTACGACCAGCTCATCATTCAAGGCATCCTGATCTTCTTCGGGACCTGGCTGGCGATGAAGTTCAGTGGACAGAGGGCAGTATGATGATGATGAACCGAGCCGCCGACACCATTGCGGCCACGGACGCCAAGCCTGTCCTCTCGGTCCGCAACCTTTCCAAGGCTTTCGCGGGCAAGACGGTCGTGGATGACGTTTCCTTCGATATCCATCCCGGAGAGGTGATCGGTCTCGTCGGAGAAAACGGCGCGGGCAAGTCGACAACCAAGAACATGCTCTGCGGGCTGTTACAGCCAAGCAACGGCGAGATCCTGGTCGAGGGCGAGGTCGTGCCGCATATCGACGGGCCGGCCCACGGGATATCTGCGGTGCACCAGGAACTTTCGCTTTTCGGCTCGCTCACTGTGGCCGAGAACATGTGCATCAGCGATCTGCCGGGCAAGCCGGCGCGGGTCGACTGGCACGAGGCCGACAGGATCGCGCGAGAGCAACTGGAGTTCCTCGGAATCGAGATCGACACGCAGGCGACCATCGAGAGCCTCGGCTCCGGGCGTCAGCAAGTGGTCGAGATCGCCAAGGCGCTGCTTCATGCCGACCGGGTCCTCATTCTCGACGAACCGACGACCTCGCTGACCGCGGTTGAGCGCGAGAAGCTCTTCGCCATTATCGACACGCTGAAAGCACGTGGCGTGGCGATCATTTTCATCTCCCACTTCATGGAGGAGATCTACCGCGTCTGCGACAAGTTCATCGTGCTCAGGGACGGCAAGCAGGTCGGCGGCGGCTACCTTTCCGACGTTCCGCAGCGCCAACTCGAAGAGATGATGGTCGGACGCACGATCGAGGATTCGAAGATCGATCTCCATCCGCCAAGCGAGGTGGAAGCGCTGCGGGTCCAGGGGCTGTCCGCTATCGATTTCGACGGCATCGACTTCACCGTTCACAAAGGCGAGATTCTCGGGATTTCCGGCCTGATGGGGGCGGGGCGAACCGAGATCGCCGAGGCGATTTTCGGCCTGCGCGCGGCAACGGGCGATGTCTTCGTGAAGGGAGAGAAGGTCTCGCCCATAACGGTCAAGGCGATGAAGGCGCGCGGCGTCTGCTATGTGCCCGAGGACCGCCGCACCAACGGGTTGTTCCTCAATCGCCCGGTGCGGGAGAACCTCTCTGCCGCAGCCATACTCAACTTCGTGACGCGCAGCCTGAGGGGGATCGGGTTCAGGGGGGAGAAGACGCGTGCATCGGACGTGGTCCGGGAACGAGACATCTCCGTGCCCTCCATCGAAAATCACGTGAGCGACCTGTCGGGCGGCAACCAGCAGAAAGTGCTTCTTGGCCGCTGGCTCTCGATGGCGCCCGAGATCCTCATTTTCGACGAGCCGACCAAGGGTGTCGATATTGGAGCCAAGTTCGACATCCATGCAACGATTGCCGAGCTGGCGCGGGCGGGCAGGGCGGTTGTCATCGTCTCGTCTGACCTGCCGGAACTGCTGCACACCACGCACCGGCTGCTCGTCATGCGAAAGGGGCATATCGTGGGTGAGTTCCAGCGCGAGGCCTATGACTCGGTCAAGATCATCTCGCTGGCCGCGAGTGCCGGGAACGGGAGCAACGGCAATGCCTGATGCAATTCGCAGAGTGTTCGCACGGCAGAAATGGATGGCAATTGCCGTCGCGACCATCGTGCTGGCCGGCATCCTGACGGCGGTCTCCCCGGTCTTCCTGACCCTCTCCAACTTGCAATCTATCCTGGTGCAGAGTTCCGTCACCGCGATCATGGCCATCGGCATGACCTTCATCATCCTGACGGCGGGTATCGACATTTCGGTCGGTGCGATCCTGTTCTTCACCTCGGCGCTCTTTGCCCAGTTGATGATCGATACGGAGAGCTACCTGATCGCTTTTTCGGCCGCGATGACCTGCGCGACGGGTCTCGGGGCGCTCAACGGTGTTCTTGTGGTGAAGTTTCGGATCTCGCCTCTGATCACGACGCTGGCGACCTATTCGATCTATCGTGGCGCGGCGATCCACCTGACGGGCGCCCAGAACATCCCGGTTCCGCGCGAAATGGGCTTTCTCGGCAATGGAAAGATCTTCTCGATCCCGGTGCCGATCCTGATCCTGATCGCGGTCTTCGTCATCGGTGACTATGCGTTCACCCGCACCCGTTTCGGCGTCTACACCCGTGCCATCGGCAACTCGGCGCGGTCTGCGACGGAATCCAACCTGCCGGTGAACCGGGTCACCATTGCGGTCTACGCGGCCTCGGGGTTTGTCACGGGCATCGCCGCGCTGATCCTTCTGGCCCGGGTCGGCGGGCTGCAATCGGGGATCGGCATCGGCATCGAGTTCACGGTGATTGCGGCAGTCATCCTCGGGGGAACGAAGCTCACGGGCGGATCGGGCACGGTCACCGGCTCTGTCATTGGCGCGGTATTCCTTGTCCTGATCGACAATGGCCTGAACCTGATGAACGCGTCGCCTTACATCTACGACATCGTGCGCGGCTCGGTCCTTCTCGCCGCCGTCGCCGTCGACCGTATCTCCGCCGTGCGCCAGCAAAAGGCCGTCGAGGCGGCGCGTGCGGCACGCATTCAGGGGGCTGCCATTCCCGGCTGAGCCCCGGACTATCGAACAGGGACGCTGCGGCGTCGCGACCATGCCTTGGGAGGATCAGGATGGAATATTACCGCTGCTTCATCGACAACGAGTGGGTCGACAGCGCGTCCGGAAAGCGCTTTTCGGTCGAAGACCCGTCCAATGGTGAGCTCTGGGCCGAAATGCCCGACTGTGGAGCGCAAGACGCCCAGGCCGCCCTCGAAAGCTCTTACAAGGCGCAGAAGACCTGGGCGCTCCTGCCCGCGCAGACCCGCGCCGAATACCTCTACAAGCTCTGCGACGCCCTCAAGGCAGAGAAGGAGCGTTTCGCCCACCTGCTTGTGCGCGAGCAAGGCAAGACCTTGGCCGAGGCCGGCTTCGAGGTTGACGACACGATCCGCTACATGGCCTACGCTGCCGAAGCGGCGCGTCGGTTGCGTGGCGATATCTTCCCGTCGGATCAGCCCAACGAGCAGCTTTTCATCTATCGTGTCCCCTATGGTGTGACCATCGGGCTCTGCGCTTACAATTACCCGCTGGCGCTGATCGGACGGAAACTTGGTCCGGCGCTTGCCACGGGCAACACGATGATCCTCAAGCCGAACGAGGTGACGCCGGTCACGGCGTCTGAGTTCTGCAAGCTCGTGCTCAAGGCGGGCATTCCGGCTGGCGTGGTCAACATGCTGAGCGGCACCGGCATCGAGATGGCCTCGAAGCTGGTGACCTCCCCCATTACGCGTCTTGTCTCGATGACCGGTTCAACGCCGGGCGGGCAGGCGATTGCGAAATCCGCGTCGGAGAATCTCGCGGCGCTGGTGCTGGAGCTCGGCGGCAACGCCCCCTTCGTGGTGTTGAAAGACGCCGATATCGACAAGGCTGCCGAAGCTGCCTCCATCGCCCGCTACGCCAATTGCGGCCAGGTCTGCATCTGTGCCGAAGCTGTCCTGGTCGAGGAAGAGGTGGCCGATGAGTTCACCGAGAAGGTGATGGCGCATGCTGCCAAGGTGAAGCCCGGCAACCCGATGGCCAATGCCGGAATGGGACCGATGACCACCGCCGCAGCCCGTGACCGCACCGAGCGGCTGGTCGCCGACTCCGTTGCCAGTGGTGCTGAAATTGCGCTTGGCGGCAATCGCCCCCAGGGGGCGGAGTTCGAGACCGGCAACTGGTACGAGCCGACGGTTCTGCTCAATGCCAGGCCGGAGACGCCCTGCGTCGCGCAGGAAACCTTCGGACCGGTCCTGCCGATCGTGCGCGTGGGCGACTACGAGGAAGCGCTCTCGATTGCCAATTCCCGCCCCGATGGCCTCTCGGCCTATTTGTGGACGCAGAACCCGTCGATCCAGCAGGACGCGATCCAGCGCATGGAGACCGGCACGATCTTCATGAACCAGGGGATCATCGGATACATCCAGGGCTATCACAGCGGTCACAAGCTTTCGGGCCTGGGCGGCGAGGATGGGGTGCATGGCATCGACTGCTTCCTGCAGAAACGCACGGTCTACATGAAATACTGACCCTCCGGGGCCGGTAGGCGCGCGAGCGGTCGGTCCGTCCGCGCCACTCAAGAAACGCAACCTGGGAGACGAGCAATGAGACGCATCGCATTTGCGGCTGCGATGACCCTTGCCATGACTGGAGGAACGGCGATGGCTGGAGAAACCTTTATCCTGAAATATGGCGACGGCGGAGTGCTGACGCCCGAGGCGCAAGCCGCCGTGGAAATGCAGGCCATCGAGGGGATGAACTTCTCCTATGGCGTTTTCACCGAACTGCCGGATGCTGGCGTCACCTTTGCCCGTGGCGTTGTGCCTGCCGGCAAGGAGGTGCCTGCTCATGCAGGGCCGAACCTCTACGCGGTTTATGTCGAATCCGGCACCGGCCAGCTCACGCTCTTCAACGAGGCGCAGGAGCCGACTGGCACGATGCCTTACGCCACCGGCACGCTCCTGATCTTTCCTCCCAACGCACAGCATGGCTGGATCGTGGAGAGCGACGAGGATTTCGTCTGGTTCGGAATAGATCTGCCCGGAAAACAGGAATAGGCGATCAACGCCTCTTCCGGAACTGCACAGGAGGCCTCGCAATGGGCCTCGATACCCAAATCAAGGAGTGGTCATGCTTGGCGACAGTTTTGTTCTGAAATCGGGAGAAGGCGGGGTCCTGATCCCGGAGAAACAGCCCTCCGACTATCTGGAACCCTACGAGGCATTGAATTTCACCTTTGGGGTGTGTGCCGAGATCGAGGAGGTCGGGGCGAAATGTGGCCGCGGGATCGTCCCGCCCGGGGCGGAAGTCCCGGTTCATGCGGGCGATTTCCACACCGCGCTTTTCGTGGTCTCGGGCAGGGGGCATCTCGTGCTCTATGACCTGGCGGGAGAACGGACCGGACAGGTCCCCTTCGAGGCCGGGACACTGGTCGTCTTTCCGCCCGGCGCGCGGCACGGCTGGATCAACGAGAGCGACGAGGATTTTGTCTGGTTCGGCGTGGATTTCTACGGCGCGCCGGCCTGATGCAATCAGGGCCGCATCAACCTGGGAGGCAGGAATGAACATCATCGAAGCAGTGGAGGTCCGGCTTTTCGATGTGCCGCTGGACGAGGTGCTGACAGACGCCAAACATGGTGATCACACCCATTTCGAGCTGGTCACTGCGACGGTGCGGCTTGCCGATGGTACCGAGGGCACCGGCTATACCTATACCGGTGGCAAGGGCGGGCGCGCTGTCGTGGCAATGATCGAACATGACCTCGCACCGTTCCTGCTGGGCAAGGCGGCCGAACCGATCGATGCGCTTCACGATGCGATGCAATGGCATGTGCATTACGTCGCGCGCGGCGGTATTGCCTCCTTTGCCATCTCCGCCATCGATATCGCCCTGTGGGATCTGCGCTGCAAGGCGGCTGGTGCGCCACTCTGGAAGGTTGCCGGAGGTGCTACGGATCGCTGCAAGGCCTATTGCGGCGGGATCGATCTGAACTTCCCGCTCCCCAAGCTGCTGGACTCGATCCGCGGCTACCTGGACGCTGGATTCAACGGTGTGAAGATCAAGATCGGCCAGCCGAACCTCGAGGAGGATGTGCAGCGCATCCGGGCGGTGCGGGAGCTGATCGGTCCGCAGACCGCTTTCATGGTCGATGCCAACTACTCGATGGGCGTCGATCAGGCGATTGAGGCGGCGAAGGCATTCGAGCCGTTCGGTCTTCTCTGGTTCGAGGAGCCGACGATCCCGGACGATTACAAGGGGTTTGACCGCATTGCGCGCGAGACGAACATGCCGCTGGCAATGGGGGAAAACCTGCATACGATCCACGAGTTCGAATATGCCTTCGAGGATGCGAGCCTGAGCTTTGTGCAGCCGGATGCCAGCAATTGCGGAGGCGTCACAGGCTGGCTGCGCGTGGCCGAGCTGAGCCGGACGGCCGGTATTCCCGTGTGTAGCCACGGCATGCAGGAGCTTCATGTGAGCCTCGTTTCCTCGCAGGCCCACGGAGGCTGGCTCGAGGTGCATTCCTTCCCGATCGACCGCTACACAACCCGGCCGCTCGTGATCGAGGACCACATGGCCGTGGCCCCGAACCTGCCGGGTATCGGGGTGACATTCGATTGGGACAAGCTGGAAGCGGCGCACCGGTCCATGCACGGCTGAGACCTGCGGTCGCCCCCCGTCACGCCGGATCAGAGAAGCGGGG
>NZ_JAWMPX010000056.1:0-10027 GCF_033101155.1 Tropicimonas sp. TH_r6
ACCCTGTAGACCCATGGCCCCCATCAGTTTCCCTCCCGCTCCGCCTGAACCGGGGCATAAACTGGGGCGGTTTGGGCTCCGGGGGGCTGGGGTGGACGGGTGGTGGGGATGCCTTTTCAGGTGGCGCAACCGTCCGGCATTAACTAGCATTCAATGCTGAAAAGCCCACTGTCGGACTCCCGCCTCATGGATCCCTATATCTTCTTCGGAACAGTACTCCCAGAACGCGCGATGATCAGTTTTCAGCTTGAGTTTGCGTTTTCTCACCCTTCTACCGGCTTCGGCGGCCAAGTTACCGTGAGTGTCATACTCAACCAAATCTTGGTTCAAGTCTCCTCTGAGGATCCCTGGGATATTTGGGATCTACGCAATGTAGTGCTGAGCTCCCTTCGAGCAGAGGTCGCAGCAGTAGGGTACATCAAAGGATATGCCTACCACGTTGAAATTGCGCGCGTCTTGCACACTTCTCGAAATATCGACTTGGTTTTCGGTATCGATGTGCCTTGTATCTCAGCATCACGAACCATGACCGAACTGATGCCGGCGATGGAACAGCTTCGCGCGCCTAGGTCGGGAGAGAACGGGATTTACATCAACCGCTGCTTTACAGACCTCAATTTGGCGCTGCGAAATGCCGATGATACGCCCTTTTATTGCTATCGCGCGATCGAAGCCCTTCGGCACCACTGCTCAGCTGTGAACCATCTAAAGGAAGCTAATCGATCCACCCAGTGGAAAGAGTTTAGGGACCGATCTGGGGTGCGGGAAGCAGATATCCGAGAGATTTCCGAGGCGGCTAAAGAAATACGTCATGGGGGACACACCAGCTTTGACGGCAACGGGCGCGCAAAGATTCTCCAGCACACATGGAACATCGTAGACTGCTACCTTTCGTCATTTCAGAACCGCTCTTAGCACGAGAGAAGAGAAGCGGCTGTTGATGATGATCGTAGCTGGGCCGCACAGATGTAACCGGTCCCGCCCCAGCGTTCCCAGAAACCGAGGAACTCCCCGTATCTAAATTAGATGCAACCAAGGGAGAACTCTCATGAAATCAACCGAAAGACCGTGGTGACACCATGGACCCTAAACACCTCAAGGAGGGTGTCGTGGTGGTCCTGCGACCGCTCGACGACATCCCCCAACACCTGTTCCGGATCGCTGAGATCTACGACGACTGTGTCACCGGCTACTCGCTGACCGGACCGCTCGCCGGAGAGTACGGTGAACCAGACCTCGACCTGATCCTCAGGGTCCACGGCGGTGACCTGCTGGGAAGCTGAACACCCCGGCTACCCACTGAAACCAATCAAAAAATCTAAACCTACAAGCAACTGGGGCAGTGCCCCGGAGGAGGACCTATGTCCGTAACCATCAAGTATGCCTATCTCAAGGACCAGACCTGGATGTTTCGTCGGAACTACCCGCAGGACGTCCGGGTGGTCCTCGGCTCTCAGGCGCTGAAGCAGTCACTGAAGACGTCAGACGCCAAGCTGGCCCGCGCTCGTGCCTCGGAGGTCAACGCCCGGTTCGAACAGATCGTTCAGTCCACCAGATCCGGGGTAGAGGTAGCTCTGACCGCCACCACAGCGCTCCAGAGTGAGCCACTGAGACACGAACCGGGGGACGAATGGGGGCAGGCATCCCGGCGGACCCTCGCTCTCCTGCGGCGCTCTCTGGATGGCGAGGCGGTGGACCTGTCTCCGGTGGCGTTCATGTCAGCCAGCAAACAATCCAGAGCGAAGGTGGGGGCGCTGTCCCCGGAATATCTCAGGAAGCGGGGCAACGAGCTCCGTCCCGGTGGCTTCAAGAGCATCCGCTACTCAGTGGGGCTGTTCACCAGCAAGTATGACGACCGCCCCATCGGCTCTCTCCGGAGGGAAGATGGCATCGAGTTCCTGTCCCTGATACCTCAGCTTTCCCGTCGGATCGGTAAGTCGGAGAGGACACGGGGCCTGAGCCTGGATGAACTGCTGGCCTACTCGACCGGGAGAAGTGACAAGATCTGCGTCAGGACACAGAAACGGATCTGGACGCAGGTGAACCACTTCCTCGACTGGGCCGTCTATCAGGGGCACATCAGGCAAAACCCCTTCAGGACCGTTCTGTTCGACCAGAAGACCCGGCAGAACCCCTATGCTGTTCCCACCGATCGGGAAGTCCAGGTGATGCTGGCTGACGAGGACCTTCCCCTTTTTCCCGTCCTCCAGTTCTGCCTGCTGACCGGGATGCGTGCAGGAGAGGCGGCGGGCCTGTTGAGGGAAGACCTCGTCACCAAGGGCAACCTCGGGACCTTCGCCCATGTCCGACCCAACTCCGTCCGAGCCCTGAAGACCGATGCGTCTGAGAGGCTGGTTCCCCTTCATCCCGTGCTGGAGGGCTCCCTGGAGCACCTGCCCGAGCAAGGTAGGCTGTTCCCGGACCTGAAGGTGAACGATATCACCAAGCAGTTTGCCGTGCTGAGACGGCGACTGCGTATCGAACGACCGGGTCTCGTGTTCCACAGTTCCAGGAAGTGGTTCATCACCCAGTGCGAGCGGACCGGGGTGCCGGAGCACTTCACCGCGTCTCTGGTGGGGCATAAGTCCGCCCGGTCGGAGAACCGACTGACCTATGGGATCTACTCGGCAGGCATCTCGGATGAGCAGAAGCGAGACATCGTGGACCGCATCCGGCTACCGGCATGAGCCAGATACCAGACATTGAGGCATTCGAGGAAAGGGCCGCTATCATCCAGTATGATGGCGGTCTTTCTCGTTCCAGGGCGGAGGAACGGGCCGCTCAGGCACAGGGGTTCCCGAGTGCGGACCTGTACTGGCAGTGGCTCGCTGACTACGTGGTGACCAAGAAACTTCCCTAAAGCATCCGGTGGGCACTTCGGTGCCTGCCGATCACTTTGCTTTTTTTGCCGAACCTGCACGGTAGCCAACTCTATGAGCGACTAGTTCAGTCCTTTCGGTAAGCCGTTGGCCATAAACAATTCAATACAAAGCGGGTTTGCAAAGGCCTCGTCCGGCTTCTTGGCGGCAAGCTTCGCACAAGAATTATAGGCGCGCGTGATTACGATCTGTTTATTGAGCCGACTTGCATTTTCTTCGGCTTGTGCCTCTGCGGCTCTGGCCCGCCCGTGCGCTCTGGCTTCGCTTTCCAGAACGCTTTGCCGGGCACGGTCACGAGCCAACCACTCTTTCTTCACGCTTTCTCGTCTCTGTCTTCCTTCTTCGTCGGCGAAATGCTCTTTCATTTCCTCAACGCGCTTTCGGAACTCCTCATCTTCGGGTCGGGCTACGCCGGATTCAGTGTTGGGCCGTTTTCCTGCCGGAGCTTCGCGGTCGGGGCGAGCGCGGGTAAGTTGAGCAGCCGCCATGGCATTGATCGCGTACCGACCAACTTCCTCAACCCAAACTGTAGAGGGTCGATATCGTTTCATGCATGCCAAGCCAGGGCCAGCTAGTAGAGCTTCCGACTCTGGTGGCATGGTTTTTAGTCCGTTCGGATACCATCGAAACGCTTCCATTTCGAGATCCCGCGCCGCAGACCTTTTGAGGTAGAGTGAGGCATCCTTCGCCTCCTCGCATTGGTCGATTCGATGTTGGATTGCGTGGGTTGAGTATTCGGCAAGAACCGGCGTCGAGAGCATCGTCGATAGTACAACTACCAGTGCTGTTTTCTTCATCTTCTTGTCTCCCAACTAGTGCCGCGCTGTAGTTTCTCGTTTGGAAATCTGTCGTTTTGGAGGTGCCTATGTGGTGGCACTTGGATTTCCCAGCCCCCTCGTCCAAGGTCCACCAGAGGCTCCCCCCCCACCAGGTCCCAGTTCCCCCCAAACCGCCCCAGGCTCACTCGTTCTGCCCCAGTTTATGCCCCGGTTCAGGCGGAGCGGGAGGGAAACTGATGGGGGCCATGGGTCTACAGGGTATCCTACCACCCCAGCCATGATCCAGAAAAAAATCAATGAATTCAACGGGACGCCCGTTGATCAGGTTCCAACGAACCTGCCCGCCGAGAAGTCCTTTCGCGCAGCGGCCAAAGCCTCTGTCGGCGCAGGGCAATCGCTTCCCTCCAGTTTCCTGTTGTCGAGGACATCCTTCGACCCGGCGTTCGGCTCACCGTGCGTCCAACAACCGAGATCTTCGGAACAAAAAACTCTTCAGGACTCTCCAGAACTGAGACCAAATCGTGGGTATCCATTTGATTCCAAGTCACTAACTGCAGAATCGAAACCGTACTGCAAATCTCTCCGGCGTGTTCGCGGGTGGTCCGATCTCCCCTCCGACGCGACAGGAACATGCATTTCGCCTGCTTCCGCGCTCGCGTGAACGGAGTGCAGAAACATGGTCCTTCACGTTGCCCAGATTCCAGGTGGAACTTCCGATGCTACCATTCTCAAGGAGATGGTGCGCTACCAGATCTCCCGGATCAGCGATGACGCCGCGAACCCTGAAATCGACATCGACGTCCGAATCGAGAACCTGGAATTAGAAAACGAGCGCATGGCCAAGGACATGCGCAACAGAATCTACGCTACGGCAGCGCCCTACGTCCTCGCAGCGGCTTCCCGTCTTGGCGTGACCTGCGAAGTCCCCCTGTCCAGCACCTTTGGTCGTACGGCTGCAAGCACCCTCCGGACATTGCTGGGTATCGAACGGGATGCCTTTGACCTCGGTGAAGATCCCATAATCGCAGCCTCCGCGCTGTTTTCACGGTTCGGAATCTCGCCGGTCGACGGAAGGGTCCCACCGCTCGTTCGCATCTCGGACGTCATCGAGGCCGCGGTCGAAGGGCAGACGGCTGAGATGCGGCGGAAGCTGCGCTGCACCGGGAACATCGCCATCGAACTCCTCGGAGACATCCCCCTCGAACTGTTGACAGAGCAGGCAACCGGTCTCCTTCTCGATCTCAGCCGGTTGCCAAAACTACACGGCAAGAAGCACGGCAAGAACCGACATCGCTCCGAAGGGGTCACGCTCACCAAACGCGAGGAGATTGCTCTGGCTGACGCTTGCGATGCCAGGACCTTCGACACGATCTCCGCTCTGAGCGACCTGTCGCTGGCCCAGAAACGCGCAAGAGTTTCAGAAGAGCTTGTTCCAAGGATTGCCCACACGAACCTCGAGCGACATCTTGATCGTCTGCACCAACTGTTGCGATGCGCCAAGGCAAAGTGCGGTTACACCGGGCCCGTCAAACTCATGACCTACACCGACCTCGCAAGGCTCATGAAGGCAGCCAACGAGGACCTTCGAGCAGCCAATGAATTGTTCGCCCGCGCGACCAAACCCAAGATCCGCCTGCGTTGGGCCGGTGAACGGATCAAAACCCTGCTCACGTCACCGATCTACCGCGGCAGTTTCAGCCGATCGCGCCGGACCAGGACAGGTCGCATGATCTTTCGGGATGCATTGTACTGGGTGCCGTTGATCCTGCTGACGATGGGAACCCGTGTGACAGAGGTTCTTCAACTCAAAACTCGCGATCTGCTTCGTCGTGATCACGTGTTCTGTATGCGGCTTTGCTGGAGCGCCGAACAGGACGGCAAGACGAGGGAAAGTACCCGTATCGTTCCAATTCCCCAATTGCTGATCGATCTCGGTTTTGTCGAATGGATCAAGTCTCTTGCGGATGATCCGGACACACTGCTCTTTCCAGAGATCATGAAAGTGAAGCCCGACCAGCCAGCAGACATCTTGAGCAAACGTTTCCTCACCGTCCGTGAAAACCTCGATATCAAGGATTACAACGAAGACTTCTATGCGCTCCGAAAAACCCTGTCCTCGGCTCTCTGGCGCGGCGGTGTCAGCCGGGAGGATCGTCAGATGATAATCGGGCATGCTTCCGACACCACCATCGGGAAGCACTACACTGACGCAGACATGGCGTCTCTCAAGGAGCTTCTTGATCAGGCCGATCACAGGATTGAGGTGACCACAGCGACCCGGCATCGGCACCCGGTCATCAAGGACTGCACGCTCGTGGCTCGGCGCCTTGCGAGTGCAGAAGTGGTGCTCGACGAGTCGGGGAACCTTGGCGCTGTGCGGATCAAGGACGATGTCTCCGGCCGTTCTATTCTTGCCCTTGATATCCGCGGAAGCGACATGCCTGCCGTGCCGCGTTGGAGAGGCATCGAAACCGTCACGCGGCGCACAGGAGCTGAGGCCGCCGCTGACCTGGTGTCAGAGTTTCATATCAAGACGCCATCGCGCAGGGAACATCGCGATGCCTGGGAGCATTTCCTTGCCCTTGCGTCCTATTGCAGTGAAGCGACCCACTTTCGGAACCAAGCCTGACGGACGTGGAGGCCGGCATCGGGACAAAGGGCCGGTTCCGCGGAAGCACACCGCGGAACCGGCCATGTCTTCAACGTTGCAAACGTTGGAGAAGATCGCTGATCTTAGCGCCGTACCACAACACGGCCTTGTCGAGGTCTCGGGGCCCCTGACCCCTTTGAGCGATCTGGTCGATGGTTTCGGCCGACACCTGCTCGAGCGCCTCCAGAACGATGCCCAGTGCAATCGTTATGCCCGGAGTATTCGGGGTCTCCTCGCGGCAAAGCTCCACGAGATCGTGGACCATGTTCGCTGCCTCCTTCCTATCGAAGCTGTTCAGGAGGTCCCGAAGCACATCTCCTTCCTCCGCCAGAAAGCCGGCAACACGCGTGATCGCCAAAACAGACGGTCCCGCGCACGATCTGTCGATCCTGCCTATTGATCCCATGTTCATTCTCCTCATTCGACGGCCCATGGCGATGGCCATGCGTTGATCACCGTCTTCAAGCTCCGCCGCCGAGGTGCAGCGGAGTGGCGACGATCACGCCGCGGGCCGGCCTTTCTCCAGGGTGGGTTCCCGGTCGAATAGAGCTTGCAGGCGCTCCCGCAGACCGTCGGCAAGAAGGCGGATCTCTTCAACGCTGTCGTGATCGTGGACATTGGCCAGAGAGAGAAGTGCTATGAGTGCGCGGAGGGCCAGACGCACCCGGCGAGCAGACAGGCCGTTTCGCGGGATTTCGTCGAAGAGACCTTCGACCAGTTCGCGGCCATCGCCTCCGCCGAGCATGTTCGCGGCAGCGAGCAACCCCTGTCTCTGCTCTTGCAGGTATTGCAGCAAGGCAATCTCGGCTGTGTTCGTCATTGCTTCCGATGTCTGGAAGCGATTTGGGAATGTCATGAGAGAGACCTTTCGTTTCGCCCCGCAAATCGACGGGTTCAAGTCGGAGCGGCCTCTTCCTTTCCTTCCTCGTGGCGGCTTCTGGTTTCTGTCGGCGTTGTCTCGCAAGAGCGACAACGCCGAAGAACCGGATGCGCCAATCATCCTTCAGCCTATGCGGCAAATGCTGAAAAGCAGTGCCAATGTCACCTCCGCGCGCCGCCTGAACGTCGACCTTGCCGCCATTCGCAGTAACGCTGCATTACCCGCCGTTCTCATCTGGCATCCAGCATAGTGGGAGAAGACTGGACATTCGCGGCGGACCGCGCACGGTCGGCTCGGAGGACTCGGCCGCCATTCTCGCCGACAGTAGGTTGGTCGGCTCACTTCGCTTTGCTGCCGTTGGGCGCAGCCTGATTGATGTGGCGCCAGCGATGGTTGCTGTCAGCGATAGAAGGGCAGCATCGGGTACATTGCCCAAAATGGTCGTTTTCGCCGGTGACAGAAACGTATGAGTTTGGCCGTGTAAGGCGTTCAGAACGCGCGAATTTGGCACGCCTTGCTCCGCCGACCTTGATCAACACCTTGGCCTGTGCATAAGGTACCGGCAAAAATAGACTTGGTATTGCGTGCAAAGCATTTACGCTATGATTTCGGAGGGTGGAAGCGTTATGTCACCTTGCATAGGCGTATGGGAATGGCAGTGGAACTATGGCAGACGTTCAATCATGGGTATTTCTTTTCCTTGGCCTATTTGGCGGTTTTGCTGTTTCCATAGCTTTCTGGTGGTTGATCAATCACTACTTTGTTCCTAATTTGGAGTTTTCCGTTGAGGTGTCTCGTTCAAAGGTGGGTTTTTACAAATCTGGCGTACGGCATCAAATAGCGATAAAGAACTGCGGCCAGAGGGACGCCTATAATGTAAAGCTTCGCGTCCGACTTAAAATAAAGGATATTCTGAACAATGGTGGCAAGTTGTGGGACTTTATGGATCTGTCCGTGTCGGATAGTGAGTATTTTATTTTGCGCAAGGGATCAATGTTCCGCATCACTCCACTCTCCCAAACGACTTCTGGGTTCTCCCGGCCGATGTTTCCCTCTGAAATTCGCGAAAAATATGAACAGGGCGTATTAACGCTTGATGATCTGTTTTCAAACTACGAGGAGATGCGAATGTTCATAGAGGTCATAGCAACAGACAGATTTTCAGGTGGCGCCAAATATTTCCGCTCAAAGGAGTATTCAAAGCGCGATATTCGCAATGGCGTTTTTAAGGGGCGTAATCATCTTTCCATCCACCGTCAATCAAAGCCTTCTTCACGCAGTTAGGTTTCTTTCCCGAATTCAGGGAAGCCTGTTCCATAGCAACACGGCATAACGTTAAGAAGAGGGGCGTGCAGAAATCTTGACCTCTGCACGCGTGCCAACAACCTAATGCCAAAAACTACGCACCAGAACGGCCCGCTACTGGCATGACACGGCATCCTACCGAATTTTCTCAGATGTCTCCAAGGTCGGCATACTACTCGTTCGTTCGATCCGCAGCATTTCGCACAGTGGGCGCATTGCCGCCGTTAGTCGCGCCCTACTCCATCGTCCGCTTCAGAGCCGAACTATCCTCAGCGTCAATGCCGCACTGGCAATGCTTCACCTCCGGTTCGCGGTCTGCTTTGCACAGTCGGCGTACCCACTTCTCAAAGGTTTTCGTCCAGAAAGATCTCGGGGAGTTTTCCCACACGTGAACTTGGAAGCGGCCGAGTTACCACGGAAAAACGCTGCGGAGGTCAGGGCCGGCGCCGTCATATCAACATTCGTCGCAGGAGCCGGCAATCATCCCTTCCTCCTTTTCTCCCGCGTCCTTGGATAGTTAAGCGGCGACCGATCGCAATTCGCTCAGAAATGATGCCCGGTCTTCCAACCTGGCTTGCAGAGTTTTGAGGTCTGCTTCGAGATCGCGCATGCGCTCCTCATTGTCCCGGCACTTTTCATCAACCTTTGTTGCTTGCTTTTCGGCTGCATCCGCCCGGGCCAGCGCCTTGTCTTTCTCCATTTCCAAGTCGGCCAACATTTCTTCGAGATCAAGCACCTGCTGGTCCCGATCCTTCAGATCTGCCAAGAAGGTCTGTCGAGCTGCGGCAGCCGGAGCGTCTGCTGCTGTGAACGCTTCGGTCCAAACGGAATCGAACAGATCCGCCACGGCCTGGGACATTTCCGGAACGGCCATGTTCGCGGCCTCGCGGGCCTTTGCCTCTGCTTTGACTTCGCGGACAGCCTGGCAAAGGTCCGAGTATGATCCGCCGACGATCTGTTGGACAGCCTTCATCGAAGGGTTGAGGCGCTCGGCTTCGCACTTGGAGATCGCCTTTGCGACCTCCTTCTTGAGTGCTTCATGGTTCTTGTTTGACTTGCGGGTCGACATGCAAAGATCTCCTGGTAATGGTAGCATTTGGTAACGGCGTTACCGGTGATTACCGCTGCTTCTCGCGGGGTAATTAGTACGTGGTACCGGCCGGGTTTCACCGGAAACGGATTCCCGCGCCCTTTCTCCTTTTTTTGGAAAATCTTTTTGATATTGGAGGTTACCGCTGCACTCGTGGCGCGGCACCCGGCTTCCGGGGCGATTTTGCCGGCCATCCACCGACCCTCTGGTTGGTGATGAGCATCGCTGTCCGACATGCGTCAAGCGCCCAGTTTTCCCCCTTTCAAAGTGAGCGTTTTTCGGGATCCGGTGTCGTGTAGCAGCAGACGACTCTGCCCGGTCCCCGTTTCGTTTTGAAGTGTCCGAACCGGCCAATATCCATCTGATGGATCGGCCGCCGGTGTCGATTGCGCTTCACACTGACAGCGCAATCGAAACGGCTGCTCGTTCAAACATCGACCACCT
>NZ_JAWMPX010000057.1:0-9227 GCF_033101155.1 Tropicimonas sp. TH_r6
TCTTTACCGAAGTCTCCACCGTGAACCCTCAAATTTCGCGTTCGCAGCGAAGGTCCGGAAGGTCGGCAAACTTACCGAACCTCACGGCCTCGTATCGCCGTGTTCAGGTCGGCGATGCGTTCTGCCGATCGTCGCAGCGCCATCGTCCGCTTCGAGCTCCTGCAGGCGAAAAAGAACCGGCAGCGCGGATGCGCTGCCAGGCCCACCTCACCTCTTCGGCTTGAACTGCGGCCGGCTGCGCCGGTGGTAGTGGTTGGTGACGTTCCTTGTCCTCGGCCGCACCATCGTCAGCACGATAAGCAATCCGAGAGCCAGGAACGCCCAGCCACTCCATGGCACGAAGGCCAGGATGGCGTCGGCGATGTTGAGGGCCGCGTGAAACACGCTGCCGATCCAGTTGAACAGTGATCCGAACCAGGTGCTTCCCTGATCGGTGATCTCCTCTGCCGGGGCCGGAGGTATCGCTATCGCGGCCTCGTAGGCGCCCGGACATTCACAGAAGTCGGTCGTCATCGGATTTTCTCCTTGTTTGCGGATGGTCTGTCCTTCGGGAGCCCGACTATTCCGACCGGTTGGGTCGCGAAGCGGCGGTATTCACAGGCAGAGAAACCTGCTATTATGTCAGTATTATTGACGGGAAAATGACGGCAATGGCGAACCAGGCGGATCACGACGAGAGCAAGGCCAAGCGGGGTCCGGATGGCAGGTTCCTGCCCGGCCACAAGCCGCCGCGTTCGCCCGGCAGACCTCCCGGTCCGAATGGAGTGAAGGCGCGGGCTGCTCGCGTCGCAAGCAACCGCCTGGAAGAGATGCTTGGCCAGGCCGCCGATGTGATCGAGATGGCGCTGGACGAGGGCGATGTCCGCGCAGCCACCTGGCTGATCGACCGGATCCGACCACCTAAGCAGTCGGACTTCCTGAAGGCCGACATTGTCACCGAACTGAAGACCCCGGAGGAGATCGTGGAGGCGGCCAGGGAGACCACAGTGGCCGCAGGGAGGGGTGAGGTCGCCCTGAGCGAGGCACGGGCCTATATCGACCTCCTGACCCGCTATGGCGCCATCCAGGGTTATCTGGAGGTCGAGCGGCTCAAGGAGATGATCGAGATGCTGAAAGCCCCACGGCATGGCCGGGCGCGGATCATGGATCAGAGCCGTCTCGCGCCAGAGTTCCGGTTGAAATGGGGACAGGGTGTCGCCGTCAACCTGGAAGACGCAGCCGATCGTGAGACAAACTAACCCGCAGGTCGGGCGTTGCTTTCACGATCTTTGGAGCCCCAATTCGTTCAGGTCGACGAAGGCGTAAATAATTTCATTAAAACAGTGCCTTGAAAGTAGTTCTCAAGATTCACAGCATCCTGTGCCGGAGCTGCCTCTGCCGATATCCTTTTCTCCGTGGAAACAAGGAGAATGATGATGGAAATGGTCAAAGGCACGAAGATAACCCAAGAGATCGAGGAGCGCGTTCAGGCGTATTGTGAACCGATCCGCAATAAACTCGCCACCGAGCCGTGCGACTTGCCGGTAGAAACGGTGTTCACGCTGATCCTCTTGCAGGAAGACGATGAGCGGTGGTCGGTGGATCTACAGGATGTTGCGCAACCGAATGACACCTGGTGGGTCGGCTTGCTAGACGGGGTTGCCCTCTTCCGGAAGCATTGCGGGGTCATCGCCTTGACCCGCGACGGCGTGGTTCAGACGACGAGCCACTTCGTGTCGACGCCGGTCACCATCCGGGCAGGGGCTCGTGCGCTGACCGGGTGCATGCCGCTCTCGGAGGCTCTGAAATCCCTCGTTCCGTTCTACGAGGACGGCCTGCCGAGCGTCATCGAGATCATCCCGGAAGGGCAGTGACGGCCGGTTGCTTGACCGCATATGGCGCGATTGGGTTCAACGAAACCACGCTTTGTCGATGCCGTGAACAGAAATGGGGGCGGCTGGGCATCAACGCCAGGGGATTGGGTCTTGCGGACCCCGCTCCGGGTGTCGCCTGGGCCTGAGCTGATCACGGTCGTCCCCTCGCCCCCCCCTTATTCGGTGAGGGGATGAAGAGATGAAAAGTTACTTCGAGCAGCCCGCACCTCCCTGACATAGGCACGTCCAGCCCGGGTGATACGCCAGCCTCTCTTGTTGGCGTCGTATTTCGCGAACCCGATCCGTTCTAGACCGCTTCCCTGGCGCCGATGCGACACGAGGTTGCGGACCTTCTGTGAAAACGGCGTGTCGCTCCGATTGTCCAGGATCTCGTGATCCCGACCACCGGGACGGAGCTTGTTCTCTAGCCGCCGGATCAGTTCACTCGTGGTCATAAACCCGCCTCTCCTCCCGGCCAGTTCGGCCAGCACCGCATCCCTGATCTCGGCCTCGGAAATGCGATCGGGCTTGTCTCGGTTCATTCCAACAATTTCGTGGAGAAACGGCCGAGGGATCAAGCCGGCAAACAGGTTGACTCTGGGCAAGATGATTGGACGTTCTGTGAACGTGCGGACTTTCTTGAAGATCCAGCGCTCTCCCGCCGCCGCCGGATTGTGGTTGCGATCTTCCTACCAAACACTCCAGTTCCGCGTTCCGGACGTTGGTTCAGGACGCAGCATCCGGGAGGAAGGGCGGAAACCGGTAATTCGCTGCGCAAACCCCAGATGTCCGCACTAAAGGAGCTTTGCGGAGACGGCCTTCATCAGTCTTGCCTTGAATTCCGACTTCGGTGCCCGCTCCAGTACGGCATTTCCCTCGTCCCGGCGCTTTGGACTCCTACAGCTGACATCGAACGCGCAGTATGCGTACTCGTTGTTGTCTTTGAGCTCGATTGGTCGTTGTGCGATGAGGGACCGCAAGTTCGATCTATTGAAGATCCTTGAGTGAGCGATTCCCCAGGATATCTTCGAGCTCCATCTGTATCTCGACGGCCATGCAACGAAACTGACGCGCGATTTCGGGCCTGCCTGACCAGGCCTGAGAAGACGTCAGCGCGGCGCCGTATTCCTCGCAGAGATTACGGATGTGCGGGTCGCTGATGAAAAGGTGCAGCAGACGAGAACTGTCGGCGTTGAATTTCGTAAGGAGAAGCTCCAACCCCTTTGTCTGCGTTGTAGATCTTCGAGCGTTGTTCAATGGACCCTCCAGTTTTGGTTCGGGAGTTAGTCCGGGCCCTCGTCAAAACTGGAAATTCAACCCTGCAAAGACGCCCCAGTCCGGTTGGCCATCGCCACTGGTCCAGACGTATTTCTGTGGCTCGGCAAACACGTTCACGACCGTGCGGTCTGTCTTGATCACCTTGCCGATGCCGAGGCTGAGGGGCACCCCGTAGTCGTCCGTATCGAAATTGTACGTCCACACGCTCGCTGAGCGCAGATACCAGCCCTGACCAAGCTGATAGAAACCGAAGGGTTGAAATGCGCCAAGGTTGACGTCCTCCCGATCCTCGTCGCCCCCCACACTGGCCTGCCATGTCAGCAGGTAGCCCCACTGGAACTTGGGATTCGTGCCATTGAACAGCACATTCGCCAGACCGAGCGACCACTTGCCCGAACCGAGCGTGTCCTCCGTCGCGGTCGGGGCCGTGACCTGCGGACCAATGCCGAAGCTGACGGCCGGGTTGCCAGTATCGAACAGGTAGGCCGCAAAGATGTTGATGTCTCCCAGGCCGGTCTCATCGTCGCCACCCGGCAGTGGCACCGTGTTCACCGGCACCGTCGCCCGCATCAGCCAGTCGCCGCCGAAGGCCTGGAACGGCTGAGCGTAGCGCAGGTAGAACTGATTGGCGTCCCGATCCGTTCCTTGAATTTCACCGAAGTACTGGTTCTGGAAGTTCAGCGCCGTGGTGTTGGCCAGCGGGTTGTTTGCCTGCGCGGCAGAAGTGTCCTGGGCCGAAGCGGGCTCCGCGATTGCGAGTAGCGTGATGGTCGCGCTTGCTGCCGCAGATATCAGTGCATTGGTGCCCATTTCTGCTTCCCTATTGCTGAATCGTGTCAAAATCTTCGAACCGGTGATCGCCCATCAAACGTGGCAGGCGGTCACCATTCCTTGAAATCGCATCGAATGCTGGCGACCTACCTCTGACAGCGCGGTTCGGTCACCAGCGCACCGTCTATTCTGCCACCATGATGGCCGGGGGCTGCCACTCACCACCGGTGATACCTTCCTCGCCCCAGTAGGCGCGGATGTAGAGCGAGAACTCTTCCTCCGGGGCCGGGATCCAGTTGGTTTCGAGAGCCTCGCCCGGCGAGGCATTGCTGACGTAGAGCGTCAGGGAGCCGTCGTCCCCATATTGCAGCGACTTGTTCTTCGTCCCCAGCGAATACCGGTTCAGGTCGTTCGGGTTGAAGAAATGCTCCTTGTTGTAGAGCGTCATCGACCAGAATCCCTGCACCGGCGGCAGTGCGCCTTCCGCGAACGTCACCTCATAGGCGTTGGCCCCCGTCAGTTCGCCACCGTCGATATCGTAGTCGGTGTAGAAATACTGGGTCTCGTTCGGGCGGTTGTCGAACATGTTGGATCGCGAGGTGCTGGCACGGTTGTAATAATCCACACCCCATTCGGCGTTGTTCTGCGAGCGGTTCCAGTTGTTGCCCGCGGGCTGGCCGTTATGCTCCCAACGCAGGAACCCGGGCACCACGGTCGCGGAGATCTCGAGCAATGCGTCGTCGACCTGCGCCTTGAGCGCCTCGTCCCGCTCCAGAACGGCAAGAAGCGCCTCGAACTGGCTGTACATGGCCTCTTCGCCGGGCTGCGGCGGAACCATCTCGAGAACCATGGCGAGTTGTTCGAGGAACTGCTCCGGGGGCACCCAATTGGTCTCGCCGCCCGAGGCCGCATCGCCGAAGGACGGCGCCTCGGACCAGTCTATGGTCTTCATTTCGCCGGTAAAATCGGCCAGCGGATAGACCACCACCTGATCGACCAACGGCTGTATCGCCTCGCGGTCCTCGTCGGTGTCATCCATGAAGATGCGCGGGATGACATTGGCAAGGTTGGTGGGGCTTTGCAGCACGCCGGTGATCCCTTCGGGCGTCTCACCATCCCAGTCCGGGCCGACCAGCATGTAGAAACCCGGCGCGCTGCCATAGGGTTTGCCCAGCTCGCCGATCTGGTCGGTGCGCTGATCATAGAGCGCATAGACCCAGAAGCGATCGCCCAGATCCGGCACCTGCAGGACAACCGGGCTCTCGTCCAGCGCCATGAAGCCGAGGCCGTAGACCACGTCCTGGTTCGGGCAGGCGATAAAATTTTGGCCCGGGTCGATGTAGTTGCTCAGCATGCCGACCTGGTTCTTCGGGGCGGCCGGCAAGGTGCCGAAGGCCTTGCCGGGCTCGGGAACCGAGGTGACGGAGGCGCGCCGGTTGATCATGTTGATCATCGGGTAAGCCCAGACGAAGGCGGATTGCGCCACGGTCTTCGCGTAGGTCGGATGCATATTCACATCCGAGGAGGCGGTTGCCTTCCATTCGTCCATCATGGTTTGCGCCGAAACCGGCGTGGTGAAACAGGCGACGCTCGCAAGCGCGGCAACGGATACTGTCAGGGAATGCCGTGTTTTCATTGGGGATGGTTCCTTCAATTCTTGCAGCGCTTCGAGTGCTCGGTGCAGGAGATTTGCAAAGAGCGGCCTGCGCCGGGATCCCCCCGATGCAGGCCAGCTTGTGTTCGGGATTAGTCGACCTTCACGAGGTCGTCCGGCCGCCATGTGAGGTCGAAGAACTCCACGCCGGTTCCATAGAGGCGCAGCGCAGCGAGGAAGTTGCGCTCCGGAACTGTCTGGATCCAGTTGGACTCGGGCGCGTCGGCCGGTTTATCGGGACCGAACCAAAGCTCGATCGAGCCGTCCTCGGTCTTCTCGACATCATAGAAGCCGTTGATCGAGGGCAGAAGCTGCTCGGTTTCGGGCATGGTGCCGTCGGTGACATTATAGGCGGTCACCGCCCAGAACAGCGCGGCCGGCGGGTTCGGCGGCAGGCGCATCATGTAGTTGTTCGAGCCGTTCAGGAACTCGCCATCCGCATCGCGCGTAGCGTTCGGGTATTTCGACCCGGCACCAATCGTGCGCATGACCATCGCCGGCGCCGAGGAATACGCATACTGGAAGTAGGACGCGCGCTGGTCGATATCGATGTAGCCGTCCCGATACCATTCCGCAGTCGTACCGCCCCAGGCGTTCTCGTATTGCCGGTCCTCGTAATACTTGTTGCGCCCGTCCGCCCGACCCATCTGGCGCCCGGCAAGGATCATCTTCGGCGCCACCTCAACAGCCTTCGCAAGCGCTTCCTTCTGCGCTTCGGTCGGCTCGAAGGGCGCGCCCTTGATGATGCCGAGGGCGGCCAGCACGCCACGGGTCTCGACATCCATCGCAGAGAGCGGCTCATAATCCACGAATTCCTTGACCTTGTCCCAGTAGGTCGCGTCGACCGGATACATCATGTTGACCCGGATGCCGCTGGCGTTGGGAAACTCCATCGGCTTCACATCGCGTTCGATGCCGCTGAGCGGGTAGATCCGGGTCTGCTCGGCCAGAGCCACCGCCGCCGTCGGGTCGGGGCCGTCGTCGCCCTTTTCCATGACGGTGCGGAAGAACAGGAAGACATTGTAGGTCGGCGACTCGAAGGCAAAGTAACTGGACGGGATCGGGCCGTCATAATTCGGCGGCAGAAGCAGGTAGAGCCCACCGCGTGCCCGGTCGGGCCCAACCGCGCCGACATCGGTGATCGTGCGCTGGAAGAAATCGGTGAACATACCGATCACATTCGGCGGTGCCGCGACAACGAGCGGTCCGGTTTCCTTCAGGTCGAGGTAGTTCATCGAATAGATGACGTCGGCATTGGGTGTCGGCACCCAGGTGCGGCTGTCCATCCGGTCCTTCCAGATCGGCAGGACGTTGTAGCCTGCGCCGAACTCCGCTTCGGAGCCGTCGCGCATGCCCACCACGTTCATCATCGGTTGCATGAGGTAATAGGCCTGGATCGCCCGCTGGTAGTAGAGCTCGTCGACCAGTTCCTGGGCCTCGGCCGGATCGAGCCAGTTACCTCCGTTGATCTGTTCCATCAACGGTGGGATCGCGCCGTCCTGGGCCATCGCAAAAGAGGCAACGGAGACCAGTGCGGTGACGGCTCCTCCGGACAACAGGTTTCTCAGTGTATGTTTCATGGGGGATTTCTCCAAAGCGATATCCTTCGCCCGGAATGAGATCCGGACGTCCAACGACCCCACCCGCGCGCCCGAAGATCCGGTGGATGACTGGAGCGCAGGTGGGAACCGCCCGAGGGGAGCGGTTATTCGGCGGCCTGAAGTGTCACGTTGTAGACATTGCCATTCGACAGCGTCATCTCGACATCCATGGCATCTGACAGGTTGGTGGTGTCGATATCGTCGATGACCGCGCAGACATCACGACCGAAATTCTCTTCGCCCGTGGCCTCCTTGATTTCCATGGCCTGCTTCTCGTCGATCGTGACCTTGATGTCGTCGCAGATGACCGTGGTCATCGTTTCGGCGGTTACCGCGCCGGCGGTCAGAAAGATCGCGGCGACAGCGAGTTTGAGCGTCAGTTTCATGATGGTTTCCCTCCCGGGTTGATTCAGTTTGGTCAATGTGTCGGCAAAGAGCCGATCAGTGCGCAATGAGCGGGAGAGCAGCGCGGTTGCGGCGGAATTTGGGATGTGCCGCGTGGAGCCAAGTATTTCTGCAGAAAGACTTTCACCGCTCCACTCCCCCGACGTGACCCCGGCCATCGACAATACTACTCACTTGTCTGCCCCTCACGCGGTTGCGCGAGAGATGCGGCGGTACACGTTTAGGTAGTTTGGCCCGATGTCTCCTGTGGCGCTATTCAGATCGTGCCAATCTTGCGGGGGGCACGCATCTGAATCGAACAAACTTCCGGGCTAAATTGAACGTCTCACAGGTTGGGAGGCAGTGGCCCGTGATGTGTGCGTAAGGGTCTGGGACGGAAGCTCTCCGAACTGATCCCTGTACCACCTGGATGTTCGACCCAGTTGATCAAGCCCCCAGGTGTTCGCAGCCCAGGTGACAGATATGCCTGACCTGCTGTGTTCCAGGAGAGTCTGGCGCATACGATGCAGACGCAATGTCCGCAGGTAGTCATGTGGCGTCTGGCCCAGGATTTTCTGGAACGCCCGATAGAGTGTCCGGCGAGAGGTCAGAGCCCCGCCCGCAACGTCATCCACGCTCAGGGCGGAGTGGAGATTTGCGTCAATGAACTCTCGCGCCATGGAGACGATGCGCGCATATCCGCGTTCATGGGCCGGGCCGCGAACGGCGTGAGGTTCCCTCGCAAGTTGAAGGATGAGATGGTCGAGCAGCGCGCCGTCAATGCCCATGTTGGAGGGGCCGCCAGCGTGAACCCGTGCCATTTTCCGGTAAAGGGTATCGGTGTTGCGAAGACCGGTTTCCGGTAACTTGAAGCCGGTTTCCCCGAGTTGCCGATCATCGAGAACGAGCCCGATCTTCGCTGCTTCCTCCTCCAATCGATCCATCGTCAACGTTGCAGTGACATAGAGCGATCCGGGGAGGTACTGGGCCTCGTGAACATCGCCCGGCCGGAACACGCCGACAACGCCAGTGCGGATATCCTGATGCCAGAGTTGCGATCCGGGGGCGATCCTCAAGCCGACCGCGATGGAGATCTTGTCTTCCGATAAGGCTCCGCCGATTGTGACGCGGCCCCCGATCCGCCCGCTGCTTAACAGGATGCCGTCCATATCACGGTGGACGAGGCTCCCCGTGACCGTCTGTCGGGTGAGTTGCACGACCTGAAAGCCGGCACCTCGCACGGCGTCCGAGAGGTCCTCGATATGTCGAAGCGTCGCGTGATTCCAGGGAATGGCGGTGCCGGCCATTCGTGAACACCCGGCCTGTTCTCCCGCCGGGGCAATTCCGCCATTTTCGCCGCTGAATGCCATGTGCCACCGCTCTTGTTCATTCAGATGATCGGTTGGTAGCGCGGATGGTGATTCCTGTCATTGATCCTAAGCAAGTCGCCTACCCTTCGAATCTCTTGTGAGCCTCGCGACAGCCGATGGGCCGGCGAAGTCACTCGGAACGGGTTTTCCGGTCGCCAACCCAAAAGACATGCCGCGATCCCAAGCACGCTCGAAACTCAACGTCGGAAACTTACGCCAATTACGCCGTTACCGAAGTTTCCAAACACCCTCCCCATGGAGATTTGCCTTGAACTCAAATCTGCCCTTGGACGTGGCATCTTCAAACGTCGGCTCT
>NZ_JAWMPX010000058.1:0-8083 GCF_033101155.1 Tropicimonas sp. TH_r6
AAGGTGGCTGAAATCAGAATAGAAGGTTGACAAGCCTCGACTGGACGCCCGTTGTCTTGCTTCGTCGCTGTGTGAAGTGCGAGCAGGTGAACCGTCTAAACATTCAAAGTTGCGGAAGTTTCGGAGAAAACTTGCGAGGACGTTCACCCACGGCCGCAAGGGACGCACGGCGTCCAATGAGGTCTTTCCACGCGAAGCGCCGACGCTGGCGAAGTGTGAAATACTGCACGGTGCGTGCCATGTGCGTGCCAGAAAAACCAAAGGGCTCAGGCGTCTCCACCTAAGCCCTTGATTCGAATGGTGAGCCGTGCAGGATTCGAACCTGCGACCCACTGATTAAAAGTCAGTTGCTCTACCAACTGAGCTAACGGCCCATCCGAGGACCGGTGATTAGGGGACCCGCTGAGCAGGGTCAAGAAGAAATTTCACACTCTCTTCAAAACAGTTCCTCGACCGCGTATATCGCTCGCATAATGCACGATTCAGAACCCACTCAACCGCTGCACTTCATGAAGATGCACGGCCTCGGAAACGACTTCGTCGTCGTCGATTCAAGACGCGGAAACGCGCCTGAGCTTGCAGCTGTGGCGCGCGCGCTCGGTGACCGGCGGCGCGGTGTCGGTTTCGACCAACTGGCCGTGATAGAGTCCGATGATTTCGCAGATGCCCGGCTGGTTTTCTTCAATGCTGATGGCACTCTCTCGGCGACCTGCGGGAATGCGACGCGCTGTGTTGCCCGCCACTTGATGCAGGAACTGGGAACAGGGCAGGTCCAGCTGCGTACCGAACGTGGTTTGCTCGACTGTGCCGATGCCGGCGACGGGTTGACCCGGGTGAACATGGGGCCGCCGATCCTGGACTGGGCCGGTGTCCCACTGGCCCGGGAGATGGACACGCTTTCCCTTCCCATTGACGGCGCTCCGACCGCGACCGGAATGGGGAACCCGCATTGCACGTTCTTCGTCGAGGATGCCGAGGCCGTGGACCTGCCCAGCTTCGGCCCGACGCAGGAACACCATCCGCTCTTCCCCGAACGCACCAATGTCCAGGTCGCGCATGTGCTTGGCCCCGATCATCTGCGTATGCGGGTCTGGGAGCGCGGCACCGGGATCACCCTTGCCTCCGGCTCGTCTTCTTGCGCCACCGCCGTTGCCGCAGTCCGGCGCGGGCTGACCGGGCGTGCGGTCACAATCGAGCTCGATGGCGGGACAATTCATATCGACTGGCGCGAGGATGGCGTCCACATGACCGGCCCAACCGCGCATGTCTTCGACGGTGTGTTGTCGTCGGACTTCCTGGAAAGTCTCTGACGTGAAACCACCCGTATTCTCCACGCTGGGCTGCAGGCTCAATGCCTATGAGACCGAAGCGATGAAAAAGCTCTCGGCCGAGGCCGGGATCGACAATGCCGTCGTGGTCAATACCTGCGCGGTCACCGCTGAAGCCGTGCGCAAGGCGCGGCAGGAAATCCGGCGGCTGCGGCGGGAGAACCCCGAGGCCACGCTGATTGTCACCGGCTGCGCGGCGCAGACCGAGCCGGACACCTTCGCCGCCATGGAGGAGGTGGACCGCGTTATCGGCAATTCCGAGAAGATGCGGCCGGAGACCTGGGAGGGCCTGTCCGGGCCCAATTTCATCGGCCAGACGGAGAAGGTGCAGGTCGACGACATCATGTCTGTGCGCGAGACGGCGGGACACCTGATCGACGGATTCGGCACCCGCAGCCGGGCCTATGTGCAGATCCAGAATGGCTGCGATCATCGCTGCACGTTCTGCATCATCCCCTTCGGGCGGGGCAATTCCCGCTCTGTTCCGGCCGGGATCGTGGTCGACCAGATCAAACGGCTGGTGGAGCGCGGCTTCAACGAAGTGGTGCTGACCGGTGTGGACCTGACCTCCTGGGGGGCGGACCTTCCCGGCGCGCCGCGTCTGGGCGACATGGTGATGCGAATCCTGAAAATGGTCCCGGAGCTGCCGCGGCTGCGGATCTCCTCCATCGATTCCATCGAGGCCGACGAGATGTTGATGCAGGCCATCGCCACCGAACCGCGCCTGATGCCGCATCTGCACCTGTCGCTGCAGGCCGGCGACAACATGATGCTCAAGCGGATGAAACGTCGCCACAGCCGAGAAGATGCGATCCGATTCTGCGAAGAGGCGCGGCGGTTGCGGCCGGACATGACTTTCGGTGCCGACATCATCGTCGGTTTCCCGACCGAGACTGAAGAGATGTTCGACAACTCTCTGGCGCTGGTGGAGGAATGCGGCCTGACCTGGCTGCATGTCTTCCCCTTCTCGCCACGCAAAGGAACTCCCGCGGCGCGCATGCCGCAGCTTCATGGTGGCTTGATTCGGGACCGCGCAGCCCGGCTTCGGGCATGCGGGCAGGCCCAGGTAGCAAGCCATCTGGCGCAGCAAATCGGTCGGCGACACCGGATTCTGTTGGAGAACCCGCGTATGGGGCGCACCGAGCAGTTCACGGAGGTCAGCTTCCAGACGGATCAGCCCGAGGGGCAGATCGTCGAGACGGAGATACGCGGCTTCAAGGACGAGCAGCTCACGGCCTGAGGGGCCATCGGGCGACGGCCTGCAGGAACAGCTTCCCCTTTGGCGCGCTTCGTCCATACTCGGGTTGTCCCGAAACCAGGATGGCAGCCCTGATATGAAGCTCTTTCACGCCCCCGCCTCGCCCTTTGTCCGCAAGGTCATGGTGCTTCTTCATGAAACAGGCCAGTTGGCGGATGTGGAGATCGTCGCCGCAACCGGGACGCCGGTCGACTCGGCGCAGATGCCGGTTTCAGAGAACCCGCTCGGCAAGATTCCGACTCTCGTTCGCCCTTCCGGGCCGGCCTTGTTCGACAGCAGGGTGATCTGTCGCTACCTCGACCAGCGAGCCGGAAGTGGCCTCTTTCCGGAGAGGCGTCTCTGGGAGGTTCTGACTCTGGAAGCGCTGGCTGACGGGATCATGGAGGCGGCGGTGCTCATGGTCTACGAAACGCGGTGCCGGCCAGAAGAAAAGGTCCATGCGCCTTGGGTCGAGGGCCAATGGGCCAAGATCGGTCGGGCGCTGAATGCGCTGGAGGGGCGCTGGATGAGTCATCTCGCTGGGCCGCTCGACATGGGGCAGATCGCCTGCGGCTGCGCGCTCGGGTATCTCGACTTCCGTCTTGGTGACAGGGATTGGCGCCGGGGACGGGACGGGGTGGCCGACTGGGAAAGGCGGTTTGCGAGCAGGGAGTCGATGCTGGCGACCCTGCCGGCCTGAGGTGGAACTGCCGGCAGGGTCGCTCCTCTCCTTCAAGCAGCGCGGCGAGTGCACTTCTTCGAATCTGTGCCCGAATTGTCACGGTGTGAAGTTCGGCGACCATGGACACTCCCCGCGGGACCTCGCACTGATTCTTCCTGAGTTGCGAATGCCGCAGCGCAGAATATGTGGGCGCTACCAGCCGCAAGGCGAGACCCGCGCGGCCCGTCGGATTGTGTTGCTGCAACGGCGCGACACATGCAAATTCACTCATATTTCAAGGATATTGCGACAACCCGCCGCAGTTCAGGGGAGAAGACGGGTAGACGGTTCAAAACCAGCGCTCTAATTAGCTTTGCAGACCTGCTGCGTCCCGGGCGCCGCACGGTATCCGTATAGCCAGGAAAGGGAGATTCCTCGTGTCCCAAGCAGAAGACCACGACGGTACCCGTCGCGACTTCCTCTACTACGCCACCGCGGGAGCCGGTGCTGTAGCCACTGGTGCCGCCGTCTGGCCTCTGATCAATCAGATGAACCCGTCGGCGGATGTCCAGGCCCTCAGCTCCATCCTTGTCGATGTTTCGTCGATCGAAACCGGTTCGCAGATCACCGTGAAGTGGCGCGGCAAGCCGGTCTTCGTCCGTCGCCGTTCGGCGGAAGAGATCGAGGATGCCCGTTCGGTCGAGCTGAGCGATCTGCCGGACCAACTGTCCCGCAATACAAACAAGGACGGCACCGACGCCGCGGACGAGAACCGTTCCCTCGATGAGAGTGGCGAATGGCTGGTGATGATGGGTGTCTGCACCCATCTGGGCTGCGTGCCGCTCAACGATGCGGGCGATTATGTCGGTCCGACCGGCGTTGGCGGCTGGTTCTGCCCCTGCCACGGCTCTCACTACGATACGTCCGGCCGGATCCGTAAAGGTCCCGCGCCCGAGAACCTGCCGGTCCCGACCGCCATGTTCTTCGACGACACAACCATTCAGCTCGGCTAAGGGAGACACCAATGGCTGGAATTCCCCACGACCATTACGAGCCGAAGACCGGTGCCGAGAAATGGGTCAATAGCCGCCTCGGCATTATTGGTCTCGTCTACGACACCCTGATGATCCCCACGCCCAAGAATCTGAACTGGATGTGGATCTGGGGCATCATCCTGGCGTTTTGCCTGGGTCTTCAAATTGTTACCGGCATCATCCTGGTGATGCACTACACCCCGCATGTCGATCTGGCCTTCGCCTCGATCGAGCACATCATGCGCAACGTGAATGGCGGCCACTTCCTGCGCTACCTGCACATGAACGGCGCCTCGCTGTTCTTCCTCGCGGTCTACATGCACATCTTCCGCGGTCTCTATTACGGCTCCTACAAGGCGCCGCGCGAGATCACATGGATCATCGGCATGCTGATCTACCTGATGATGATGGGCACCGCCTTCATGGGCTACGTTCTGCCCTGGGGTCAGATGTCCTTCTGGGGCGCGACCGTGATCACCGGCCTCTTCGGCGCAATCCCCTTCATCGGGGAGCCGATCCAGACCTGGCTTCTCGGTGGACCGGCGGTGGACAACGCGACGCTGAACCGCTTCTTCTCGCTGCATTACCTGTTGCCCTTCGTTATCGCCGGTCTCGTGATCGTCCATATCTGGGCCTTCCACACCACGGGTAACGGCAACCCGACGGGCGTCGAGGTTCGCCGCGGCTCCAAGGAAGAAGCCAAGAAGGACACAGTTCCCTTCTGGCCCTACTTCGTGATCAAGGACTTCTTCGCGCTGGCCCTGATCCTCGTCGTCTTCTTCGCCGTGACCGCCTGGATGCCGAACTATCTCGGCCACCCGGACAACTACATCGAAGCGAACCCGCTGGTGACCCCGGCACATATCGTGCCCGAATGGTACTTCCTGCCCTTCTACGCCATCCTGCGTGCCTTCACGGCGGATGTCTGGGTCGTTATGTTCACCAACTGGATCACCTTCGGCCTCGTGGATGCGAAGTTTTTCGGCGTGATCGCCATGTTCGGCGCAATCATCGTCCTGGCGCTGGTGCCTTGGCTTGACACGTCTCGTGTCCGCTCCGGCCGCTTCCGTCCGATGTTCCGCTGGTGGTACGCCATCTTCATCGTCAATTTCGTGGTTCTCACCTGGGTCGGTGCCATGCCGGCTGAAGGGATCTATCCCTACATCTCGCTGGCCGGTGCTGCCTACTGGTTCGCCTACTTCCTGGTAATCCTGCCGCTCCTGGGCGTGCTCGAGAAGCCGGAAGAGCTGCCCGAGACCATCGAGGCCGATTTCAACGCCCACTATGGCAAGTCCTCGGACGACGCCGCGGCCACCCCGGCCGAGTGACAGGAAGGATCGTTCTGACATGATCAAGAAAATCGCACTCACCGCGGTCGCAGCTCTCGCCATCTCCGGCGGGGCGGCAATTGCCGCGGGCGGAGAGGGCCACATCCACGATGTGCAGTTCTCTTTCGAAGGGCCCTTCGGCAAGTTCGACCAAATGCAGTTGCAGCGCGGCTTGCAGGTCTACACGGAGGTCTGCAGCGCGTGTCACGGGTTGAAATACGTGCCACTGCGAACGCTGGCCGATCCGGGTGGCCCCGAGCTGCCCGCCGATCAGGTCCGCGCCTACTCGGCCCAGTTCGACATCTACGATGCCGAGAAGGATGTGGACCGCCCGCGGATCCCGACGGACCATTTCCCGGAGAACAATGATGCCGGCGCACCGGACCTGAGCCTGATGGCCAAGGCTCGCGCCGGTTTCCACGGCCCCTATGGCACCGGTTTGAGCCAGCTCTTCAACGGCATGGGCGGACCGGAATACATCGTCTCGTTGCTCACCGGCTATACCGGCGAGGAGAAAGAAGAGGCCGGAACCATCTTCTACGAGAACACTGCCTTCCCCGGCGGCTGGATCTCGATGGCGCCGCCGCTCTATGGCGAGGATGTTGAGTTCGCCGATGGCCATTCCAACTCCCTGCATCATGAGGCAGAGGATCTCTCCGCCTTCTTGATGTGGGCCGCCGAACCCAAGATGATGGATCGCAAGCGCACGGGCCTTATTGCGGTCGTCTTCCTGACGCTCCTGACGGTCCTGCTTTACGCGACCAACAAGCGGATCTGGAAGCCGATCAAGAAGGCCGCGAAGGAAGCGTAAGCTCCGGTGCTCTGCGCAAAGGAACGGATGAGGCGCCCTTCAGGGCGCCTTTTTCATGCGCACAACCAGGTGATCCATGGCTCCCTGCGCCTTCATCCTCGTGACTCTGGCGCTCCGATGCTATGACAGCACGGAAAACCGACAGCGCGCAGGGAGAGAGATATGTCCGATACCGGAATCCGCCAGACCCATGGCCGTGGACGAAAGTTCGACAATATCCTGGAGACAATCGGCGACACGCCGGTCATTCGCATCAATCGCCTCGCGCCGGATCACGTGACGCTGTTCGTCAAGGCCGAGGCCTTCAACCCAGGCGGCTCCGTCAAGGACCGGCTGGCGGTCAACATCATCGAAGCAGCCGAACGCGCCGGCACTCTCATGCCGGGCATGACCGTGGTCGAGGGCACCAGCGGCAACACCGGAATCGGGCTTGCCATGGTCTGCGCTCAGAAAGGCTACCCCCTGGTCATCACCATGCATGATGGCTTCTCGGTCGAACGCCGCCGTTTGATGCGGATGCTTGGCGCGAAGGTCGTGCTGACGCCCAAAGCGGAAGGTGCGGTCGGTATGATGAGAAAAGCGGACGCGCTGGCGGAGGCCAATGGTTGGTTCCTCGCGCATCAGTTCGAGACCGATGCCAATGCCGATATCCACGAGTCAACGACTGCCCGCGAGGTTCTCGCCGATTTCGAAGGAGAGCGGCTCGACTGCCTCGTCACGGGCTACGGCACCGGCGGCACCGTGACCGGGCTGGCACGTGTTCTGCGAAAGGTGCGCCCGGAGACCAAGATCGTCCTCTCCGAGCCAACCAACGCACAGCTTCTCGCCAGCAAAGAACGCCAAGACCGTAAGGAAGACGGCACCCCGTCCCACAAGCACCCTGCCTTCGAGGCACATCCGATCCAGGGCTGGACCCCGGATTTCATCCCCCTCGTGCTTCAGGAGGCCATCGACAACGGCTTCTTCGACGCGCTTGAGCCAGTTTCAGGTGTCGAAGGCATCGACTGGGCCCGGAAATTGGCCAGCCAGGAAGGTATTTTCTGTGGCATCTCCGCCGGTGCTACTTTTGCCGCCGCGATCCGTCAGGCGACACAGGCGGCGCCAGGCACGGTTATTCTCTGCATGCTCCCCGACACAGGCGAACGCTACCTGTCCACGCCGCTCTTTGACGGGATCGCCGAGGAGATGTCGCAGGAGGAGCGCGACATCTCGGCAACGGCCGGCGAGGCGTGAGAACCTTCCGGCCCTCTCCATGCTGTCGCCGTTGGGGCGAGCGTTAATGGGTGTTGCTGTACACAAACGGTGAAGGATTCACTTCTTGGGTTCATAAGGTTAGGCCGACATCATGTGGTGCCTTCCTGTTCCCGCGATCAAACAGCGAACGGGTTCACCTATAGCGAACCACTTCGGAAGAGGAGTTCGCTTTCGATCCGGTTTGACAGCGAGACTATGCGGTTGGAAAAGCGAACCGGAAAACGCGGGCATTCAGAGACATTCTACGATGCTGCGATCCGGGTCCGCATGAGTGTGAAAATGCGGTTCGGTCTGCCGCCGAGGCAAATATCGGGTGTCGTCGTCAGCCTGAAGAAGACGGAAGAGATTGATCGGCTGTTGTTTGGTTTCAGCAAGCTGTCTCAACGGTGGGAAACATTGGACGGCCGAATATACTATAGCACACCCTATG
>NZ_JAWMPX010000059.1:0-7945 GCF_033101155.1 Tropicimonas sp. TH_r6
GAGCCTCTTCACCCAACCAGCATCCTGAAGGGAAACAGCCCGCGTTCAGATCTGTCTCTACGTTGCGGATCTCCAAGTTCTTGAGTTGACCTGTCCGGGATGTTCATATCTCGTTTCGATCAGGAGCCATTACAGCTGAGGACAGGGGAGGGTCCGGTTCATGGGATTTATTCAAGCAATAAAGGTCTGCCTTTCGAAATACGTCGTGTTCTCTGGACGAGCCGCACGTTCCGAGTATTGGTGGTTTGTCCTCTTCGTCATTCTCACAAACATCGTGTTGGCGTTTCTGGATGCAGCGATCTTTGGCGCCAATCCAGAGACCGGAGAGAGCACAAATGTGCTGAACTCCCTCTTCCAACTCGCCGTCCTCTTGCCAATGCTTGCCGCTGGCTGGCGCCGACTGCACGACACCGGCCGTCCCGGTTGGTATCTGCTTCTCCCCATGGCCCTGGGCGTGGCCACAATGGTCATGCTGCTGAGCGGCGTCGCGGTGTTCTCGGTTCTGGAAGGCGGCGTTGATGACCCGGAAACGCTTCGTGGTCCGGCAGCGTTCCTGGGCGTTACCGGGATGATCGTGATGTGGGTGCTGCAACTGGTCCTGTCCGTCATGATGATATGGTGGCTGTCCCGACCATCGCAGGAAGAGACCAACGAATATGGCCCACCGGTGGCGTGAACCAAGTAACTCCGCGCCTGCCAGCCATCCTCCAGTGCTGGATTGGCGCCGCAATGACAGAGAGGGATGTCGAATGAGAAATCGAGCAATTGCCGTAGGTGCGCTGGCCTGCACTTTTGCATCGCCGGTCCATGCAGAATGGGCATTCGTGGGCAGTCCCTCGCCCAATGCCTTTCTTCAGACCAACGACTCGACGCTGGAACTGCAATGTGACCGAATTCGCTTTGCACCTGCTGGATACGAAGACAGCGAGGACATCGTTGGCAAGCAGGGCCTGTCTATTCGCTTCATGAAGAACGGGACAACCGAAGTCGGATCCTTCCAGGTTGGCCAAGTGAATGCGAACGTGCAGATCGTTGACAACTACCCCGTGGAGATCCTGTTCAAGAGCAATGAAGACTATATCTTCATTCTGGACCAACTCGCGGCAAACGCGTCGGTCAACCTGTCAATGATCGATCAGGACGTTTCATACGGGATCTTCGATCTGAAAGGGTCGGGTGCCGCGATCAAGTTGCTCAGCTCTGCATGCAACGGCAGTACACCGGAAACTGCGACCTCCGAGGCTCCGGAAGGAGTTGTCTACTGCGGCGGCGGCGGCGTGAAGCGTCAGATCGAATACGTGATCCTCGACAGCCCTGATGGCCAGTGGGACGCCAAAGTCACCGTCAATAGCGAGACGATCAGGGCCATGACAGCCTATAGCTATTTCGGGAACGCGGAAGCACCGAAAGAGTTTGTCGTTGCGCTTCTTGGTGAGGATCGCTCTGAGTTCCTTGTGTTCCGGGATGGCGACCAGGACTGGCTGGAATATGGCGACTACCGGTACGACAAGTGCAATTGATGTTCCTGCGTCTCTTCGACCTGCATGGCCCAACCTTCAACGCCGTCACGTTGACGGCGACACTGGCCGTGTCCTGTTCGGTCTGGGTAACACCGGCCTTTTCTGCCGATGTGTCGGATCTTCCTCCCCAATTGCAGGAGAAGGTCGAGGCCGCCACAAAGGCCTGCGCCGCGTTTGACAATGGTACGTTCCATCTTGAGTGGGGCGCTGTCGAGCGGGTCGACCTGGATGGAGATCTGTACCGGGACTGGGTCTTGAACGAGAACGGTTTCGCCTGCTCGACGGCCGCATCGCTTTACTGCGGAACGGGCGGATGCATGTCCCATTTTCTTGTCGGGGACGATCTCCACTCCCTTCTGAACCAAGGCTGGGATGTCTCCGAGCTTGGACCAAACAGGGTCCTGCTCGCAGATGTCCACGGGTCACAATGCGGTGGCATCAACCCGACCCCGTGTGTGACCGCCAGCACCTGGGACATGGAAGAGAAGACATGGCGATCAACAGTCGCGGAATGGGAATAGCCCCGATGAGAGTTTCCACAAGACTTGGGGGCAGTTTCCGGGCCACTTGCACCAGACTCGGAATGAGCCCAAGTTCATGAAACGCCTCACTCTTCTCGGCTTGGGGCTGCTCGGTATCGGTTTGCTGCTGTGGGCGGGCTATGTTGCTCTGGGTGGAGCATATGTCGATGAAGACGGTGTCCTGCGAGAGCCCTTCCCTCTGCTGGCTCTCGGCTGGTTCTTCGTTCTGGCCGGAGTCGTCGCACTCGCTGGATCTATCGGCATCGCGATCATCAAACGATTGAGGACCCCAAAATGAAGCGTCTTTCCTGTCACCGCACAACACCGTCAAACCGCTTTGCAAGGTCGACTGCCGGTCCGAACTTACGCAGGTTCGCTGGCGCTGCCTGTGTCCTGTCCTGTGTGGCCGCGTTGGCCGGTTGCGGTGAGCCGGCGCCCGTCGGCGGGATTAGCGAACCCGATCCCGAACTGGTGTTCGTAAGGGGTTATCGCTCCGCCGGTGACGACTGCAAGCTGACGGGAGAATCTGCGTTCACCGTCGACTTCCTCGACGACGCCGCCGACCTCGTCACTTGCTCGACGGGCAGTCCCGATGCAGCGACTCTGGTATCCGAGACTTCGGCCAGTTTGGTCACACAAACCAACAGCTATAGCCTCTTTTCCGTCCCGCGCCGGTGAAACCAGCCTGCCGAGGGCATCGCGCCCCGGGTGCATTAGCCAAGGACCTCAAATGAGCCGTCGGAGAGCCCCCACCAAACTCCCAGCACCCTTCTTGCAGCGACTGGTGGTTCGCGAAGACGTGATGGTCGAGAAATCAGGCTATCCGTTCGACTTGCCATGGCTGCGCCAAGGAGGGTTCGAACTTGAGTTTTCGACTCCGGTGACAATCCTTGTCGGCGAGAATGGGACAGGAAAATCCACTCTGGTGGAAGCCATCGCGGCGTTGAGTGGCTATGACGAGGCCGGCGGTGGCAAAGGATATCGTCCTGTGGACCATTCGCGCGCCCTCGACAAGAGCGGCGCTCAGCTTGCCGACGCGCTCAGGGGAAGTTGGCTGCCCAAGGTGACAGATGGCTGGTTCTTCAAGGCCGAAACCTTCTTCTCTGTTGCGCGCTACCTCGATGTTGCAGCCCAGGACGGGGGTGGCATGCCCCCGGATTTCCTGTCCTGGAGCCACGGCGAGGGTTTCGTGCGGTTCTTTGAAGAGCGCATGTCCCGGCAGGGCATCTTTTTCATGGACGAACCTGAAAGTGCGCTTTCTCCCAAACGCCAACTGGAGCTTCTGGCAATTCTCGACCGCATCCAGAAGACCGCCATCGCCCAGGTCATTGTCGCCACCCACTCACCGATTCTAATGGCCCTGCCGAACGCCCGATTGCTCGAAATCACCCGGCACGGAATTGCCGAAACGACATTGGAGGAAACCCAGCATTTCAGACTCTACAGGGCCTTCACCGAGACACCGGCAGAGTTCATCACCGATGCCCTTCAGGAGATGGAGGCATCTCGGGAAGACAGTTCCGGCAATGGCACACACCGGCCGTTCGACTGAAAAACAGCAACCCTCTCCATTGGGCTCGGTGCGGCAGACCGATGCTTCAGCTACGAATGGCCGCTTCAGGATAGAGCCTGATGCTGCACGTTTGAGGCGCTCAATCACCTTGAGCGGCAACTGTGCGCAGTCAACGGACCTCTCGGTGCGCTGCGCACCTCGACGCAGACGAGCGACGTCGATGTCAGCCGCTTTTCCGACCTTCCGGACCTTCGCTGCGGTGGCAGTGTCCCTTGCTGATTTCGTCTGGAATCCTACCGCGCGGAATAAAACCGGACCCTCGTCGTGAGCCGCGTCATGGTCAGGTCAGCGGGACGAAGCTGCCTTTCGCCCCGCCTGCGCCAATGACCGCTTTCGGACGGCAGGACAAAAAGAGTATGAGTTTCGGCCAATCCGGGCGAAAAACCAGATTGTTTCAGCTCTTCTTTCACCGTCTGAGGGTGTCTGACTATTATCTCTGCGCCCAAAGACTGATGCCGAAGCACAAATGCAGAAAAGAAACCGGCCTCCTTATCACTTCGAAGAGAGGCCGGTAACGTCTTGCATTAGAAACCCGCAGTCGAGCGGGCGTCTAGTTGTTTCCGTTCACCGTATTCACAAATCGTCGCAATTGCGCTCGCTCCCTCGCGTCAACAAACAACGCACGGATGGAATACTCTTGCCCCATTGGTCGAGATTTTCGTCCATCGGCTATGAACTCCCCCACAATATCGACAGCAGGATTGAAACGTCGAGGTGTCCAGCCTTGGTCTTCGCAAATGTCTGAAGCTGATACGCCGCTTTCGGAATTAAGGAGCTTTTCTGCAATTAGTGTGGCGTCTTGCCGTGGACTTACGCCTCCAAAGACGATGGGGTCAAAAACCTCAAACAGCTTGTGATTTGCGCGCAGGTGGCTGAAAGGTTTTCCGAGACACTTTTGGACGACAACCATACCTTCAATCTCAAGCTCACCAACTGCTTCAAGTATCTCGTTTGGTGACGCGTCGAAAAATTGTGAAACGATCTGATCGTAGCCAAATATTTCTGAGAAAGCTGTGGTGGAATTCTCGCTGATCCATTTTCCCAAATATGCGGCATCTTCAGACAGAACAATCGTTCCTGAGATGTACGCTACAACCTCTTCGAGCTCGTTCACTAGCGATGTTATCTGCCCCTGCCACGCCTCAACGTTTTGCTCGCCTTTGGCTGGGTGAGTCACACTGTAAATTGCCGCTAAAGGTCCACCAATGATTGGAACGCCCGCAAGCACCACATCTGCCAATTTCCGCGCAAGCTCGCGCTTAGGATTGGAGTCTGGTGGGTTAATCGGCATGTCTCACTCCTAGCTCGTTATCAAAATAGGTGGCGCCGCCATAACACAGGTGAATAGGCGTCGCACGACGCAATTACACTACGCCAGAAACCCTCCGCGTAGCTCGCGTTGGTGTTGGCACATTTTGGCCAATCCGAAGTAAGCGGAGGTTGGTGCACCTCGCAGCATCCAGCAAAGAGGGCTCGTCACGGACCTTCGCCGCGCGACGCAGCAAGGTCCGTAACGCGGACAAAGCCGACACTGCATTGTTAATGCCAGCGCCTATGACTGAGCGGCCCTTTCAGACCTTTCCCATGGCTGTTTCGCGCATCGTCATCGTGAACGTTGATGACCGAAAAGTTCTGGCGGGGCCAGATGACACATTCGCCTTTGCCTCGAAGGAGTAGAACTCGGATTGGGTAGCCACGAATTGCGGTGAACCGCGCGGCTGGCTGGAGTTCAAGTTTTACAGAAAGGCCTAGCGGGCTTCAAGTTGAGGCCGGCCGTAGGTTCCTTCCGAAGCGTTTAAACACTGCGCTTCTCAAGTGCCACTGCCAAGCGCCCCTTCAAATCCAAAGGTTCGATAGCGGGGATGGTTCTGTGCAGCATGTGGTGGCAGTTGGAACAAACCGCAACCAAGTCGTTGACATTGACTTCCTCTACTTTGTCCATCTGAGAGATAGGTTTTGTGTGATGTGCTTCAATAAACCGCCGCCCAACATCGCCATACACCGCTTCGAAGTCGAACCCACATATTGAGCAAGAAAAGTTTGAAAGCCGTTTCTTAAACTCCCTAACAAGCTTTATAGAGCGTTCGCGTCGAATGTGCTGTCGAAGTAGTTCCCGCCCCTCCAGGGCAGAGAAAAATTCTTCGTTGGGATCTTCGAAGGCGTCAAGATCAGCAGAATGTGTATCAGCAATTGGAAAACGTCTGCCGACGACAGTTTCCACTATTTGCTCATCGTCAACACAACCAGATTGAGCCAATCTTTCTTCAGTAATGCGATAAGTTTGCCCGGCAGGGTTCCAGTTTGGCTTGTAGCCAACCAACTCACAAAACTGAGGCCAGGGGTAGTTGGTTAGCCCGCCATTCATGAAAACGATCAAGGGGAATTTGGCTTCTCCCCAGAGATGTTCTGAAAGTTGGAAACACTCAGATGTTGGGAACGCAATAATTCGACCACCGTAGGCAAATGAGCCACCTTGTCCAGCCGCTTCCAGAAGCAGTAAGTGATCGCCATTTTTAAGACTCCTGAGGACATACTTTGCTCCACTTGGAATCCCCCATATCTGGAATCCATCAGGAGAAGCTTTCTCCAGTTCGTTCTGCAATTCAGGCAGTTCAGAAACCGACAAGTTACTAAGATATGGCCCAATTTCGTCAAATGAAAATTTTATCAACCCAGTTTTGGGTGTGCCAATAGTCTTCGGGAAATCCCGCTGACCTCCGGCTTCGCCAACATGCTGGAAGAAAACTGTCATTTGAATACTCCAATTCTCGACTTTGCTGAAACCGTCGGTCCCCGGCTACCAGCTAACAGTTTTGACTTCGCTGCTACACAAGCCTGATTGGGAAAGTATACTGCCCGAGTCTCAAACTTTCCAGCCACTTGAAGCGTACTACAGTTGCTCGCTGACGCGGGTCACTGACACTCCCCAGGTCTCTTTTGGAGGAGGTCAAGTTCCAACCTCGCCAGCCCTTTGGCGGCGTAGCTGTGACGCGAGGCCTCTGCACTACAGCATCGGTTAACATGGGCTCTGAGTGAGCTTTCGCCGCGATAGACAGGTACGACAGGTTCAGGACTGAGCCGACGTTCGTCGCGCGGTAGAGCAGCGTCGGGACTGCGGGACGAAGTGAGCTTTCGCCGCGGTTGCGCTAATGTCGGGTTTGGCGGCATCGATTGCGCCAATATCGGGTCTCGGTCTGGGCGCAGGGCGTCCACGTTTGCTAACATGCTTCAATATGAAACTTGGTCCATATACGATGTCTACAGTTATCCTTGCAGGAACTGCAGCCAGAAGTGCGACGCAAATGGTGTCAAAATTAGGATGTGAAACAAAACTCCAACAATAAATGCGAAGCTGGCCTTCAGGATTTGGTTAGATGATAGAGCCAGCAGAACTCCAGAAACGATAAAAACGCTTGGTGCAAGGATTGAATTGATAATGAAATTTGTCACGGTTGCGTAGACAGGTTCCGGTTCGCGCCAATCCTCCATCCACGCATACCCACCGGATTGGACGTATACATAATACTCGAGGAATAACTGCACCCCCCCTACGATCATTTGACCCATCAAAAATGTCACAGCGATGTATTTTGCGATCTGCCCGAGTGAAACGGGAACGCTCATAATTCTTAGCAATGCATAGATGATCAACGATATTACTAGTGTTGACAGAATAACTCCATGAACCGTGACGATTAGACTTTTCTCGAAGAAACTTTCGGCATTCGTGCTATCATCCGCCTCAAACAGTCTTGTCGAAATCCAGATAATGGCGGCCTGAAACTGAAAGTAAAACACTAACAGGGAGATTAAGTTTATCTCGGTGACAACTACTTTGTAGAACTGCCTTGGATGTAAGAATGCTGCTCTTACAACGTCCCATGCGACCGAATAGCTCTTTAAGAAGCTTTCCATTTTTTTATACTCCGGCGCCGTGCAATCATCACTGCAGGCTAGCTGTGTTGTCTACAGTAGTCGAGAAGCATGACTGGCAAGTGGCACGCGCATGGAGCTAAGCTGTACTCTTGGCAAGCGCCAAGAGCGACGCTCCCCAACTCGCAACACCATCACCGCTACAAACAATATTTGAGCTACTACGACGTTCTTCCACTGCATTCTGCATAACGGACCTACGAGTGGGCTGCAGCATCGGTCAGAAGGGCTCGCTCCAGCCATCCGCCGCAGAAGGCGCGAAGGCCCGGTTCGATGCAGAGCTGTCTTTCGCCCCTTGTTAGGGCAAGGTTGACAGCGCGGACCTTGCAGCAGTTTCGAGGATAGCCGATGTCGCTTGTCAGCGCTCGATTGAACACGAGTATGGAGCATCCGTGGTG
>NZ_JAWMPX010000060.1:0-6776 GCF_033101155.1 Tropicimonas sp. TH_r6
ATTCTGCAGATTTTTTGCAATCGCGAAGTTCGAAATGTCGTGACCGTAGCGAAGCTCCGTTCGGTCGGCATAGCAGTCACTGCTGTTGCCCGCAGCATCGATCAAGAAGTGCTCAAAGCGTCCGAACACCCAAGGCACGGCTTCCATAACGAAAAACCCGCCCCGACCGGATTCCGGTGGGACGGGCAAGTCTGTCTTCCGGTCGCAAGCGACCGGACCAGTCGCGCTTAGTTTTGCGCGTAGTATTCGATGACGAGGTTCGGTTCCATCTGCACCGCGTAGGGCACATCGCCCAGACCCGGCGTGCGCACAAAGGTCGCGGACATCTTGGAATGGTCGGCCTCGATGTAATCCGGAACGTCGCGCTCGGGCAGTTGAACGGCCTCCAGAACAACAGCGAGTTGCTTGGAGCGGTCACGTACTGTGATCACGTCGCCTTCCTTGACCCGGTAGGACGGGATGTTCACGCGCTTGCCGTTCACTTCCACATGGCCGTGGTTCACAAACTGGCGGGCGGCGAAGATCGTCGGGACGAACTTGGCGCGGTAGACAACGGCGTCGAGGCGACGCTCGAGCAGGCCAATCAGGTTCTCACCGGTATCGCCGCGCACACGCTCGGCTTCGGAGTAGATGCGGCGGAACTGCTTCTCGGTCAGATCGCCGTAATAGCCCTTCAGCTTCTGCTTGGCGCGCAGCTGCAGGCCGAAATCGGACATCTTGCCCTTGCGGCGCTGACCGTGCTGGCCCGGGCCATATTCGCGGCGGTTGACGGGGGATTTGGGGCGGCCCCAAATGTTTTCGCCCATGCGGCGATCAATCTTGTACTTGGCAGACGTGCGTTTGGTCACGGCTGATCTCCTTCGTTAGCGCGGCGCCCGAGGGCACCTATGAAGGGCGTTGTCCTTTCCCTTTCGGGAGACAGGCATCCCCTCGCGGGGGCCACCAACACCAATGAAACCACGACTCTGCGAACCGCGGATGGCGTTCGATAAGGTGACTCTCCCACGCTGTCAAGCGCCCCCCGCCTGCGGGCCTTCGGACAAAGCCGGGCGCGGGCGTCATTCCCTGTTGACGCCGCGCTCAACAGCCCATAGAGAACCGAGACCCTTCGGCGAGTTGGCGGAGTGGTGACGCAGCGGATTGCAAATCCGTGTACACCGGTTCGATTCCGGTACTCGCCTCCACCTTTTTTTCTTGGACATTTCCGACTTCAGCGCCCGATTTTCGGGGCCCTGAAGTGGCCAGTTTACAGGCAGTTTACACCCCGGTTTACAGGCGTGACTCCTGGCTTCGAATCCACCAGGAGATGCAGAAAGGCCCGATGCAGCGCACCGGGCCCAAGTCGCATGATCGTGTATTTCTGGTTCAGACGTCTTTGTCGTCGCCGTCGAAGACATTGGCGGAGGCCTTTGCCCGTTCGAGTTTCTCGAGGATTTCGTCGGTGACCTCGGGTATCAGGCGCGCGTAATGCTCGATCATTTTCGATGCGTGACGGATGCTCCACCCCATTGCCACGGCGATCTCGTTCAGCCCGCACCCGGCGCGCAGCAGCGCCGTCGCTGCGGTGCCCCGCATGTCGTAGGGGCGCAGTTCGGGGCGCACCCGGATCACGCCGTCGGCATTCGCGCGATGGATCAGGTCGCGAACGATCTGCGCGGCGCGTTCGGGCGTCAGGCGCCCGCCGGACAGCGCCGGCACGATGAGCCACTGGTCATCATCCATCGTGTCGATGAGATCTTCGATCGCCGGCGTGGCCGCGATGGCGGTTGGTTGACCGGACTTCCCACGGTCGAGAAGAAGGCGTCGCGCCTTCGGGGTCTTTTCGATGTGCCCCCTGTTCAGTCGCCCGACATCGGCGGGCGCCAGGCCACCCTCGGACATCGCCACAACGATCCGCATTTCCGCCGGTGTCGCGACCTTGAGGACTGCAGCAATCTCTTCCGGCTTCCAGCAAAGGTGGGCGCGATTGACCCTGTAAACCGCCTCGATGTCGTGGAAGAAGTGACGTTTGATCACCCCGGATTTCCGCATGCGGTTCAGGAACCGACGGATGACCTGGGTCGAGTAGTCGTACATGCGCGGCGAGTGCGCCCACTGGTTCTGCCAGGCGATGATCTCGGCCAGGGACTCCTCCTCCTCGAACAGCTTGATCGGGTCTTCGGCGAACTCGGCCTCGAAGTTCGTCATGTACTTCTCATAGTCAGCTTTCGTCCGCGCGTTGAGCTTTCGATAGTGAATGCTGCGGCGGTACTCATCCATCGCATCGGGCGTGAGCATTTCATTCGCGCGATGCGTGCGCGCGGCTTCGGCCGCACTCGTGTTCGCCTGTCGATAGGCAGCGAGATAGGCCAGCGATCCTTCCACGACCTGCGAGTTCGAATCCCAGAACTTCGGCCCACCTCGACAGACGTAATGATACCTGACCACACCCGCGGCGGTTGCCTTCTTGACGCGATGGATGCCTTTAGGCAGCGCTGTCTTGCTCACGGCGCAGTCTCCTCTGCTCTGTCAGTGAAATCGCCTCGGCCGCCGACCCTTGGGTGGGCTCCAGTCCCTGGAGGCGGTCGAGACAGAGACGGAAGTGCTTCAGGTCGAAGATCCCGGGCCGCCCCGGAAGGTGTTCCAGACCGATCTTCTTGAGCCATTGACGGAACGCGTCTGTCACGCCTGCGTAGCGCGCGATCGCCGCCAGTTCTTCAGTCGTAACGAGGGTGCATTCCTGCGAGACGACCTGAGCCCGGGCCGCATTGAGCGCCGCTTGGAAGTAATTCGCTTGATTGCTCTCGGTCGTCATTCGACCCTTCCCGTCCTCTTCACGCGGGAGATCGGGTTGACCGGAAAAGGGCGGAAACGGATTCCAAAGATTACCTTGCGTAATCTTTATCGCCCGACCTGAATCACCGCCCTCCGCGGGGGCGGTGGTTGATCGAGACGCCGTGCCTCGATGGAACATGGCAGGGATCGGCAAGCGGTTCCGCAGGCCGGCCCCGCGGGACTGGCCAAACATTCAGGTCTCGAAGCGCTTGCGCAATACGTCGACTGTCGCGCGGTACCACCCAATCACATCATGCAGGTCTCCGGCGTCCTCGCCGCTCCCGATGACGTCCTCGACGACGCCGAGTGACAGCTGCTCGAGCGCTTCCAGAACGACGTCGAGCGCAAGCCGGATGCCCCGCACGTTCGGAAAATCCTCTCGGCACAGGTCCACGAGATCCGCGATCAAGTCGACCGCTTCGAGCTCACTGAAGACCTCCAGGAGGATTCGAAGGGTGTCGCCCTCCCACAGCAGGAAGTCGGCTCCGCACATGGTCGCGAATGCCGTTGCCTCGAATTCGGTCTCAAAGAGTCCGGGTGTCACACCCATAATCTCTCTCATCGACGACAGCCCACGGCGACGGCCATGGTTCTTCACTGCGCCTTCAAGCACCGCCAGGAATGGTCTGGCGGCGTAGAACCGGGCCGAAGGAACTGCTTACCCGGGCGCCCGACGCAGATGGAGGGTCGATCTCCACAGGCACGCGAGCGCGCGACTTGAGGCGAGACAGCCGCAGTCTCGGGGCCGTCCGAGGCCAAGTGTGGTGTTCACAGTCACGAATAGCCGGCTCTCAAGCCCGGTCAGGATCGCTCCTTGTCCGATCTTCAGTTTGCTCTGCGGGCGGCTGGTTGATCCGGCTCTCAGCAGGAGGAGCCGGATCAACCGGGCGGTCCAGCGCATGCGTGGCCTACAACTGTCTCAATGAAGTGCGAAACGACCCACGGTAATGCCGACATCGCGGTCATCCTCGGCAGCGCAGCATTTCCGGCTACCGTCATCCATCAGCCGTCTTTATCGAAGAGGACCGGACGTTCGGCAAGAGAAAGCCCAAGGTCAGTTCAGCGGACGTTGCCGCCGTTCATGGCAAGCGGCAGCGCGTCGCCTTCCTGCGCAAAGCCGACGATCACCAGCTATTGGCAAACGTCGGCTCCGAAGATCGGATCATCAATATCGGTCGAATTGTGTCACGCACAATCAGCGTTGTTCACTCTTCCTGCCAGCTGGCAAACGTCTTGCGCGCCAGCTCGCTTTCGGGACGGAGGTTCTCGATGCCGCCGTAAGGTTCATCCTTGCCAATCGGGCGGTGCGGGTATTTCGCGATCATCTTGGCATGACGTTTTGCCATGTCCTGAAATGACGCCCCGGACCAGAGCGATCCACCGATGTCGGGGGTGGTCTCCCGAGGATCGCGCAGGATATTGAACACAGGCGCTGCGGCCCCCGGCACACCCGGTGCGGGCATGTGCATCTTGAACTCCTGCTTCACGATCGAGCGCAAGACCGGGCCTTCGTAGATATAGACATAGTCCCGACGCGAGTTCCCTTCGCCTTCCAGCAACAATGCCGTCTGGTCCACACCATCGATCACCCGGTCGCGCGGGATGAAATTCGTGCCGCCGGCGATGCGGGCCAAGGTGGTGTAGAGGTCGGAGACGTGGATGATGTCTCCCGCATAGCTGCCGCCTTCGATGGCTTGCGGCCAACGGACGAACGCGTCCACGCGCACCCCGCCTTCGAGATGTTCTGCCTTGCCACCCCGATAGATCAGCTCGATCATTCCCGAATTGGGTGAGTACTGCTTGAAGATGCCGTTATCGGCCATGAACACGACTAGCGTGTTCTCGGCCACACCAAGCTCGTCGACCTTGGCCATGAGGTCGCCGATCCAATCATCCAACTGCTCCATCTTGTCGGCCATGAAGCCGCCATTGCGGGACCTTTGCTGATCGCTGGAGGTGAAATTGAGTGGATAGAGCGGCCAGTACTGAAGGAAGAACGGCTCCTCTTCGCCTGCGAGGCGTTCCAATTGCTCCAGCGCCTGCCGCTGGTAGGTCTCATTCATGCGCTCGTAATGGCCTTGCGTCCATTCTTCGCCGGCCTCGAGCCCCACTTCACGGGCTAGCTCTCCCGCCTTTGCCTCGAGACCGGTCACCAGGCCATAGGGTTTGAACCGCTGGTCGATCGCGAACTCGCTCGACTGGGTCGAGGGATGCCAGCCGTTCAGATTGCCCGCAGCGGCGGCCTCCGGGGTCATCAGGCTCAGTTGAACCTGCTGGTGGACCGGGAAAAACGCGACATCGAAGCCTTGATTGTGGGGAAAGGACTCCTCGATATCCCCCTGGTGCCACTTGCCGACATGGGTCGTGTTGTAGCCCGATTGCTTGAGCACTTCGGCAATTGTGACGGCTTCACCGGCCAGGCCCTCGCCCACCAGAGCGACCTTTACTTCTTCCTGTCCAGCCCGGACCGGGTGGCTACCTGTCAGGAACGCGGTGCGCGTCGGCGTGCACGAAGGTTCCGTATACATGCGCATCAAGGCAAGGCTTTCGGACGCGAAATCATTGATGTTCGGCGTGTCGAAACCGGCGACATAGTTCATCGCCCGGTTGCCCATCAGACCGAAGCTGACGTCATCGATCAGTACATAGATGATATTCGGAGGCTTCCCGTTGTTGGCGTCCCGAAGCTCTGCCAGACGTGAATCGATCCGAACGTCCTGTGCCGCCCATTCCTCGCCAAACTGGGCGCTCAGGAAGTTGAACTCCCCGTCGTGAATGATTGGGCTATCCTGTGCCGCGGCCGCCGACGCGGCGATCAGCGCGCCAAACACGCCTGTGATGAATTTCATTGGTTTCCCCTTCGCTGAACCAAGCATTCGACACTAGGTCGTTGTTCGAGAAGATCAAGTTTCGACTTTTACCGTCGGCTGTGGAAGAGACGTCAGAGCCATTCCATTGGATGTCCGGTTGGCAGACACACTCGCCTGTCAGAGAATGCCCCGGTTCGTTTTGACCTTGGGCCAGCACGAATTCTGAGTGCAATTTGCAGGCATCAAACAACGTTTGCTTCGTCTACGACGATTTTGAACAGATCTGCCTCGTCGTTTCGTCACTATGATCATCTGGTTTGAACACTCGACAGATGCCAAAAGTCGCACGACGCCAAGATCAATACTTTAGGCGCAAACCTACGCCAATTCCGTTGTCGTAGGGTCGGTCGGAACCGATACCGACAAGAGCCTCTCCATAGAGCGCCACTCTGTCGCTCAAGTTGTAACCAACCTGGAATTCCGCCGTCGATGGCCATGTCTTTGCGTTCCAGTCGTATGGCACTTTGAGGTCAAGCTTGGCCCAGTAGTCCGTTGCAAAAGGTTGCAATCCGATCAACCGCATCGCCGTTTGACTGACATCAGTCGGCCCGTCGTAGGATACGTAGTGCTGAACGAGTGGGATCAGAGTTAACCCGTTGTTCGCATGACCTAGGGCGACACCCGCGAACGGCGCAAGTTGGTCAGAACCAGTTCCAATACCTTTGTCGTAATTGTCAAACTCGACGATCCAATCCAAGCCAACCGCGAGCCGGTAACCCCAGTTCTCGTTCAGCCGTCCTTCTGTTGGAAAGAATATCCCTTTTAGAACGGCTTTCTCCAGACCTCCCGCAGATGTCTCAGAGGATGAGATATCGTTATAGTGCAGTTCGTATTTAATCTTCAGATCGTCTCGCGCCATGAACGCGCCGTCGATGAAGTAGTCAGTCTTGTCTTTGCCATCGCCTGTAGTGGACTGGATGCGCAGGTCGGTATTCCGCCCTTTGGAAAGCGGATTTGAAGCATTTTCCTGTGCCAAAGCTGAACTAACCAAGAAGAAGGCAAAAAGTGAAGTCGAGAAAGAGAGAGTTGCTTTGTTCACGTTGTTTCCTCTCCGTTTCCGGACCAAAGCGGTATAGGTGGCAGACATCAGCG
>NZ_JAWMPX010000061.1:0-6495 GCF_033101155.1 Tropicimonas sp. TH_r6
GATCCTTTCGGATCACGCGCAGAGATCGGGAGCCGCCTACGGGCGGCTTCCTTGTTTTCAGGACAGCTCGGACTTAGCTTTCAAGGGCAGTCATTCAACGGAGGAAGCCGCTATGCGGTGGGACAAGATCGCCGAACGTCGGATGCTCAAGGCGACGCGGGACGGTACGCTGGAACGCCTCGAAGGCGAAGGAAAGCCCCTGCCCGACCGCCCCGAAGCCGCGCTGATCGACAGCGGTACCGGTGTCGGCCACCGTATCATGGCGGAAGCGGGCGCCCTGCCCCGCGAGATCGAACTCAAAAAGCAGATGGACGCGCTGCGCGAGGCGTTGGCCGAGACCACCGAGCCGGTGGCGCGCAAGGCGTTGATGGCAGAGCTTTCCGAGGTGCAGATGCGCCACGCGATGGAGGCGGAAGCACGGCGGAAGTTCTTCAGCTAGGGCCTTCTTGAGCTCTGTTTCTGCCGGTGAGACAGCGACACGGGTCAATGGCCCCGGGCGTCCCTGGCACGAAGCGAGGCGCAGCCGCGACGCTTGATCTCTGTCGTGCCGAAGGTCCGCTCTGGCCGAACCCGATCTCAGGCGCTAACGGTTGCGAGTCCTTCCTGCCGAAAGCCCCGTCATGTCCAGACCCGCCTCCCCCTTCTCGCGCACCGACACCGTGATCTACATGGGCGGGATCACAGCTTTGACCGCGATGTCGGTCGACGTTGTGCTGCCCGCGACCGGCGTCGTCGCCCGGGCTTTCGGGCTGGACGAACGGATGGGGGCAATGCTGGTGGGCATCTATTTCCTCGCCTATGCGATCGGACAGCTTTTCTGGGGCCTGTTCTCGGACGCGTTCGGGCGCAAGCTTGCGCTGAAACTGACCCTCACGGGCTTCACCCTTGCGAGCCTGGCCTGCGCGCTGGCACCGAGCTTCCAGGTGCTGATCGTGGCGCGTTTCGCGCAAGGGCTCATGGGCGGCACCCCGGTCATCGCCCGCGCCATGGTGCGCGATGTCTCCTCGGGCAGCGAGGCGGCGCGGATGATGACCGTGCTCGGCGCGATCCTCTCCGTGGCGACAATGCTCGCACCGGTGGTCGGCTCGGGCATGCTGGTGCTCTTTTCCTGGCGCGCGATCTTCGCCGCGCTGGCCCTGCTGGGGCTCGCCTTCCTCGCCTATACGTTCTTCGCTCTCGGTGAGACCGACACCAACCGCCGCCCGGAACGGTTCTCGCTCCGTTTTCTCGGCAGCGCCGCCCGCAGCCTCTTCAGCACGCGGGAATTCCTGGCGCCAATGGCCTGCGGCAGCCTGACCTTTGCTGGCTATGTCGCGCTCGGTGCGGTTGGGGCGATCACGGTAGAGGCGTCCTTCGGCGTCGCCCCGGAGGCCTTCGGGCCACTCTTCGCCATCGCCGCCCTGCTCAATACCGGCGGCGCCCTGCTCGCGGGACAGATGTTGCGGCATCGCAGCCTGGAGTTCGTCGGCGTCATCGCGTTTGCCACCCTTGGGCTGGCCGGGGCGCTGCATCTGCTGCTGGCCTTCACCGCGCCGGGGCTGCAGCTCTTCTGGGCCGCTGTCTGTCTTTACGTGCTTGCCTTCGGCATGATCTACCCAACCGCCATCGCCGCAGCTATGGAGCCCGCAGCCGAGATGCCGGGCTTTGCCGCCTCACTGATGGGAGCGATGCAGATGGTGGCCGGCGCGCTCGGCGCCTGGATCGCGTCGTCGCTTTTCGACGGCACGACCTCGGCGATCAATCTCAACATGGCAATGTTTGGATTGGGAACGGCGGCGATCTACCTGTTGCACAGGCTCTTCCCGGAAGCCGCCCGGGGGCGGTAATCTGGCGCGAGAGCGGCGCGAAGTCCGGCGCAGGGGGGACCTTTTAGCTGTCCCGCGGTCCCGGGGAGGACGCGGCCTCCCCCCATGCAGGGCCGGCCGACGCGCGGCCAGCCCCGTTTCCGTCAGACGGCCTGGACCTTGAGCGTCCCTTCCGGCCCCTTTTTGAGCAGGACATTCGGGATCTCGTCGAGCGGCAGGCGGTGGGACACGAGGCGCGTGACGTCCGGCCCGGTGGCCTTCAGAGCCTCGACCGCATCGGCGATATTGTGGTTCAGCGAATGCGCCCCGGCGATGGTCAGCTGGCGGCGGAAGACCTCGAAGGGCGAGATCTCGATCCGGGCATCCGGCGGGCAGACCCCGAAATACAGCACCTTGCCGCCATTGGCCGTGTAGCCCGGCAGGGTCGCGGCGACGGCGGGCACGCCGGTTGCGTCGACGCTGAGATCCATCTTCTGCTCGAGCGCGGCCAGTTCGGCGGAGCCGGAGGCATAGGGCTTGAAGCCGAAGGATTCGGCCAGCTCCAACCGGTGCGGCGCGAGGTCCACAACACCGATCTCGCTGACGCCGCGCGTCTTCAGCGCCATCGCCATCAGCAGACCGATCGGCCCGGCACCGATCACCAGCGCCCGCTCGACGCCCTCGGTACCGATCACACCGACGCCGTTGAGCACGCAGCCCATCGGCTCGGCCAGGGCGGCCATGTCGAAGGGCATGTCGTCGATGGCAACAAGGTTCTCGGCCTTGACGCAGCTATATTCCGCGAAGCCACCATTGGTGGAAACGCCATAGGCACCGAGGGTCTCGCAGAGATTGGCGAGCCCTTTCTCGCAGGCGCGGCAATGGCCGCAGCTCAGGTTGGGATCGACCACCACACGGTCGCCGGGGGCGAAATTCGTGACTCCCGCACCAACCTCTTCCACCGTGCCGGCATATTCATGGCCGGGCACAAGCGGGAAGTCGGGCGTGCCGTAACGACCGTGCAGCACATCGATATCGGTGTGGCAGACGCCACTCGCCTCGACTCGGATGAGCACCTCGCCGGCACCCGGCTTCGGGGTTTCGATTTCGGAAAAGATGACGGATCCCAAGGCGTTGTAGACAACTGCTTTCATGGCATGGACTCCAGTGTTCAGGGAGGCAGGGAGGGGGGGGGCGCCGCCGGATGGCTCCGGCGGCGGTCATATCAGGTGTCGAGATAGGCCTTCAGCGTTGCCTCGCAGCCTTTGCTCCAGATGCTCTCCAGAGCAGCCGCAAAAGCATCCCGGAAGGCAGGCTTCTCACCGAGATCGCCATAGACGTCGCGCATCTCCAGCCAGGCATCGGGCCGGTCGCGTGCCTCGCGGGCGAGCTTGGTCAGGCGATCCCAGGAGGGATCGTTCGCGGCGATCTCCTGATGCTGTTCGCCTTCGCCATAGCAGTACCGGCACCAGAGCGCGCTTTCGAGCGCGAGCCCGGGAACGGAGCGCCCCTGTTCGATATTCTCGGCCATGGACGGCACGATGAATTTCGGCTGTCGGTTGGAGCCGTCGAAACAGAGCCGCTCGATCGTGTCGCGGATGGCGGGGTTGGCGAAGCGTTCCTGCAGGGCGGCGTGATATTGCTCCTGTGTCGCGCCCGGCACCGCCTCAACCACATTGTAGATCTCTTCTTTCTCGATCTTGTCAAAGAAGGCGGAGACCAGCGGATGCGCCATCGCCTCATGGGCATAGGTCAGCCCGAGCAGCGCCGAGGAATAGGCGATGATCGCGTGGCCGCCATTGAGCATGCGGATCTTCATATGCTCATAGGGCGTCACGTCCTCGACGATCTGCACGCCCACCGATTCCAGGTCCGGGCGGCCGGCGGTGAACTTGTCCTCCAGCACCCATTGCAGGAAGGGTTCGCAGAAGACCGGACGGGCATCTTCCAGCCCGTATTCCTCGGCGAGACCGGCAGCGCGTTCCGACGTCGTGGCCGGGGTGATCCGGTCCACCATCGCGTTCGGGAAGGCGACATTGGCCTCGATCCACTCTGCCAGGGCCGCATCCTGCCCGCGCGCGACGCCGACCACGGCGGAGCGGGTGACATTGCCGTTATGGGGGAGGTTGTCGCAGGACATGACCGTGAACGGCACCATCCCGGCATCGCGACGCGCCTTCAGCCCGGCGACGATGGCGCCGAAGACCGTTTTCGGCGCGGCGGGGCTGGCGATATCGGCAAGGATATCCGGGCTTTCGGGGTTGAAGCCGCCGGTCTCGGCCGAGACGAAATAGCCGCCTTCGGTCACGGTCAGCGAGACGATCCGGACATCGGAATCCTGCATCGCCTCGATGATCGGCCCATGGCCCTCCTCGACCGGCAGGAAGCCGCACATCACGCCGGAAACCATCGCGCTCTGCGTGCCCGCGCCCTGCTCGGTCACCGAGTAGAGAAAGTCCTGCGCTTCGAGATCGGCGCACATGGCGGCATCGGTCGGCATGACGCCGGCGCCGAGAATGCCCCAGTCGGTCGAGCCGCCGGCATTGAGCAGCCGGTTGAGATAGAAGGCCTGGTGGGCGCGGTGGAAATTGCCCAGCCCGATATGCAGGATGCCCGGCTTGAGCTGGGACCGATCATAGCTCGGGACCGCGATGCGCGGGTCGAGCTGTGTGAGGGTTTGTGCATTCAGTTTCATCAGCTCATCCACTGGCCGCCATCGACGTTATACGTCTGGGAAAGAATGTAGTCGGACTCCGAAGAGGCGAGGAAGATCGCCATGCCCGCCATGTCGTCGGGGGTGGCAAAGCGGCCCGCGGGCACGCCGGCCTCGACCTCGGCACGCTTCTCGCCCGGCTTCTTGCCTTCGAGACGGGCGAACACCTTGTCCACGCCGACCCAATGCTCGCCATCGACCACGCCCGGGGCAATGGCGTTCACGTTGATCCCGTGCTGGATCAGGTTGAGACCGGCCGATTGCGTCAGCGAGATCACCGCCGCCTTGGTCGAGCAATAGATCGCCACGAGGCTCTCGCCGCGCCGCCCGGCCTGGCTGGCCATGTTGATGATCTTGCCGCCATGGCCCTGCTTGATCATCTGGCGCGCGGCCGCCTGCATGGTGAAGAGCGTGCCGGCGACATTGATCGCGTAGAGCGTGTCGTAGCTCTTGCGGCTGATATCGACGATATTGTCGGCGTCGAAGACGGCGGCATTGTTGACGAGAATGTCGAGCTTGCCGGCCTTCGCGACCACCGCCTCGATGGCGGCGTCGATGCTCTCCTGCTTGGTGACGTCGAGCTCGACGGCATAGGCGCCCTCGCCCAGCTCCTTCGCCGTCGCCTCGGCGGCTTCCATGTTGATATCACCGATGGCGACGGTGGCGCCTTCGCGGATATAGGCTTCGGCAAAGCCCTTGCCGATGCCGCGCGCAGAGCCGGTGATGAGGGCTGATTTTCCTTCAAGACGCTTCATGGTCTTCTCCGTTTTGGTCAAGTCTCGCCCGCGGCGAGCGTTGCTTCCGGCGTCAGAGCGCCGTGAACCGGTATTCGCAGATGTTGCGATAGGTCTCGCCCGGCCTCAGGACAGGCGATGGGAAATGGGGTCTGTTCACCGAATCCGCGAACCCCGCGGCCTCGAGGCAGAGCCCGAGGCTGGGTCCGTGCATCTGTCCGTCCGGACCCCGCGCTTCGGGCAGCCCGGCGCCGGTATAGAACAGCAAGCCCGGCTGATCCGTTATCACCGTCATTTCGAGGTCGCGATGCGGCGAAATCAACCGTGCCACCGGACGAGCGGATCCCCGCGGACCGCGCAGCACGAAGTTGATCTCGTAGTCGCGGCCGATCTGCCGTTCCTCGCGGAAATCATAGGGCGTGCCGACGCTGGAAAGGACTTCCCCCGTCGGGATCTGGTTCGATTGCGCCGGCGTATGCAGCTCCGATGCGACCTCCAGGAAGTGCTCCGCCGCCGTCGCCCCTTCGAGCAGGGTGAAGTAGCTGTGATTGGTCATGTTGAGGAGCGTCGGCGCATCGCTTTGCCCCTCGATCTCCATCCGCAGCCCGGCCTCGGGCGTCAGCGTATAGCGGCAGGTCACGGAGACCTCGCCCGGATAGCCTTCATCGCCGTCAGGCGAGACCAGTGCGAGCAGCACGAAGTCGCGCCCCGCATCCTGAACCGTCCAGTTCCGGCGCGTGAACCCCTTCACGCCGCCATGAAGATGCACGTCGCCATCGCCATTGACCGGCAGCTGGTAGCTCTTGCCGTCCAGCGTGAATCGGCCATGGGCGATCCGGTTGCAGACACGCCCGACCACCGTGCCGAGATAGGGCGCGTTGACGACGTAGAGTTCCGGGTCGGCATAGCCGAGAACCACCCGGCGCAGCGAACCGTCCTTCAACGGCACCTGCAGGTCACGCAGCACCGCCCCCCAGGACAGGACGGAAGCGCGTGCACCGGCCTCGTTTTCAAGGGTGATTTCCTGGATGTCTGCGCCGGCAATCCTGTGGGTCTGAATTGTCGGGGCCGGCTTCGCGAATGTCGTCGACATCTTGCATTCCTCGTCAGAGAATCACGGCCGCATGCGGTCGATTGTTGTGCCGGCGGGCCTCGATGCGGTCCGCCGGAGCAATGTCAGGTGAGACGTTCCCCAGCCGGGGAACGCGCCGTTCAGCGGAGCGCCAGTCCCTGAGCGCTGAACCTGTGGAGGTGTTCCTTCATG
>NZ_JAWMPX010000062.1:2500-5811 GCF_033101155.1 Tropicimonas sp. TH_r6
GTCCAAGTCAAGTACACTAACCAAATGGTTCGATCCGCACGGATTGAACCGAATGTTCCATGTCTTCGGATATGGAGCGGGAAAATGTATGACTTTTGATCAGAAAGTGAGGTGCTGGCCGAACCAGCCTGGCACCGTGAGACGCAAGTCTTGCTCTTTCTGGATCAAATCAAGCGCGAAAAGGGCGTTTGGTGGATGCCTTGGCAGCAAGAGGCGATGAAGGACGTGATACTCTGCGATAAGTCCTGGGGAGCTGAGAATAAGCTTTGATCCAGGAATTTCCGAATGGGGCAACCCACCTGACAGTTCCATATAGATAGCTTCGGTTATCTTTATGAAGCTGAAACAGGTACTTTTAGACTGAATATATAGGTTTAAAAGAGCAAACCCGGGGAACTGAAACATCTAAGTACCCGGAGGAAAGGAAATCAACAGATACTCCCCTAGTAGCGGCGAGCGAACGGGGACCAGCCGAGCAATGAATGTGACAAGAACAGTCTGGAAAGACTGGCCATAGTGGGTGACAGCCCCGTATTGGAAGCATGATTTGACGTATTAAGTAGGGCGGGACACGTGAAATCCTGTCTGAACATGGGGGGACCACCCTCTAAGGCTAAGTACTCCTTGCTGACCGATAGCGAACCAGTACCGTGAGGGAAAGGTGAAAAGCACCCCGACGAGGGGAGTGAAACAGTTTCTGAAACCGGACGCCTACAATCAGTCGGAGGGACCTCGAGTCCTGACGGCGTACCTTTTGTATAATGGGTCATCGACTTGGTCTAACATGCAAGCCTAAGCCATTAGGTGTAAGCGCAGCGAAAGCGAGTCTTAATAGGGCGTCGAGTATGTTGGATCAGACCCGAAACCGAGTGATCTAGGCATGACCAGGATGAAGGTACGGTAACACGTACTGGAGGTCCGAACCCACACCTGTTGAAAAAGGTCGGGATGAGTTGTGCCTAGGGGTGAAAGGCCAATCAAACTCGGAGATAGCTGGTTCTCCGCGAAATCTATTTAGGTAGAGCGTCGCACGAATACCCTCGGGGGTAGAGCACTGGATGGGTAACGGGGTCCCACAGACTTACTGATCCTAACCAAACTCCGAATACCGAGGAGTACTATGCGGCAGACACACTGCGGATGCTAACGTCCGTAGTGGAGAGGGAAACAACCCTGACCTCCAGCTAAGGCCCCTAATTCATGGCTAAGTGGGAAAGCAGGTGGGACGACCAAAACAACCAGGAAGTTGGCTTAGAAGCAGCCATCTTTTAAAGATAGCGTAACAGCTCACTGGTCTAATCAAGTTGTCCTGCGGCGAAGATGTATCGGGGCTCAAGCCATGAGCCGAAGCTGAGGACTGCGTATGCAGTGGTAGCGGAGCGTAGTGTGATATAACACCAATCCTCCTTAGTCTTCTCCGGAAGGCATTGGAGGATAAGGTGTTGTCTGTGAAGCCGGGCTGTAAGGCATCCGGTGGAGAGATCACTAGTGAGAATGATGACATGAGTAGCGACAAACAGGGTGAGAGACCCTGTCGCCGAAAGTCCAAGGGTTCCTGCTTAAAGCTAATCTGAGCAGGGTAAGCCGGCCCCTAAGTCGAGGCAGAAATGCGTAGACGATGGGAACTAGGTTAATATTCCTAGGCCAGGAGGATGTGACGGATCGAGACTGTTGTTCACCCTTATCGGATTGGGTGGGCCGCTAATCGGTTCCTGGAAATAGCCCTCCATCAGACCGTACCCTAAACCAACACAGGTGGACTGGTAGAGAATACCAAGGCGCTTGAGAGAACGATGTTGAAGGAACTCGGCAAAATACCTCCGTAAGTTCGCGAGAAGGAGGCCCGGGTTCAAGGCAACTTGGATCCGGGGGCACAAACCAGGGGGTGGCGACTGTTTACTAAAAACACAGGGCTCTGCGAAGTCGCAAGACGACGTATAGGGTCTGACGCCTGCCCGGTGCCTGAAGGTTAAAAGGAGGAGTGAGAGCTCCGAATTGAAGCCCAGGTAAACGGCGGCCGTAACTATAACGGTCCTAAGGTAGCGAAATTCCTTGTCGGGTAAGTTCCGACCTGCACGAATGGCGTAACGACTTCCCCGCTGTCTCCAACATCGACTCAGCGAAATTGAATTGCCTGTCAAGATGCAGGCTTCCCGCGGTTAGACGGAAAGACCCCGTGCACCTTTACTACAGCTTCACACTGGCATTAGGCCGAACATGTGCAGGATAGGTGGTAGACTTCGAACCAGGGACGCCAGTTCCTGGGGAGTCTCCCTTGAGATACCACCCTTGTTCTGCTTGATGTCTAACCGCGGTCCGTTATCCGGATCCGGGACCCTGTGTGGCGGGTAGTTTGACTGGGGCGGTCGCCTCCTAAAGCGTAACGGAGGCGCGCGAAGGTTGGCTCAGAGCGGTCGGAAATCGCTCGTTGAGTGCAATGGCAGAAGCCAGCCTGACTGCGAGACTGACAAGTCGAGCAGAGACGAAAGTCGGCCATAGTGATCCGGTGGTCCCGAGTGGAAGGGCCATCGCTCAACGGATAAAAGGTACGCCGGGGATAACAGGCTGATGGTGCCCAAGAGTCCATATCGACGGCACCGTTTGGCACCTCGATGTCGGCTCATCTCATCCTGGGGCTGGAGCAGGTCCCAAGGGTACGGCTGTTCGCCGTTTAAAGAGGTACGTGAGCTGGGTTTAGAACGTCGTGAGACAGTTCGGTCCCTATCTGCCGTGGGTGTAGGATACTTGAGAGGAGTTGCCCCTAGTACGAGAGGACCGGGGTGAACGATCCACTGGTGTACCAGTTGTTCCGCCAGGAGCAGTGCTGGGTAGCTATGATCGGAAAGGATAACCGCTGAAGGCATCTAAGCGGGAAGCCCCCCTCAAAACAAGGTATCCCTGAGGGCCGTGGTAGACTACCACGTCGATAGGCCGGAGATGTAAGCATGGTAACATGCTCAGTTGACCGGTACTAATTGCCCGATAGGCTTGATTTGATCCAGTAAAAGCAAGACTGGACCAGAAGTCACACCAATGACCTGGACAACCTGATGTTGCTGAGTGGCTTTCTTGGTTTGGTGGTCATAGCGCGAGTGAAACACCCGATCCCATCTCGAACTCGGCCGTTAAGCACCGTAGCGCCGATGGTACTGCGTCTCAAGACGTGGGAGAGTAGGTCACCGCCAAACCTAGAAAACCACTCAGCAATAACTCTCAATACAATATCAAACAAAGAAGCCCGCAATGACCAAAATCATCGCGGGCTTCTTTGCATCCAAAACAAATCAACCCAAAACTACTCAAGATCAGAA
>NZ_JAWMPX010000063.1:0-5439 GCF_033101155.1 Tropicimonas sp. TH_r6
GGCCGGCAAGCCAGACGAGCCATTTCGGCAGGGCACGGGCGGGCAGCGGGTAGTCGGCGAAGCTCGCATTGAGCTCCTGCGACATGTCGAAAAGACTGGTTTCATGGGCCGAGATGATGTTGCGTCCGTGCGCCTCCGTCAGATGGGCGGCGGCGAGGTGGGCCTGGGCGAGGTCGCGCACGTCGACAGCGCCGAAGCCCCATTTCGGTGCGCCCGCCTTCAGGCTGCCATCGCCCATCTGGCGAACCAGGTTGAAACTCTCGGAGGTGGGCTTGTCCTGTAGCGCCGGGCCGATCACGAGGCTGGGATTGATGACGACCAGCTTCCAGCGATCCTGCGCATCGGCAATCTTCCAGGCCTCCCGTTCGGCAAGCGTCTTGGAGTAGCTATAGGCGTTGTGGTCGATTGTGGAGGAGGCGTTCCACACGCTCTCATCAATCCGGCCACCGGCGGCGGCGCAATCGACATTGTCGCCATAGATCGCCGCGCAGGAGGAGGTCAGCACCACGCGGGTCACACTGTCGGTCTTGTTCGCCTGTTCCAGAACGTTTTTCGTGCCGTTCACGGCTGGATCGATCAGCTCTGCCTGCGGGTCCTTCACGTCGACGGTGAAGGGCGAGGCGGTATGGAAAACCACGCCGCAGCCCTCCATCGCCTCGGCGTAGGAACCCATCGCCAACAGGTCGGCCTTGAAAAGTTTCAGTTCGCCCGAGGTCTCTCGGGCTATTTCCAGGAGGTGTTTCACCTTGTCGGGATTGTCCGGGTTGCGGACGGGCGCGTGGACGGTAGCGCCGGCCTCCAGCAGGCCCTTGACGATCCAGCCGGCGACATAACCAGTGGCGCCGGTGACCATGACGGGTTTCGACGTATCAACTGTGAACATTGGGGAATTCCTTTCTGAAGGCCGGCGTGGGATCAGATCTTGTCGAGGCCGAGTTGGGCCTTGAGACCGCCGATGAAAGTGGCGTCATCCAGCGCCTTACGGTTGTCGAGCAGCTCGACGGCGTCGGCGCCCGCCCGGTAGCGCAGGGTGTCGGTGCTATCGGTCACGGCGTTCCAGATTACCTCGGCCACGACGATGGGGTCGGAGCCAGTCTGCTCGCCGGACCAGGCGCCGAACAGGGCCTGCACGACGGGTTGGTATTCGGTCATGCTCTCATCATTGACCATGTCGAAGCTCCGGCCGCCGAAATCGGTATTGATCATGCCGGGTTCGACGATCTTGACCTTGATGCCGGCCGCCTCCAACTCGTAGTGAAGGGCTTCGGAGATGCCTTCGACGGCGAACTTGGTGCCATGATACAACGTGCCGAGCGGGAAGGTCATCTGCCCGCCGATGGAGGAGATGTTGACGATGGTGCCGGAACCCTGCTTGCGCAGATGCGGCAGCACGGCTTTCGTGGTCTCCAGCAGGCCGATCACATTGGTGTCGAACTGGCGGCGGATGCGGTCCATCGGGAAGGCTTCGAGCGGGCCGTAGGCGCCGTAGCCTGCGTTGTTCAGCAGCGTTTCGATCTTTCCAAACTGCTCGATACCTGCGTTGACCGCAGCCTCGATGGACGCTGGGTCGGTCACGTCGAGGCGGGTGACGAGGATGTTGTCGATCTGGCTCAGCTCTTCTTCCGCCTCGGGTTTGCGCATGGTGGCAACGACATTCCAGCCGCGGGAGGCGAAAAGCTTGGCGGTTTCCTTGCCAATGCCGGAGGAGGCGCCGGTGATGAGGATTGTCGGGGTCATGATCTCGTTTCCTTGGGGGCTGTCGTTTCGTTGAACCTTATGTAGGGCGAGGTGCGATCCAGCGCATTGGCGGATCGCGCCAATGTCATGGGGGATTGTGCCAATCGAGTTGGCACGGTTTGCGTGGCGGAAGAAAGAGCCGCATCCCGATTGAACGGGACACGCGGGCCTGATTTCCGCGAGGGGCGGATCAGGCGGCTTTGCCGGGGGCTGCGTCGGTCAGCCCGACCAGTTCGCGGGCCTTTGCGGTCAGCGCCCGGGCGGTGTCCATGTCGTGGGCATTCGGGTTCGGGGATTGCATCGGCCAGCCACCCTTGTTCAGGGTCTTGTCGCGGTAGAGGATCGACCATTGGCTGAAATAGGCGCCGGTATGGTTCGGGGCGTCATCGGAGAGCAGGACATGCAGGGCGGTCTGGGCTGATTCCTCGTTGCTGTCGGAGATTGAGCGGGTCAGCGGGCGCATCATCGTCATGGCCGTGCGCATCAGGAAACTGCCTCCGGAGCCGAAATTCGACCGCGCCCAGCCGGGATGAATCGAAGCGGTGGTGACGCGAGTGCCTTCGAGGCGTTCGGCAAGTTCCTTTGCATAGAGCACGCAGGCGAGTTTGGCCTCGCCATAGGCGGCGAAGTTGTTGAAGTCGCGGCCCTGGAAATTCAGATCGTCGAGATGGATTGCGGGCCGGTTCTTCGGCGTGCCTGCATGGACCACCGAAGACAGGATGCCGATCCGCGAAGGCGCGGAGGCCTTGAGCGTGTCGAGCAGCAGTTCCGTCATCAGGAAATGGCCGAAGAAACTTGCCGCCATGGTCAGCTCGAACCCGTCCTTCGTGTAGATCGGCGCGCTTTCCATCGAGACCATCCCGGCATTGCACATCAGCCCGTGCAGCCGCTCATGCGAGGCCTTGAAGGCGTCGACAAAGCGGCGCACCGAGGCGAGATCGGCGAGGTCGCATTCCAGAACCTCGGTGGAGCCCCTCAGGCCGGCCATACTCGCGGCGGCCTCTTCACCGGCGGCAACGCGGCGGCAGGCCATGACCACATGCCCGCCCTGTTTCACAAGCTGGCGCGTGGTTTCTAGGCCAACGCCGGAATTGGCGCCGGTGACGATGTAGATCTTGCCCGAGGCGTCCTTGGCGGCGGTCGCGGCGTCGATGTGTTGTTTCTTACGGGGCATGGGGTGTCCTTTGCATGCGGGAGGCGCGGTCGCCTCCCGTGGGTGTTCCGGGTGGTTCAGCGACGGGGGTGAGCTTCACGCCCATCTGCTCTTCGAGGATCGGCTGCACGACGGTGCGCACGTCATATTGCTGGTCGCCCTCGTAGCGCGGGGCATAGGTGGCGTAGGCCTGTTCCAGTTGGTCGAACTTCTCGCAGATGCGGACCATGTTATAGGCGTGGGAGACGACCCAGAACTCTCCGTCCTTGATCTGTTTCATCGCGATGGCGATGTATTCATCGGTCGGCATGCCGTGCTGCATGTTCTCCTTCGGGCCAAGCTCGGACATCACGAAGCCGGGGCAGATCAGCGAGACGTCGATGAATTCGGGCAGTTCCTCACGTAGGCTGTGCGTGATCGCATAGACCGAATGCTTGGTGCCGACATAGGCGCCATTCATCGGCGTGCCGTGGAAGAGCGAATTCTCGGAGCCGACATTGTAGATCGCCGCCGGCGTGCCCTTTTCGAGGAAGCGCCTGCCAAAGATTTGCGAGGCGACCACGACGGAGAAGAAATTCACCTCGTAGATGGCGCGGAAATGCTCGAGAGGCATCTGCAGCACGGGGGCGTAGGGGACCATCATGCCGGCATTGTTGATCAGCACGTCAACCTTGCCCTTCCAGGCCCAGGCGAATTCGGCCAACGCTTCAATACCTTGCGGATCGGTCACATCGCCCGCGAGCGTGGCGACCTCGATTCCGAGCGCTTCCAGTTCGGCTTGCGCCTCGTCGAGCCGTTCCTGACGACGACCGTTCAGCACGATCTTCGCGCCTTCCAGCCCGAAGGCCTTGGCAAAACCCTTGCCGATGCCGGTGGCGCCGCCGGTGATGACCACGACCTTGTTGTTGAAGTCCTGCATGTCTCACTCCTGAGTTCGGGCAAACCGGCATCGTTCGGGTAAAACCCGGTCGTATCGGCTGGTCGCTGTCTGGTGTTTGCGGCCCCGAAGGTCGCTGCCTACAGGGAAGAAGTTAGGACGTCCGGCCGCTTTGTGAAATCGCCAGACGTGCCAAACCTATGCCGGATGGCGCCAATCCTCAGTTCAGAAACTGGTTGCGCACATCCGCCGGGGTCTGCCCGGTCCAGCCCTGGAAGGCGCGGTAGAAGGAGCCAGGATCCTGGAAGCCGACAAGGTAGGAAATCTCAACCACGCTCAAACCCGGCTGCTTGAGGTAGTGATGCGACAGGTCCGAGCGAGTCTCGTCCAGCACCTCCTGAAAGGTCCGGCCTTCGTCCTTCAACTTGCGCTGGAGCGTGCGCTTGGACAGGTGCAGCCGCTTGCAGACATCATCCACGGTGCTATGCCCCGAGGGCAGCGCCTCCAGCAATGCGTTGCGCACCCGCTCTGTAATCTCGACGCTGACATTGCGATTCAGCATCTTCTTGCGCAGGCTTTCTTCGAAACCGGCCCATAGCTCCTCGTTCTGCGTAATCAGCGGCAGGGTTGCGTCCTGCAGGCTGAAGGTCAGGTGGAAATTCTCGGCCGGGGTCGGCTCGACCTCCAGCATCGGGGAAAGAGGCGCCCAGGCTTCGGGTTCGCCGATCATGCCGATCTCGAGCGGAACGATTTGCTCTCCGGTGAAGATCCGGCAGCATTCTACGAAATACGCCGCCTCAAACCGTGCACAGGCCGCTGGCATCGGCACCTCCGGATCCACGGATGTGTAGGTGACGATCACGGCATCCTCCTGCCGCGTCACGTCCAGCCTGATCGGCCCGATCAGCGGCTTGAACAGCGCCAGCCGGGTCAACCCCATCTCGATATTGGGCGAGCAGGAAAAGGCAAAGATTGGCGGAACAAAAGGCCCACGAGCAAAGGCCTGCCCGAGACGGGTGGCGATATCCTCGCCCACATATTCGGCCTCCATCGCCTCCCACAGCGCGAACCACTCCCGCGCCGTCACACCGCGCGTTTCCGCAGCCAGGTGGTCCTCCGGCAATCCCGCCCGGCGCAGAACCCGCTCCGGCGAGACGCCCAGGATCTGTGCCGCGGCTCGGGTCGCATCCGCAACCAGGTATCTCTCGCGTTTCCTCATCTCGGATCTCCGTGAATTGGTCTGTCTTTCCAATCGGCCGATTCACCGAGCATTTCCAGTGGTCGAAGGTCGGTTGGCACGATCCGGCATGGTATTGGCATGATCCGGCTTTGTCGCGGGCCGTGCAAGGCTTCACATAACCACCAGACATAGCCCCCCATCTTCCCAGAGAGACCAGCCATGAACGCCGCTGATGCCCTTTCCAGCCTCGACCCTCAGAAATGGGCCGAAACCTCCCCCGCCGAACGCCTCGCCCTTCTGGAGGCAGTTCGTGAGAACTTGAAACTCTTCGGTGGCGACCTCGGCGCGACCGACGGCACCATGAAGAACGGCATCATGGGGGAGGAGCTCTTCCGAGAAGGCCCTTAAAGGGACGGAGCCAACCACGGCTCCGCCTCTGATCAGTTCTGAAATGCAGCCGTTCGTGGGTGTTGCAGCGAAATTCCGGTTTCC
>NZ_JAWMPX010000064.1:0-4818 GCF_033101155.1 Tropicimonas sp. TH_r6
GCGTCGTGGACGAGATGTCTGTTGTTTCTACCCAAATCCGCACCTTCGATAATCAAGTTATCACGGTGCCTAACAGCAAGATTTGGGGTGATGTCATTACGAACGTGAACGCGTCCGCGAGGCGTCGAGTGGATCTGGTTTTCGGGATTGCCTATTCCGATAACGCAGCTCAGGCGATTGATGTACTCGCAAAGCTTGTTGCAGCGGACAGCCGTTGCCTGGATGATCCGAAGCCGGCCATATTCGTAGGAGAACTGGGCGAGAGTTCCGTCAACGTTTTCTGTCGGCCCTGGGTAAGGACGGAAGACTACTGGGATGTCTACTGGGACCTAACAGGACAAGCCAAGGAACGTTTCGACGAAGAGGGCGTCTCGATACCTTTCCCGCAGAGGGATGTACACATCATTCCCGCACAGGCCGAAGCAAACTCATGAACCCAAGCAAAACGCGGTTATCTCGAAGTTGCGCTCAAAACGTATGGCCCGCCCCGTTGGCAAGTCGATTGCTTCTGGCGTTGACAGGTCGTGCGCTAAGCCGCCATTGATGGTCGGCGCGGCGATTGGCAGCGAAGAGCCCAGAGTACCGAATGCTGCGCTTCGCACGACCGACAGCTTTTCTGAGGTTGCTGCCCTTCGCTGCAAGTGAGCACGCGCCTCCGATCCCGTCCAGCTTCAGACTGCGCAAGTGAGTACCGGACGTTCGCGGTGGGGCACACGACGGTCAAGCCAGCGGACCACGCTGCCATTCACTTCGAAAGGGCCGCATCTACTTTGCTGTGAGCTATAGCTGGAATTCGGCAGGAAACGCAGAGAACTCTCGCTTTTCGTCCTTGAGTGGCCTGACTGACGAGGACTTTGAAGGCAAGCAATTGGTCTGTATTCACTTAGCTTGCCTGCGAAGACGGAATAGCGCCTGTGGAACGGGTTGATGGTAAGTACAATGGCCAACGTCGTTCAGTGGTTTCTAATACGGTCCCAAACTCATCGGAGAAACTGTAGAGCTCGTCGCGAGCGCCGGCCAGAGAGGCCTTACGCTAGTTGCTTTTGAAAAGGGCGTCCAGCTTCTCGAGATCTTTGGGAAACTGGAAGCCAAACGAAACCGAAAAGTCGCCTTGGGAAACGATCTCAAAATCGTCGCTGTACAAAGTCACGCTGCGACCGTCTTCCGTATCAAAGTCGAGATACGTGAGCCGAGCCGCAATGTCTTTATCTGAATCGGCCACCACGTAGGCATGAGGGTAAACTTGGACAATCAGCCAAACACCGGCGAAATCAGGAACGGAAAAAAGCTCGTTGGTGCGATAACGAACTGGAACATCGTCAATGTAGTACTCCCAAGCCTCCTGGGTCCCAACAATCGATACCATCTGGCCAACCGGATCGAGCGCCGTTTCCTGGTATAGCATTGGATCTATACGAAAGAAGCCTAGTTCTTCCTCGCCAGTTGGATTTCGAAGGAAATTGACGCGTGTGGACGGAAGCTCGATGTCAGATCCCGGCATCGGAACTGCCGATAGGCAATGCCCGAAGATACTTTCGAGCTCCTCTGCAGATTCGTCATCAATAGAAGATTCTTCTACCAAGAAACTCATGAGCCGAAAGATCTCGAGGCAATCCCTAATCTGCGAGCGAGTAAACAGATCGAAATGAACTGGGATGTCTCTGGAGAACTCGAGGACATCGCCACTGATATTTCCCACGATCTCTAACTTGAAACTTGCTTCAGCAATTACGATCTTGTTCGAGACTTCTGTTATTCCGCGCAGCAGATCCTGATTGATCCTATTTTCTTTGAGCAGCAGCACCTGACGCGCAGCGGAAGCATCTGCCGCCTTGATCTCGCTCAGGATAAACGAAAAGGCCGAAAGAAAGGCACTCGCCAGAATGCCGGATAGAGCCACTCGCCCCTGCCTCGTGGTTTTGCCGGCTTTGTCCCGGTATTCATGAAGAAGACCGTAGAGGCCAAAGAAACCGCTGGCGGTGATGCCCGCGAACTTGCAGACCGCCAGAAAGGTCCACAGGGCTACGCCACGGGTCACCCCGTCACCATCGGTGGGTAGTGTATTGATCAGGCCCACCGAAAAGAGAACGGCTACTGTCCCAGAGATTAGCCAAAGCGAAATGATACGGGACAAAAGAACTAATCCTCAATTGGCGATTCAACTGGGTCGACGATACCAAAGCAACCATGCCAAAGCAATGCGCCGACCAAGGGACGCTCGGGTAATTTCTTTGATGACTTGTGCACATGATCCATCAGATATGGTAGGTGGGGGGCGGTGCCGAAATGAGGAGCCGTTTCCGGATGGGACCACCGGAGTTCAACGCCCTTGGAAGGTGAGACTTGCGGAACCATCTTACAAATGCGCGACAGGTCTCGAACTTGATGGCTCCAGCCGATTCTCCACGTAATGTGCTCGTCCATTGCGGCATGAAGATTGGCCACCTGTTCAGTTTCCTGTCTGACTTGTATCGCAACTTCCACAGCACCTGGATTGGCTATCCCCGGTCGAAAGCAGCGTAAGACAGCCATCAAGTATGACAAGCGTCGATACAAGCGCCGCAACCGCATCGAGATCATGTTCGGAAGACTGAAAGACTGGCGGCGTGTGGCCACCCGCTACGACCGGTGCCCAAAAGTCTTCCTCTCAGCCATCGCATTGGCCGCAACCGTCATGTTCTGGCTTTGAGACAAGAACGAGTCCTGACCCTAAGGGGGCACCGCAAGTGTTAGTTTATTTCACCAGCGAAACGGGTTGAGCGCTTTGTCAATGTCTCGACCGACTTTCCGCACTACGGAGTTTTTTCCGCCTGCAATATTACCTCTTCGAATTTCCTCAAAGTCAATTCTCGTCGCTTTCTCGGGAAGTAGAGTCGTAAGTCCAAGGAGCTCTCTCGCCAGGTCATATGTCGCCCTAGTCGCAACAAGCTCCGGCTTCCCAGCACAATCTGTTGCCTCCTTCAACTTCTGGTTCGTAACACCTTGGATTTTTTGTGCATATTCGTCCATCTCGGCCATCAGAGCCGCTCTTAGAGACAACTTCAAACCTTTGTAGTTCACCATCTCCCTACTTGGATCAGGAGACTTCTCGAACCGGTCTGAAAGTTCATTTAGCATTTTTCCATTCGTAGCTATCCAGTTTTCAACGTCATTGCTGGCATCTGTGTAACAAACTTCTTGAGCTGACGAGAATGTCGAGAGAATGAACCATGCTGCAATTGCGGTAAATGTTATGTTTTTCATCCTGCGCTCCATTAAAGCTGATTATCAAGATTCAACTATATGGAAATTTTTGCCTCTCGACATGATCCGAACGGATCATGCGCAGCACAGATTTTTTGTGCTGTGGAGTATTCTAGTTGGCCTCAAGCCACTGGAGGCAAAACACGAAGGATCAGTCGTATCAATTCGATCCTGCTGCCGACACCTACCTTGGAAAGCACATTGGAGACTTGGTTCTTTGCCGTTGTCGGGCTAGTGCCGCGCCGCTCTGCGATCTCCGATATGCTCGCGCCATCAGTAATCCATCGACAGACATCGGTTTCCGCGCCGGTCAATCCATAGAGCTCTGTAAACCTATCCAACCGAAGGTACGGGATGCGTTCGGGATCGATTATGGTAACCAACGCTCCATTGAGCCCTTTTTCCAACTCGGCTTTGCTATCATTGACAGGGCCAATGTCGATCAGGAACGGTGTAAGACCTGACGGTCGTACTATAGAGACCAAGGACTCATGCCGATTGGCCTTACCCTGCGCCGTTGAACCCACATCGAGGATATGCGCTTGAATTTTGGAAGTTGTATCGGGGTTAGAAGTGACGATTCTACCATCACCAGACAGCACGATGCCATCTTTCAGGCCAAGTATCCTCTCCGCTTCGCCGTTCTTGACGATTACCTGCCCGTCCGGCAGCGCAATTGCAATTCCCGCTTGCACCCGCTCCAATGCTGCAAGTGCTGCGTTGTACCGAGCCTTCAGGAACGCGAAAACACGGCCAATCTCAAGTGCTTTGGTCAGATGCGGAAGAAAGGCGCGTGATCGTTCGATCGCAGATAGTGGAATTTCAACCTTCTGTCGATCAAACCCGATGCTCATGGCATCAAACCATACGGAATCTGCACTCAAACGGACCCCGAGCCGCCGGGCAACACCGGTTCGTTTTCTCAGAAACGCATAGTCCTTGCGCGCATCTATTGCTTCAGCTGACAGTCCCGTTTCCAGGTCGGGCACTGGTTCATGCGGGGGGTGGGCCTTAAGAAAATCCCAATCCTGGTTCTGCATGCGTGAGAGCCAAGCGCCGTAATACCAGCCCGCCGGGGTGCGAGAGAAATCCAGGTAGACGCTGGACATCATCGTCAGGTCTTTTGCACCAGCTTTTTTGCCACGGATCACCAATGCAATAGCCTTGGCTTCGACGGCTGTTGCTGTCGCATCCAACGCGCGACGCCAACTTCCCGGGTTAACGGCTGTGTCGTATATCAGTTCGAGAGCCTGATAGCCTCGCGGGTCCATTTCGTGCGCTTCCTTTAAACTGACTGGCCTCATCGTGACTTTAACAGAATTGAACAAACTTTTGAGCCACACCAACGAAGGAATCTACTTGACCTCCTTGACAGAGGCGAAATCGACCGCCCCTGTCGGGCTGGCCGTAAATCGGCCATTGGAACAACCGCAGCGAAATGGTGCTTGGTCCGCAGTCCCGACGCTGCTCTACCGCGCGACGAACGTCGGCTCAGTCCTGAACCCGTCGTGTCTGTCTATCGCGGCGAAAGCTCACTCAGAGCCCGGTTTGACAGATGCTGCGGTTCGCACTGAT
>NZ_JAWMPX010000065.1:0-4062 GCF_033101155.1 Tropicimonas sp. TH_r6
TTCTTTCGGATGCCGCACCTTGCACCAAGGTCCGAAAACGGAACCGCTCCGGGAGCAATCGGCGCTCGAGTATCCAGCAGGATCGGAAAATCGAGGCAACGTGGTGCATGGCGATGTTCAGGAATTGCTATTGGTCTCAGCAGACACGCCTCGACCCCAGGTAGGCTGATAGGTTTCAGGCACACGGCTAAGATCCATGGTCCGCTGCGGCGATCGGTTCACTGTCTTGAGTTCGTCAAGCTGTGCCCTCAGCCGCTCGACCTCCAGATAGCCCTGGATGGCCCCGTAGCGCGTCAGAAGGTCAACATAGGCGCGAGCCTCGCTCATGGCGACTTCCCCCTTCCCGGCAGCCTCCGTGGCCGCCCTGGCAGCCTCCACGAGCTTCCCGGGGGTGCCAAGGTCGTTGCCGAAACTCAATTGAACGAAGTCGGATCGTGTGGGAGGGCGCACCCGGTCGATAAGCCATGTGGCTGCGCGGACATCGCCCTCGTCGAGCGCCATCTCGATCACATCGGCGGCTTGGCCAAGCATCTCTTCGAGGCGATCACTTGCAAGGCGGGCGGCCCTTGCCTTGACGCCGTTCGGACCCGGCGGGCGACCGGGCGAGCGTGGCGGTTTTGTCCCAGGCAGGAAGCGGCCCTTCTGGTCACGCTTGGCTCCCTTGCCATGATAAGAAGTTGCGTTCGGCATTTCCGGCATATTCCCGTCAATAATGCTGACATATTAGCAGGTTTTTCCGAACTGTGAATGGCGCCGCTTCGCGGTCGGATTGATCCGAATAGTCGGGCTCCCGAAGGACAGAAGATCCGGAAACAAGGAGAAAACCAGATGACTACCGAACTCTGCAATTGCGACGGCGCCAGCGAGACCACGACTGTGGTTCCGCCGACACCAGCAGGAGAGATCACCGATCAGGCAACAACCTGGTACGGAAATCTGCCCGACAGGACTGGCAGCGTGTTCAACGCCGCCCATTCCACTACCGAAGCTCTTGTGGCCAGCGTGCCATGGAGTGGCTGGGCGTTCCTGATCCTCGGGCTGCTCATCGTGCTTGCGATCGTGCGGCCGAGATCGAGGAACGTCACCAACCACTACCACCGGCGCAGCCGGCCGCAGTTCAGGCCTAAGCGGTGAGGTGGGACTGGCAGCGCAATCGCGCTGCCGGTCTTTTTTGCGCGCTGGAACGTCGGAAGCGGACATTGATGCCGATTATGGGTAGAGCGCCCCACGTGGTTAGAAAGGCTCGTCGTCGGGGCGACTAGAGCGGCAAGTTTGCCGCCCCACCGGTCATCAGAGAGAAGCATCAGACGCCTCAGTTCAGCACAAGGCCGAAGCCGGGCCAGGTTGCCAGATTGAGCAAAGCGGTCCTTCACTATGCCGGTGCCGACTGACCGGGTCGCGGACGAAACGGCCATTGGCTGGGACGGACAGGATCACCGCTCATTCGCAATACTGACATTCGCCTGCCTGCATAACCCGCAGGCGCCGAATCATTTTAAGCGTTGCGAGTGCTCCGAAGCGGTCACTGAACCGTTGAGTGTGATGCTGCTGAGAGGCCCGTCATATCGAACATGCTCAGGGCGGCTCCGTCCGCGAAAGAACCAATCTCGACACCCAAGCCAGGTTGGGTCGCCGATCTCTTTTCCATCCCCGAACTACAAAACCCTTGTCGGGGTGACCTAACGGCACCTATCGTTGTCTGATGGCTGGTCCTCTTTGGCCCTGCTACGCACCCAAAGAATGGAGGATCCCATGACTTGCAAGTTTGTCGTTGGTTTTGACGGCAGCGAGGACGCCCAACGCGCGCTCGATTTTGCGCTGGACCGTGCGCGAAATGAAAATGCATCTATCCTGGTCGCTCATGTGCTTGAGTGGTCTCAGTTCTCATTCCTAACCCCAACAGAACTCGAAGAACGCCACAAGCGGCGCAAGGAGGAGATCGCTCGGGCTGAGGAAGCTGTCTTGCGGCCAGTGAAGGAGCGGCTGGCTGAGACCGGGCTCGAGGTGGAGACGATTATCCGGCACGGCCACGTCGCAAATACCATCAATGAAATCGCCGTTTCGAACGATGCCGACCAGATTTTCATTGGCCGAAAAGGTGAGGGGTCGGTGGGGGCCAGGCTCTTCGGATCCGTTCCCGGGGCCTTGGTCCAGATTTCATCGGTGCCTTGCACCATCGTACCGTGATGAGGAAGCAGGAGTCTCTTATGAAAAGTCATTTCAAACGCCTAGCGGTGGCAGCCGGGGCGCTCGCCTGCGCGGCGCCCGCCATGGCGCAATCGCTCGACGATCAGATCAATACCGCATTCGCAAGTTCGACTGGATGGTTCGTCAGTTTCATCTTCAGCCCCTTTCCCGGGACAAGCTTCCCCTGGATCGTTGCCTGGCTCGTGGTCGCGGCGACGGTGTTCACCATCTATTTCGCTTTCATCCAGTTCCGGGCCTTCGGGCATTCGATTTCGCTGGTGAAAGGCGACTATTCCGATCCGAATGACGCGGGTGAGGTCAGCCATTTCCAGGCACTCGCGACGGCGCTTTCGGGGACGGTCGGCCTTGGCAATATCGCCGGCGTCGCCGTCGCCGTTGGTATCGGCGGCCCCGGCGCGACCTTCTGGATGATCCTCGCGGGTCTCATGGGCATGGCGTCGAAATTCACCGAATGTACGCTGGGCGTGAAATACCGCAACGAATACGAGGACGGCACCGTCTCGGGTGGCCCGATGTACTACATCACCAAGGGTTTTGCCGAGCGCGGGGTGCCCGGCGGCAAACCGTTGGCCGTTCTGTTTGCGGTATTCTGTATCCTTGGATCTCTTGGCGGCGGCAACATGTTCCAGGCCAATCAGGCGCATGCGCAGATCTCCAACGTGGTCGGTTCCTATCCCGGCTGGATCACCGGCATCATCTTTGCCGGGATCGTCTTTGCAGTGATCGTCGGCGGGTTGAAATCCATCGCGAAAGTCACCGAGAAGGTCGTTCCCTTCATGGGTGTCATGTACGTGCTGGTCGCCCTTGTCATCATCGGCATGAATGCCGACAAGATCGGCTGGGCCTTCGGACAGATCTTTGCAGGTGCCTTCACCGGGCTCGGCGTTGCCGGCGGTATGGTCGGCGCCTTGATCCAAGGCTTCAAACGGGCCGCCTTCTCCAACGAAGCCGGTGTCGGATCGGCTGCCATCGCGCATTCCGCTGTGCGGACCAAAGAGCCGATCACAGAGGGCTTCGTCTCGCTGCTGGAACCGTTCATCGACACCGTGGTGATCTGCACGATGACGGCGTTGGTGATCATCATAACCGGCCAGCTAGTCACCGACCCAGAGACCGGTCTCTACCTGTTGAACGAAGCCGGCACGGCGATCCAGACAGTCGATGGCAATGGTGGCGTCGCGCTGACCTCGGCGGCTTTCTCGTCCGGTTTCGGCTGGTTCAAATACGTTCTCGCCATCGCGGTGATCCTGTTCGCCTTCTCGACGATGATCTCGTGGTCCTATTATGGGCTCAAGGCATGGACCTTCCTTTTCGGCGAAGGGCATACAAAGGAACTGGTCTTCAAGGTGATCTTCTGCGTCTTCGTGGTGATCGGCGCGGCGGCCAATCTCGGTCCGGTGATCGACTTCTCCGATGCCGCTATCTTTGCGATGGCCGTCGTCAATATCGCCGGTCTATATGTCCTGATGCCGATCGTGAAACGCGAGCTGGAAAGCTATCTGTCTCGCCTCAAGACGGGCGAAATCCGCAAGTTCCACTAGAACAAGCTGGTTCGACCCAGATGAATCGGGATGATCACGTGTCGGCCGGCGCAACTCGCGCCGGCCGATACCTTTTGGTCCCGTGATTCAACACCCGCCGAGATGCTGGCCGTGATCACGCGCGCCCCTCAAACGCGACTGATTTTCTTGACCTTTGAGCCAAATCTCAGAGGTAAAGCCGAACCACCGCGAACGTCCGGTTCGCCCTGATCATGTCAGTCGATTTTTGGGAAGGGCAACAGGTATTTCTCTGGCCGAAAAGGTCCACAAAGCCGCCGCAAGTGCAGCCCGCAGAAAACGAACAAAAAGGGCT
>NZ_JAWMPX010000066.1:0-4024 GCF_033101155.1 Tropicimonas sp. TH_r6
AAAGCCGCACAGCGCTGGTTTGAACCATGTGGACATACAAGATGATCACCTCATTTCTCTGGGCCGGTCTTGCCATTCTGGTCCTTGGCGGGCTGGTCGGCTGCAATGCGCTGGCCCGATATCATGGTTTCGGTGCAAAGGTTCTGAGCCCGGAACAGCTCTCGCACCGGCTGAAGCCGGCGTATCATAGCTACACACCGGATGGAGCGGGACCCTGGCCAACCGCCTTGCTGTTCTCAGGTTGCGATGGGCCGAAAGACAACATGGAACGATGGGCGTCGGATCTGGCTGCGCAAGGATGGGCCTCGCTCGTTGTCGACAGCCATGGGCCGCGCGGCTATGACGACGCCCAGCTCTGGCGTCTGATCTGCATTGGCCAGCTCTTACCGGGGCCGGAGCGGGCGGGCGATGTCGCGGTTGCCATCGAGGATGCGCGCGCCATGCCGTTCGTTGATCCCGACCGTATTGCGCTGATCGGCGCCTCGCATGGCGGTTGGTCCGTGCTCGACATGCTGTCACTGCATGGGCAGGGAAAACCGCCGCACAACCTCACCCGCTGGCCCGCCTCCATCAACAATCACGGACTGGAAGGTATCGTTGGCACGGTGCTGCTTTACCCCTATTGCGGCGTCGCCAGCCAGGTTTATGACAATGGCTGGAAAGAGGACGTGCCGGCGCTCTTCTTGCTGGTGGAAGATGACAGCGTCGTTAACGAGGATGCCTGCATCCGCGTGATCGAGCGGATGCGTGCAGCTGGTCGGCCGGTCGAGGCACATTTGTTCAAGGGCACCACCCACGGGTTCGACCAGGCGGAAAAAAACGTGCTGAGCACACTGGAATTCTCACCAGAAGCGACCGGGAAAGCGATGGAGATAACGGCCCGCTTCCTCGCCAGAATTTCCGGCAAGTGAGACCCCGGTTGCGATTGCATTCGGCCTGACAGGGTCTAGTCTGTCGGACGGAGCAGGCCGCTGGCGCCAGCACGCCTCGCCGCCTGCCGGAGGAAAGGAAACCAACCATGCGTATCCTGTTCACAGGCGGCTCGGGCAAAGCCGGTCGGCATGTCTGCCGCTATCTGGCCGATCAGGGACACCGGGTCGTCAATGTCGACCTCACACCGCTTGACGCGCCTGGCATCGACAACCTGATCGCCGACATCACCGACTCAGGCGCGATGTTCAACGTGATGACCAGCTACGCCGATTTCGACGAACTGGAGCCGGGCACCGGCGTCCCCACCTTTGATGCCGTGGTGCATTTCGCTGCCGTGCCGCGCATCCTGATCAATCCCGATCACGAGACCTTCCGGGTCAACACCATCGGCACCTATAATGTCATCGAAGCGGCGGTGAAGCTCGGCATCCGCAAGATCGTTTTCGCCTCCTCGGAGACGACCTATGGTGTCTGCTTTGCCGATGGCGTGGCCGATCCAGAATACTTGCCTGTCGATGAAGAGCACGACACCAACCCGATGGACAGCTATGGCCTTTCCAAGGTGATCAACGAGAAGACCGCGCGGGCCTTCCAGCGCCGTTCGGGCTTCGACATCTACGGGTTGCGCATCGGCAATGTCATGGAACCGCATGAATATGACCGCTTCCCTGGCTTCTTTGCCGACCCGGCCGTGCGCCGTCGCAATATCTTCTGCTATATCGACGCGCGCGATCTCGGGCAGATTGTCGACCGTTGCCTGAAGACGGACGAGCTCGGCTTCCAGATCTTCAATGCCGGCAATGACACCAATTCGGTGAACTTGCCCGCGCGTGAGATTGCCGAACGTTTTTTTCCGGGCGTACCGGTTGCCGAAGATCTCGGCGAAAACGAAGCGCTCTATTCCAACCGCAAGATCCGCCAGATGCTCGGCTTCCGCGAGGAGCATGACTGGCGCAACTACATCGAGGGGTGAACATGACCAAACCAACCGTTGGATTAATTGGCGTCGGCCTGATGGGGCATGGCATTGGCCTCAACATCCTCAAGGCGGGGTTCCCGCTGGTCGTGGTGGCGCATCGCAATCGTGGGCCAGTCGAGGATCTCGTGGCGCAGGGCGCGACCGAGGCAGGCTCCATCGCGGAGATGTCCGCAGCGTGCGATATCATCCATATCTGTGTCTCCGGCTCGCCGCAGGTCGAGGCGGTGATCGGCGGGGAGGCCGGGCTTGCTACCCATGCGAAACCGGGATCCATCGTGATCGACTGCTCGACGGCGAATCCGGTCAGCACCGAGCAACTCGCCGCAATTCTGGCGGAGAAGGGGATTGGCATGGCCGACGCCCCGCTTGGCGGGACGCCGAACAATGCCGCCGACGGCACTCTGGCCGTCATGGTCGGGGCGGAGGACGCGGTCTTTGCGCGGATCGAACCGGTGCTGCAGGCCTGGGCGAGCAATATCGTGCATCTCGGCCCGGTCGGGCTTGGTCACAAGATGAAGCTGATCAACAATTTCATGGCGATGGGCAACGCTGCGCTGCTGTCCGAGGCGATGGCGGTCGCGCGCAAGTCGGGCCTGTCCACGGAGCAGTTCCACCAGGTGATCGGCAGCTCGCGCATGCATAACGGCTTCTACGACACCTTCATGAAATGGACGCTGGAGGGGGACGAGAACGCGCACCGCTTCTCGATCACCAATGCCCACAAGGACATGCGTTATCTCTCCGACCTCGCGACCAGCGTCGGCGCGGTGAATCCGCTGCAATCGGCAATCCGCAACAATTTCGGCGCCATGGAGGCCGCGGGGCAGGGGGAGAAGTTCGTCCCTATGCTGGCCGATTTCATTGCCGTCATGAACGGGTTGGACCCGGAAGGAGACGGCAAGAGCTGACGGTCGCCGGAGACCGTCCGGAAGAGAAATCCACCGCCCCTTGCCGCGATGGCGGAGCGAAGCCGATGGGAAACTCAAAAGGAAAGTCGGGGATGCCGATCTTGCGGACCTTCTCAGCGGCGCAGCAATCCACGCCGCAATCGCCCGGTATTCATTATGGCAATCAAAGACCGGACCTTTGTTGCCGCCGCCGCCAAAGACAAGTCAGCGGGGCTTTGCCGACCTTGGACCGATTACCACGAGCATCCGCTACCTGCGCTTTGCAGACATTGGGCCGATTTGAGCAACGTCGGCTTTGCCGAACGCCATCATTGTTGGTGTGTGTCCCGGCGTAGGCCGAGGACGTTGACGACAGGATTTGAACGATGGGAGAGGTGTGTCCGGATGACGATAGTATCGAGCCCGATTGGGCCGCCGGGGACGACCAGGTGGCCAAAAGCCCGCCTGAGAGGGCAAACTGCCAGCCAAGGTTCCAAATCGGTGCCCAGTCGGTTGGCAACGCGGAAATTCGGAAGTCATCTGGGGAATATCGGTTAAAACACTAACCTGAACATTGAGGGTATTATGAAGTGTTTTTCGCTAACTTTGCTTATCGTTTTTGTATTCTGTGATTATGCGCAAGCGGAACAACTGTCAGAAGACTTTCGCTACATTAGCTCATTTAACGGTGTAGTCAAAGATGCAAAAACTGGTTTGATGTGGACACAGAAAGACAGTTATGCCGATTTAGGTCATTCTTTAAACTGGAATGAGTCCAGAGAATATGTTGATGGTCTCTCGACTGGCGGCCACAGTGACTGGCGTTTGCCTACAGCTACCGAGTTGAAAACTATCTACGAGCCGTCAAAATCGAACAAGGATCTTTATGGAGGAAAATTAAGACTTGATCCGGTTTTTGCGAAAAGCGGTACATATAATTACTGGACATCCGAAACAGCTGGAGACTGCTGTGCTGTTACTATGACCTTCGACTACGGTCATGTGACAAAAAATCACCGAAATTTCAGCGGCAGCTTCGGAGTTCGTGCCGTAAGAAAAATGGATGATTAATTCATCATAGCATGTCTCCGACTGTCAGTGCACTTGCTTAAACCGTGTCTTTGGTCCCGCCGACAAACCGGACATCCGATCAAAAACGTCAGATGTCCGCGAAGTCGGCAAACTACCCGTTCGTGCGGACCGCAGCATTTGGGAGTGTGGGCTT
>NZ_JAWMPX010000067.1:0-3834 GCF_033101155.1 Tropicimonas sp. TH_r6
CGTAGGACGATCACCACTGACTCCAAAGGGCCCGGCTCGACAATGTGCCGGGCCTTCGCCCATTCCGACCGGAAGCACCGCGCTCGGTATCGAGATCATTGAGGTCATACGAATACATTCGGGCGGGATTGCAGGGGGGGGGCAGGCGTCGACCGAGGCGGCTCCGGTGCGACCGGGGGAGGCTGGTGGCTTGCGCAAATTGAACTCTCTCGGTAAGCAAGCGCTGTCAGATTCGTGTGAATCCGCCAATCTCCGTTTCTCGGTGTAGAGATACGCTTTAGCGGTGGTGGAGAAAGCGCGTTTCTGGTCTGGCAACGGCCTCACGTGGACCATTTGGGCTACGGCAGGCGGTTGCGAGAAAGTGTCGTGTATGTGCCCCTATAGCTCAGCTGGTAGAGCAACTGATTTGTAATCAGTAGGTCCGCGGTTCGAGTCCGTGTGGGGGCACCATTTTAAGCAGTAAAAGCAAAGACTTAGGTCATAATTGATCGGCCATTCGAAGTGATACGCTCGTCAGGTACAGCATAAACACAGTTTTTCTGCAGAAAATTGGCTTAGGGATTGCTCGACGTGCTTTTGTATGGTCGGAGGCGCAAGCCCAAAAAAGGTGCATTTTGCGCTTCCTAGTGCTCAAGATTGTGTATACTTTCTAGGGAAAATCACTACCTGTGGGGTAAGCTCAAATGAAAATAAGAAAAATACCCACACTCAGCTTGTTCAGCGGGGCGGGCGGTTTGGACATTGGCTTCGATAAGGCTGGATACGACATCCTTGCTTGTGTTGAACTCGAGAAGAAATACTGTGCTACGCTTGAAGCGAACATCAAGGCAGGTAGGCATTTTTCCAAGCGCACCAAGGTGTTCAACCAAGATATAACCGAATTCGATGAGTCCCAGTTCATAGATGCCGGTGTCGAATGCATAATCGGTGGGCCGCCGTGCCAGACTTTTTCTGCCGCAGGACGTCGATCCGGTGGTGTCATTGGCACCGAGGATATCCGAGGCCAACTCTATGAGGTTTACTGCCGTATTCTCGATACACTGAAGCCAAGAGCATTCGTCTTCGAAAACGTCTATGGACTACCTGGTGCCAATGGAGGCGGGCCGTGGCGCGAGATTGTCGAAGCATTTGAAGAACACGGATATTCTTTGACCTTTGAGGTCGTGGACACAGCCGATTATGGTGTTCCCCAGCACCGTGAACGGTTAATTATGGTCGGATTGAAACAGGGTTCATATCGTTTTCCGATGCCTACACATGGTCCGGACTCGAACTCAAGCAATCCACTCGTTTCTGTTAAGGCCGCAATCAATGACCTCCAGGACCGAAGGGAACCTTTTCATGATGATTTAGGGGGCATGTACGGCCACCTGCTACCTGGGGTTCCTGAGGGATTAAATTACTCGTTCTATACTGCCGAAATGGGGCATCCTGAGCCTGTTTTTGCATGGCGATCGAAGTTTCACGACCTGCTCTACAAGGTCAATCCCGACCAGCCTTGCCGGACAATCAAAGCTCAACCTGGAAAGTTCACAGGGCCGTTTCACTGGAAAAACCGTCACTTTACGCTTCCAGAGCTGAAGAGACTTCAAACATTTCCGGATGATTATGAACTTGTCGGGAGCTATGGTGTGCAACTTGAACAGATTGGCAATTCTGTTCCTCCGAAAATGGCAGAAGCTTTTGCGCAATCAATTCGTGAGCAAGTCTTTGATGGCTCCAATGATCTAGAATTTGAACCTAGGCCCGAAAACTTTAAATCAACGTTCAGACAGCGCCAAAGGGAGCGGTCTAAGAGTTTTAAAGGGATAGCAAAAAAGGCGATTTCAAAACGATACGGAAAGCAGCCTTCTGAGATTGGAAGCAGCAAAGAGTCGGAAGTGGTGTTTCATACGGAATACTCATCCTTTTTTGGGCGAACCATTTCTGACGGCAAGCACACTCCCAAGTTTTCTGGAGCAAAAGTTACCATTCGTGATCGGGACAGCTCAATTTCGATGGACTTTGCTTCCACCTCACCGGGGAAAAAAATTGGTGAGATGAGAATATCAATCACAGGTTTAAGCAAGTATTTGCCGAGGTATGCAGATTTCTCGGCGTCTTGCTCAATCAAATCTATCACTGATGTTTTTCATGTGTGGAAAGAGGTGGAAAAGGCGCTGACGGCTCGCTCGAAGTTTTTCACTTTGATCGATATTTATGGGCACTACGCAAACAGGGGCGATGTCGTCGACATCTCAACCGAAATTGACGTCACCGGGGGAAACAAAGTGCTTCTTGCTGCAATCCAGCACTTTTCCCAAACGAGAAACTGTGGAGAGTTCGTAAGCAAAAAAGCATTGCTGGAACAACTTCAAATTGGTGAAAGTAAAGTGCCAGCTCTTGCGGAAGCCATCCGTGCCTTGAGGTTTGATTTCAGAACTGAGACTACGCATCCGATCATCGGCCGCGACAGATACCTTTGCACCTACCCATTCCCCTTGTTATCACCGCGAGCTCTCGTGGAGAGTAAAGTTGAGTTTACTACAAAGAGTAGAATTCAGGAAGATTCAGTATGAATGAAGTAACGGAATGGTCCGATGTTGATGTTACAAGCCGGGTCCAGATGCTGGATGAGATCCTTGAAACTGCCTATCGCGCGGCGGAAGTTTTTGTTGAGAACGGGACTGAAACTCTTCTTGCCGAATGTGGCCTTGACCAGAAAGTCGCAGAGGAAACACTGGAACTTGCGAGGGCGAAACATGCATTCCGTGGAGCGGCCCTGACCTTATTGGCAGCAAAAGCTTGTCATCCAGCGCAAGATGTCCGAGCTCACAAGTCTGAACACCCAAATGGATTTGCAGCCAGAACATTCGATTCAAGATCAACGATCCCTTTCCTAATTGAACACTCACTGCCGAGAAGTGTTGAAAGCCATTGGCTGACCCAAACACTTTCCTTTGCAGGTCCATTGGAAACGGGTTCCATTTTGAAGACCCAACCCAAGAAAGTCGGTCCGCTGTTTGTTAACGTGATTAACTATGCAAACGATGACGAAACAGGTGATATAGCGCGTAAAATGCTGTTGCTGATATTTGTTGCGCTTATTGAGATTAGAAACCGCGAAAGAGTAGTGCTGACACGACCAAAATCGTTGCCAATTGTAACGGTGGATTCATTGCTGCGTAGGCATATGAGTGTGAAGTACAAAACAGGCGCGCCAAGACTTCCACAGATTGCGATATATGCTATATATTGCTGCCTAATTAGCAAAATTGACAGGTTTTCCGCACAGGAACTTGAACCACTCGCGAGAATGAAATCGGCAGATCGAAAAGCCGGTACAGTCGGAGATATCGTTGTTGTTGAAAACGGCAAACCTGTAGAGGCTGTAGAAATCAAGTTTGATAAAAGTATCTCTCTGATAGATGTGCTGGAGGCAATTGATAAAGTTAGAGCCGAGAGTGTCTCCCGATATTACTTGCTTTCCACTGTGGGGATTGATGATGAGCAGGCTGCAACCATCGTAGAAAAATCTGAGGAATTCGAGAAACAAAATGGCTGTGAAATTATTGTCAACGGGGTTTTTGAAACAGTTAGGTATTATCTCCGTCTTTTGCCCGACACGACGGAGTTCTTGAATTTCTACGCTGATATTGTGGAGCAGGACGAAGATGTTGGCTATGAACACCGCATAGCTTGGAATGAATGTTGCGCTCAAATATGACTTTGCAACTTTCGAAACGCTGTTTTTACTATATTTTGTCAGAATAACTTACACTACGCTTCGCGTGACTTGCTACGCGGGGAGGCGATCTGCCCTTTTGTTTTCAGAGGCTTGGAGGGCGCGCGAAT
>NZ_JAWMPX010000068.1:0-3183 GCF_033101155.1 Tropicimonas sp. TH_r6
CGGCCCGAAGCCGCCCTCCAAGGTCGATACACTTGCCGCGCTGCGGCTTCGATAGAGCGGACATTCCCCAGTGTTCCCGCGCCCCGGACCGGGCGATCTCATATTGGCGGGTGGTCAGCTCAGAACGAGAAGCGTGTCCTTAGCCCGAAGATCGTGATATTGTCCTCCTCCGGGTTGAGCGCGGGATTGTCGATGAACTGGATCGAGGGCGTGATGGCGAGGTTCTCGGCCAGTTGCAGGCGGTAGAAGATCTCGGAGGTGGTTTGCGCCTCCAGCGTGTCGTCAGAAGGTTGCCCCCAGTTCACGGCAGCCCCCATCAGGTCGGCCCGGCTGCGGCTGCGGTAGACGAAGCCGGCCGTGTAGTTCTCGTTGTAGAGAGGCGCCGAGCCCTCGGACCAGCCGGCGCGCAGGAAGGGCATGAAGACGTCATCGAAGGTCCAGTTGGCGCCGATGGTCCAGCCCTGGCTTTCCTCGATGCCGGCTTCCTCGCGCTCGTCGGCATGCCAATACATGACGTGGACGTTGGAGAAAAACCGGCGGTCGGAAGAAGGCGACCATCCAACCTCCACGGTCTTGTAGAGATCAAATGAATCGTTGAAGAGAACAGGGTCAATCGCAGTGCCGTTGGCATCATTGACCGCCGCCTTCACGTACCAGCTGTCGTCGATCCAGTGGCCGACACCGATGCCGGTGCTCCAGTCCGGCAGGGCCACGGACGGGTTCAAGACGATGGCGAGGTTCTGGAAAGCCGTACGCGGGTTGGCGTAGCCCAGCACGTCGAAGAAATCATTTGGATCGTAGCGACCGACGATCATACCGGTTCGCCCGTCGTTGAAGCTCTGCTGCCAGTTCAGATCCCCGAGGATCCAATCGGTGTCGCCAAAGAGCGTTCCGGGAATACCGAGATAGCCCGTTGCGAAGCCAAGATCCGCCGGCGGGATATCGGTATAGGCATGGCGGTTCTCGACGCTGAAGACGAGCGTGCCCACATCCGTCTCGCCCCGATTGACGAGGTCCCAGCGACCGAAGACCTTGAAGATACCGCTGCTGGCCTCGTCTTCCGAGCCCGGCAGGGTGGCATCCGCCTTCTGGTAGAGGGAAGTATAGTCGAAGCCGAGTTGCAGGCCGGCATCGGTCTTGAGCCGGGCTTTCCAGTCGAACCAGGGTTTCAGTGCCCGGTCGAAGCCCGGAAAGCGGAAAGCGGGATCCTTGGGGGCGTCATCCTCGGCAAGCTGCGAGGTAACGGCCGACGGTCCGGCAAACCCCTGCGCGTCGCTCCGAAAACCGGATATGCCGGGTGTCGCGGCGTCCTGCGCAATGGCCGTGTTCGCCGTCATCGTGGCCAGGGATATAGCGACTCCCAGAAATCGGCTCATGCTGTGCTCTCTCGAGAGTTGAAATAGATCTGTGGGCTCAGAAGTAGTTCATCCATGCCGTCATGCGCAGGGTGACCTGCTGGAGGACATGGAATTCGGTGCCCTGGTCGGTGTAGATCGCCCCTTGGCCGGAGCTTCCTGGTGGCAGGGAGACACCTTCAAGCTCCAGGTCGAGCGTGGCGACATAGGTGGTGTCGATCACCTCCGGTACCTCTGGTGTCGCCCCATCCAGCGTGTATTCGGCGGTCGGTGCAGAGAGAAAAACGCCCGAGACCGTCCCCTGGAACACACGACCGGGAAAGGTCTTGAAAGTCGCCTCGGCCCTTTGTCCTTCCATCACGTTGCGGATCTGGTTCTGCTTGAGGACGACGTTTACCACCGGGTTGTCGATGTCGAGGAAGGCCATGACCGGAACACCCGCGGCGACCCGGTCGCTGGGCAGCAGGGTCGTGGCGGGGACGATCCCTCTAAAGGGTGCGCGGACCGTGGTGTTCTCCAGATCGATCTGCGCCAGGGCAAGATCCGCCCGGACGACCTCGACCTCGGCCCGCAGGGCTTCAACCTCGGTCTCGGCGACCGCCTGCCGTTCGAGCAGGGTCTGCTTCCGGGACAGCTGATCCTCGGCCAGCGCAAGTTCCGCCTTGGTCTTGTTGACGGCGGCAAGGTATTTCGCCTTGTCGATCTCGAACAGCACATCCCCTTCCGCAATGGGTGTCCAGGATTGGGCGGCGACCTCCGTCACAGGCCCGCTGACAGCCGGCTTGATCCCCTGCGAGCCCACGGTCACCGTCGCGCCCGCCTTGGGGGCGTTCCAGTTGAGCGGCAGGAAGATCACCAGCATGGCGGTGAGCCAGATCACCACCGGCGAGATCTTCATCCAGAGATGCCAGCGTTTCAGAACGCCGAGTTTCACCAGAACCCAGAGAAAACCGAGCCAAAGGATGATCGGGACAAGGATCATGCTGCGGTCTCCTCGGCGGCGGCCTCGACCTCGGCGTCGGTGGACCCGGCATAGGCCCAGATCAGCACCAGCGGATAGAACACCCCGCCGGCGATCAGGGTGATCCAGCCGCCAATCGAAACGGCAGAGCGGTAGGGGTGGTTTCGGGCGGCGGCAACCCGGCCGGGCCAGCCGCCGAAGAACACAAGAACGGCAACCGCCACTACCGCCATGAAGACGAGTATCCCGAGTGCCACCTGGTCCAATGCTGTCATGATGCCTGTCCTTCTTCCTGTCTGTTCGGCCGTCCGTCGCGCCGCGTCGATCCGCGACAGTTCAGTAGAGTCGTTCCGTGTTGGAGCGGTGGATTCGCTCTTCGATCACCGACACGGGGTCTTTCAGCGCTCCATGGGCCTTCATCATCTCTGCCAGGCTCGGCACATTTGACGTGTCGGGCCATTCATCGGGATGCCAAGCCCGCGAGCGGATGAACGCTTTCGGACAATGGGAAAGAACCCGCTCGACCCGGATGAGCATCACGAGACCCGCCGGCCGGCCATTCACCGCGAGCTGCTCCGAAAGGGCCGCGTCCCTGACGAGAGCCGAGCGCCCACTGACCCGCAGTGTGTCCCCATGTCCGGGGATCATGAAGAGCAGGCCCACGGCATTGTCACGCAGGGTGTTCTCGAAGGAGTCCATCCGGTTGTTCCCGGGACGATCGGGCAGCGCCAATGTCCTGGGATCGAGCACCTTAATGAAGCCCGGCGGATCCCCGCGCGGTGTCTGGTCAACGCCACCATCGACCCGGCGGGTTCCCAGAACGGCCAGCGGCGCGGCTGCGATGAAGCGCTCGGCCAGCGGGTCGAT
>NZ_JAWMPX010000069.1:0-3087 GCF_033101155.1 Tropicimonas sp. TH_r6
TCAGGCGCGGCCTTTCCACGGGACGAGGATGCGTTCGGCGATGCGCATGAGGATGTCGATGCCGTAGCCGATGATGCCGATCAGGATGATGCCCATGATCACGATGTCGGTGAGCTGGAACTTCGAGGCCGCGATGATCATCATCCCCGCCCCCTTCTGTGCCGCCACAAGCTCGGCCGCGACAACCGTGCCCCAGCACACACCCATCGCAACCCGCGCGCCGGTGAAGATCTCCGGCAGCGAGTTCGGCACGATCACATGCTGCAGAACCTGCCGCTTGCTCGCCCCCAGCGAATAGGCCGCGTGCACCTTCGAGATGTTCACACCCGACACCCCTGCCCGCGCCGCGATCGTCATGATCCAGAGCGCGGCCAGGAACAGCAGCACGATCTTGCCCGTCTCCCAGATCCCGAACCAGATGATCACCAGCGGGATCAGCGCCAGCGGCGGCACCGGGCGCATGAACTCGACAATCGGGTCGAACCAGCCCCGCACCCAGCCCGACAGACCCATCGCATAGCCCAGCGGGATGCCCACAAGCGAGCCGAGCACGAAGCCCGCGACAACCCGCAAGAGCGACCAGCCCAGGTGCTCCCAGAGCGTGAAGTTCTGGTAGCCCTCGGTCGCGATCTCGAAGAACCGGTCCAGCACGGCCTCGGGCGGCGGCATCCAGATCGGCTCCATCTGCAGCCCCTTGGCCGGCTCGAAATTCAGCGAGCCCTTGGCCGTCATCGTCACCGCGCCGTCGGAGACCTTGACCCGCTCGCCCGGCGCGATCGGCTTGCCGTCCACGGCCGTGACCGTCGCCCCCTCGCCGTCATTGCCCACCGCCTTGATCAGCACCGAGCGCCAGGCGCCGACAGACGCGCTGTCATTGGCCGCGAAGCCGCTCCCGGGATCGATCTCGGCCGGCTTCACCTTCTCGCCCACCGGATGGACAAGGATATCGACCCGCGCCTCATCCGTCGTCCCGGAAGCGTCGGTCGCGGTGTAGCTGAAGCTGGTCTCGCCCATGAACGGCCCCGGCACGTGGAACGGCGCCCATTTGGAGCCCGTGAACGCCGCCCAGATGATGAAGATCACCAGGATCGAGAAGATCGAGCCCCAGCGGTCCGGCCGAATGGCGCTCTCGTCGCCAAAGGTCACCGTCTTGAGCGAGGTGTAGTCATGTTCCTTCTTGCTGAGCGAGCGGATCAGCCGGGCGAGGAAAAAGCCGCCGACAAAGAGCCCGACATAGATGCCAAGCAGGACAAGCCCGGTCATGCCACATCCTCCGCGCGACCCATGATTTCCTCTTCCATCTCCCAGATCATCGACAGGATCTCGTCCCGCGTCTCGGCGAAGGCGGGGTCCTTCTTGACCTCGCGCAAGTCGGCCCCGACGCCGCGATCGGCGAAGGGAAGGTTGTATTCGCGATAGATCCGACCGGGACGCGGCGCCATCACGATCAGCCGTTCGCCCAGAAGCAGCGCCTCCTCGACCGAATGGGTGATCAGGATCACCGTCTTGCCGGTCTCTTTCCAGAGCTTGAGCACAAGCCCCTGCATCTTCTCCCGCGTCAGCGCGTCCAGCGCGCCCAGCGGCTCGTCCATCAGGATCACGTCCGGATCATTGGCCAGGCAGCGCGCCAGCGCCACCCGCTGCTGCATGCCGCCCGACAGCTCGTAAACCGCCTTCTCCTTGAAGTCCTGCAGGCCCACGACCTCCAGCAGGTGATCGACGATCCCGTCCCGCTCGGCCTTGGCCATGCCCTTCATCCGCGGGCCGAAATCCACGTTCTTGCGCACGCTCATCCACTCGAAAAGCGCGCCCTTCTGGAACACCATGCCGCGCTCGGCATCGGGGCCGGTGACCGTGTGGCCGTTCATCCGGACCTGCCCGTCGGTCGGCGCCAGGAAGCCGGCGACGATGTTCAGCAGCGTGGTCTTGCCGCAACCAGAGGGGCCAAGGACCGAGACGATCTCGCCGGTATTGATCTCCAGCGACACATCCCTGAGCGCCAGCACGTGGTCATTGTTGGGCAGGTCGAAACGCATCGTCAGATGCTCGATATGCAGGCCGTCCATCAGGGGCGGTTCTCCGGACTTGGGGAAGGGAAGGCATCGGAAAAAAGGGGGGGCCGCTGTGCCGCGGCCCCCACGTCAATCACATCTCGCCGACGCTGGTCAGCGGGCCGGGGGCCACCGCGTCTTCATAGGACTCGAGCGCGGCGGGGATGGAACCGGCCTCCTGGAAGACCTGCGCCACGCCGAGCATGAAAGCCGGCAGGCCGCCGCCGAGCCATTTCTCGCCCAGCTGCTCCTCGACCGAGGGGAATTCGAAGGTCCCGATGGTCGCCTCGGTGGCCTCCAGATCCATGCCCGCATCCTTGGCGATCACTTCCAGCATCTCGGCCTTGGTCTCGCCCGCGTTCCACATCGCGTTGGCCTTGGCGGTGACAGCCAGGAAGGCCTCCAGCGTCTCGGCCCCTTCCGCCACGAAATTCGCCGGCGCCGAGGTCACGTCGACCACGAGGATGCCAAGCTCTTCCTTCTCCGCGCCGGTCAGCAGCACATTGCCATGCTCCAGCATCCGACGCAGGCCGCCGCCCCAGCCGCAGACCATGTCGAGATTGCCCTGCGCAAAGGCCGCCGCGCCATCGGCCGGCGCCATGTCGACGATCTCCATCGAGGTGATATCGACGCCGAAATGGCTCATCTGCTTGAGGAAACCGTAATGCGCGGCGGTGCCGATCGGCACACCGACCTTCTTGCCCTCAAGCTCCTTGGCGCTGTCCTTGTCGATCTCCAGCGCCTCGGCGACGACGCAATTGTCATTCTCCGAATAGGACACGGCGATATCGACAATCTGCAGATCCTGCCCGGCCGAGGTCGCGACCACGAAGGGCGGCAACCCCTGGCTCACGGAGATCTGCACATCCCCCGACGCCATCGCCGCCGACATCGCCGTCCCGGTATCGAAGGAAACCCAGTTCACCTCCATCCCGAGCGCCTCGTCATACATCCCAGTCGCCTTCGCGTACTGAAACGGCATCGGCCATTCCAGAAAATACCCAACCGTAAGATCTGCAGCAGACGCAATCGGGGC
>NZ_JAWMPX010000070.1:0-2806 GCF_033101155.1 Tropicimonas sp. TH_r6
CAATTCTCTATCAAAAAAGATCATCTTCGATCCGATACACTCTCCAGCCACAGCGTTGCGGCCAATGTCGATGACCATCGGGGTGACCTCACATTCGGCGGCTCCAAGTCCCAACGAGCTGCAAACATTCCGGACGAACTGCCGGTACCGTTGCGGTGCTGGAGAAGCTTCGAGCAGCCTTGATCCGTGGAAGATGTTGAGACTTCCGTCCGGCGCTCGGTAACATTGGTGAATAAGGCTCGCGCCACCCGGATCACTTGCGCGTGGCGCGATGCAGTCTTGTAGATGGTCTTCAGAGAAAGCTTGGCCGCAGACCCCTCCCGCGAAGGCAAGAAATACGCCGATGCAGAGAAAAACGGTCGAGACACACCGGAATGAGACGTTTCTCAAACTCTCGGCGTCAAGCCAGTTCTTTTCGGGATCGAAACAGCATCGTCCAATCTCCCAGAAGCAAAGGGCAGACAGCGAGACGTTGCCCGCCTTCGGCTGTTTTGTGCCTGCTATTCCGTGTTGCTGTTGAAGCAGTCACGATAGATCCGCCACGACCCGTCTTCGTGCCGCTTGTGGATCGTCAGGAACTTTCCGTCGATTTCGACATCGGCTCCATTGCTCACCTTGGTGGCGGTGTAAACGCCTCGCGAATAGGCCATATCGCCGAGGATCACGATCTCTTCCGGTGTGACCGTCATCGCCTTTGTTCCCCCGGGCTTCTTCTTTTTCGTGCTTTTGGCGACGGCATCGTATCCGCGCGCCGGAATCCCCGGCGGCATCTGGATGCCATCCTCATGCCAAACACCGAGCCGCGCATCCGCATCGGCGGAAACACCGGAGGCCGCATAGGTTTCCCATAGCGCTTCAATGGCGGCGATATCGGCGGCTTCATCTGCCCTCAGATCGGTGACCAATCCAATGCCAATAAGGCTGGTGGCTACCGCGATTGTGACGAGTTTCGTTGCATAAGAACGTTTCATGGACCTTCCCCCAATACGCCCTCGTCCACGTGGTGGAAGTATACACCTTACCCAAGGTAATAGAGATGATCTGAGTCATGCGAAACGGGCATTCACCAAACCTGCCTCAAGGTCTGTAATGCGCAGTTCGCGAACGCCCTGCGTCGTTCATCATGGGTGACCGCAACTACTCCTTACAGCCTCTCAGCCGAGCGAGGGGTAGCCATCTGGACTCCCAAGGAACCTACCTAGCCTGGACCATAGCTCCATCTCATCGATTTCGCATATCACGAGACCTGCTTGAACGCGTCCCTCAACTCTTCAAGGTGATCACCGAACTCGTCGGGGTATCCCCAACCCATCAGTCCGTCGATGCGTTCGAACTCCTTCTCCAGAAGAGGCAGGATTTCATCCGCCAATTTCAGATACTGCTCTTTCAGTAGACGGTCTTTGATCTGCCCGGCCATCGAGCACAAGCTGTCATAGAACCTTTCGTCGATGTCACCGAACTCCAGGGTGAAGTCGTTCCCGCATTGCACGTAATAGGTCATCAGCGTCAGTGTATCTCGGGCGTTGCCATTCGCCTTCCTGAACTCGCTGATCGCTTTGCGACCCTCGGACAGACGCACGCTTTGCTTCCACGGTTCATTTGGACAAACGGCGGAACGAATGCGCTTTTTGTAGGGCGTCAACGTTTGTTTCGATGCCGGCTGCTGGAGCAATCGGGCGTTCAGGAATGCCGTGTTTTCGGGGCTGAGACGGTACAGATCTTGAACGAGCCCCATCAACTGTGTGTCTGACTATCCCGAGATGAGTTGCTGGATATCTTTCCATGACGGTTTTGCTGAAATCATCGATGGTGTCCGAGGGTGCTTTCCAATGGTGCTCGTTTTGTAGAACTAATTCGGCGCGTCCATAGCCTGCCTCAGCGCACGTTGGAAAGAGTAGCAGTTACTCAGCCAAGGGGAGGTCAGCCGCCTGGGCTTCCGAGGCTCCGACCATACTGGGCAAGCATTGTGCGACCCGCTCCCTCACTGGACGGGCTCGTTGAGCCTGCGTCACGCTTGCCAGTACAGTGACAACCGGAATGCTCAGAGTACATTTGTTGGAAGTAGGTACGCATTATTTGCCTACTTCTAGCGCTCTTTTCCATTTTTAGCAGAGCAAGGGTGGAAGGCATTGGTGGAAGCTCACCGCTCCGTCCGTATTTTGTTTTTTATCAATGAGATAAATACAGAGTACCAAAATGGCGGAGGCGGTGTCAGCCGCACTATTCAGGCAGGCTCTTGAAATTAAGTCGATATTTTTTCACCTTCTTTCAGCGTACCACAAAAAATACCACGCCGTGACTTCAGATTGCGTGTTCAGGGGGAGGAGGCTTCAAGTGGCTCCGAGAGCGCGAACCAATCGACCGGACGCCTGGAGGCGACTGCAGACTGCTCCAACACTTAGCGCAAAATGCTCAAGGTCGAAATCTTTGAATTGAGGATGCGTACATCTTCGGGAGCGAACGGTTTCCGGTGCGAAGGGCTTAGAGATTGAACGCCCCCCCCTCGCATAGTGATTTTGGATTAGTCGGAGCGCCTCCCTATTTCGGCCTTTTTTAGAAAACCGGCAGCTCTGCCCCGAACCCGAACTTGTCGGCAATGCCGCGCAGCGCCCGCTCTACGTGCCTGTCGTGTTTTTGGCCCCGTAGTGCCTTGCAGCGTCCGCGCTCTCCGCAACGCAGCTACCAAACCAACAGACGCCCGCCAGAGAAGTCATAAGGCATTCGACATGAGCTTCGAAGGCTTTCGGCGGATCCCCAAAAGCCGGAAGCTGCAGTTCGAGGTCGGCGCGGCGAATGGCGGAGAAGA
>NZ_JAWMPX010000071.1:0-2561 GCF_033101155.1 Tropicimonas sp. TH_r6
GGTGAAGGTTTTCTGATGCGGGCCGTGGCGTGAGTTATCGGTTTGGCGCGACGTCGGCCCGCGTTGGAAAACCTCCCAGGGAGGAAGCCGCGGGGGCTCGGCGGTGTCTATGGGGAAAGAGTGCGGAGGGTGCGTCTGTGGATCGGGATTTGCGATCGGTTCGGGCAGCGGGACGCTCGGTGACAGCCGAGGTCATGTCGGATCACGGAGCGCAGAGAGCTGTGGCGGCTGAAGTTCAGAGCGTTTTCCCGTGGAGAGGTGACGGTTTGCCGACAAGGATCGGGGCGAACACCTGCGGATGCTCGGCTTCGGCAACAATGGAGTGAGGAGCGTTTCGTCATGTTGCCAACTCCCATGGTGGTGCCCGCAGGCGTGGTCGCTGGCCTCGCCGGAAAATCTCGACGATCCGCATCGTGCCGCCGCAACACGGGCATGGCTCGCGGAGGGTGAGCGGGGCGGTTTCGGAACCGGTTTGCTGTTCCGGCTCAGACGGTTTGGCGCCGAGCAGGCTGCGGGCCCGAGCAATGTTGGCCTTTCTGCTGGCGTTGGCCAACAACCCGTAGTGGCGGATGCGGTGAAAGCCGTCGGGCAGGACATGCAGCAGGAAGCGGCGGATGAACGCGCCGGTCTCCAGCCGCATGACCTTCTGCCGGTTGCCGGACTTGATGCGGTAATCCTTCCAGCGGAAGGCGACAGTCTTGGCGTCGGCGCTGACGAGCCGAGAGTTCGAGATCGCCACGCGGTGGGTGTATCGGCTCAGGTAGGCCAGCACCGCCTCGGGGCCACCGAAGGGCGGCTTGGCATAGATCACCCATTCGGCCTTTCGGAACGGTGCCAGCCAGGCGGTGAAGGCATCGCCATCGGCCAACTCTTCCCGGTCGCCGTGGAAACTGAGCTTTCCGGCTTGATGGAGCGCCATCAGCCCTTCAAGAAAGAGCCGCCGGAACAGCCTCGAGAGAACCTTCACAGGCAAGAAGAACCCTGGCCGGCAAGCAATCCATCGGGTGCCATCCGGAGACAGGCCGCCGCCCGGGACGATCATGTGAATGTGCGGGTGATGGGTCAACGCCGATCCCCATGTATGCAGCACGCTGGTGATGCCGATCCGGACGCCGAGCCGTTTGGGATCGGCGGCGATGGTCATCACCGTTTCCGCGGAGGCCCGGAACAGCAGGCCGTAGACCTCTTTCTTGTTCCAGTAGGCGACCTGCGCAATCTCCGCCGGCAGGGTGAACACGACGTGGAAATACTCCACCGGCAAGAGATCCTCCGCCCGCGCCACCATCCAATCTCGCGCCGCGGGCCCCTGGCACTTGGGACAGTGCCGGTTCTTGCAGGAATTGTAGGAGATATGCTGGTGACTGCAATCCGAGCAAGCCGCGACATGTCCACCGAGCGCCTCGGTTCGGCAGGCTACAATGGCCGACATCACCTTGAGTTGGGCCAGGCTGACATGGCCGGCATTGGCCTGCCGCCACGCAGGCCCATATCTTCGAAAGATGTCAGCGATCTCCAGCTTCGGTCGGGGCAACGCCCCCGCCCGTCACTGCAGGCTTCGCTTCACGGTCTGGTCCTGCAACTTCGCCAGCATGTCGTAGGGGCTGATCGTGTCGCGGATGGTCTTGGTGGCGACATGCGTGTAACGCGCCGTGGTCGAGAGCTTGGCGTGGCCAAGCAGAACCTGAATGACACGAACGTCGGTCCCGGCCTCCAGCAGATGCGTGGCGAAGCTGTGCCGGAGCGTGTGCAGAGTGGCGACCTTCTTCACACCGGCCATGTTTTTGGCTGACGTGAACGCCCGGTTCAACTGCCGCGGCGAGATCGGGTTGATCTTCGGCTTTCCTGGAAAAAGCCAGCCTTCGGGTCTCGCCTCGCACCAGTAGTCCCGCAGCAGGCTCAGCAATCCCGGCGACAACATCACCTTGCGATCCTTGCCGCCTTTGCCCTCTTCGACATGGATCAGCATCCGGTCACTGTCGATGTCGCCAATCTTCAAGGCACACACCTCTGCCGCCCGCAGCCCGGTGCCATAGCTGACACTCAGCGCCGCCCGATACTTCAGACCCGGTCCCGGCGCCGCCATCAGGATGTCCGAAACCTCCTCGACGCTGAGCACCACCGGCAGCTTCCGCGGTTCGGTGCGGAATTGCATGTACCGTTTCATGTCTTCGCGCCCGCAGGTCATACCGAAAAAGAACCGAAACGCGACAATCCGGGCGTTGAACGTCGGCGGCGTGACGCCCGTGTCGGCCATGTGCAGCTGATACGCCCGCAACTCCTCCGGCGTGGCCGTGTCCGGCGAATGCCCGAGGAACGCGGCGAAGTCCTTGATCGCCCTGATGTGTGCCTTCTGGTACTTCTCGCCCATCCCGCGGATGCGCATGTCCTCGATCATCCGCTGCCGCAGCGGCGTGGTTCTCTCCTCCTTCATCGGAACCTCCTGTCTGTCGATTGAGAAGATCCCAATCGTCAGACAGACTCGCCCATTGCCAAAGACGCAGTGATCAGATCAGTGCCCAACGACAGCCACACGCGCCATTGCCGCGCGAGCGGCTTCGTCC
>NZ_JAWMPX010000072.1:0-2344 GCF_033101155.1 Tropicimonas sp. TH_r6
CGGCGGCGATGGCCCGCTGAACCTGCTGATCGACAGCACCGGCGTCAAGGCCGAGGGCGAAGGCGAGTGGAACGCGGGCAAGCACGGCGGCCCGAAGTGCGTTGTAGGCGAAGTCCTGTGCGCTCCTTTACTCTTGCGGCAATGACGCCTTGAATACTTCGAGCAATTGCTCAGTCTCAGGTCGTAGGTTCTCGATTCCGGTGTAGGGAATGCCCCGGCGGAGTTCCCGGTCGGGATATTTCTTCTTCATTGCCTGATGACGCACGATCATGTTTGCAAACTGGCCACCGGCCCATGGTCCGTACTTGATTGATTCTTTCGAGCGCTCTTCCCTTGGGTCGCGATAGAGATCAAAGAAATGAGAGAAGAGGATCGGATTTGCGCCTGCAGGTGCGAGGTGCATCTTGTATTTGTTTTTGACCACAGACTTCAGCTTTGAACCCTCGTAAACAAAGACATAATCGCGACGGCCATGGGTGTCGCCGTTCAGGAGTAACGAGCTTTGATCCAGCCCGTCGATGATACGGTCGGTCGGGACTTCCTCAGACGCGTTGGTGAGGCGGGCAAAAGTAGTAAACAGATCGCTGACATGAATGATATCCTCAGCATAGCTGCCTGGTTCGATCACACCTTTCCACCTGACATAGGCATTCACGCGCACGCCGCCTTCCAAATGGTCGCCCTTGGCTCCGCGATAGATCCGATCAGAAATCCCGGTTGCACCAGCATATTTCATGAAAGGTCCGTTGTCCCCCATGATCATGATTACCGTATTCTCGGCGATGCCGAGCTTGTCAACTTCTGCAACTAAGTCACCGAGCCATTCGTCGACTTCGACAATTGTCTCCGCAATTGTTCCACCGTTTAACGTTTTGAACTCCTTGATATCCTGGCGCGGGAAATTCAGAGGAAAAAGGGGCCAATAATTCAAGAAGAAAGGCTCATCCTGTTCCGCCAACGTGCGAAGTTGGGACAAAGCACTTTGTTGATAGCGTTCATTCATTGCCCGATATTTCGCCTGACTCCATGGCTCGCCGGGCTCCAGGTCGACTTCGTAGATCTTGCCGTCCCGCAATTCGACACCTGTCACCATATGACTCGGGTCCACAGCAAAATGCGCGTCCAATGTATAAGTTTGAAGGCTTCCATCCGGGGTCGTGCCTCGGATGACATCTGCATCTTCGGCGTCGGCATGCATGATTGCCAATTGGCCTTGCTGATGGATCGGGAATTCAGCATTCATGAAACCTTGCTTGTGAGCATAGGCCTCCTCGATGTCACCCATGTGCCACTTGCCAACATGGGATGTGGTGTACCCTGCCTCCTTCAGCACTTCGGCCAGTGTCACCTCCTCGGCCGGAAGCCCTTCACCGGCCAGCGTCGCCTTGGCATCAACAAGGCCGGTGCGAGTGGGGAGACGACCTGTCATCATTGCGACACGTGTCGGAGTGCACGAGGGTTCCGTGTACATCCGCATCAAACTCAGGCCATCTTTGGCAAAGGCATCGATGTTGGGCGTTTTGTAACCCCGGATCACGCTCAACTCATGCATGCCGATTTCACCAAAACCCACATCATCCAGCAGGACGTAGATGATGTTCGGGGGCTTGCCCCCATTTGCAGCTCGGATCTCGGCCAGCCTTGTGTCGATGGCCTCGTCTTCCTTCAGCCATCGCTCACCATTTTGAGCCTTCAGAATTCCATATTCGGCGTCATGGATTAGTTCGTTTTCCTGCGCCGTGGCCCAACCCGTGGCGCACATAAGTGCCAGAGTTGAAAGAGATAGTATTCGTTTCATGCTTGGTCCCTGCTTTGCTTGCTTTGTTTTCTGACACCTTCAAGGATCAACTGATGACACAAGGTCGACAGAGAAAGGGATCTGGAGGCCGCGAGTCTTCCGAGTTGCTCTCGCTCCGCTTCCGTCAAAAGGGAGACAACCCTGGCAGAACGGACTTCTTCGCTTGGCAAGCGTGGTCGCCCGGACAATGGACGGCGCTTCGCCTTTCCATCGACCTTCGACAGTTGCCCAAACCCTCACTTGACGGTTAACATTCCATGAAAAGTACCAGAGTCAGAAAATGGACCACATCAAAAATCGCTCAGTGGCGAAGAGGCGTGCGCCACCGGTGACGGTTTTTCTGAACGATCCCAACCAGTTCAAAGACCTATCAGGTTGGGACATGGAGCTTCGACAGATTGAGCCCGGCCCCTTGGACGCACGGGTATCGGTCTGGTCAGGTCGGGATCTGACCATGATTGATACCTCGTTCAACAGGTCAATGTACCAGGCCGGAGTGTCCCAAAAGGGGATGCTGGCTTTTGGCCTGCCTGATCCGGGGGTGCT
>NZ_JAWMPX010000073.1:0-2246 GCF_033101155.1 Tropicimonas sp. TH_r6
AAGATAACCGGATCGGTTAACCCCTTCCAACCGACGCCGGAGAGTTCCGGCATCTGCTTCAAACCCGGTGGGCCCAAGGCTCGCCGGGTTTGTTGGTTGAGACGAAGCGGGGCCCGCCCCGGTCATGTTCCAAGCCGAAATCCCCATGTGGCCTCAATAGACAATTTACTGGCCACAAATTGCAATCGCGTATGAGTGGGTTTCCCTAAATTCAATGACAGAAGGCAGCCACGGAGGTTGCCACAGTCAGACAAGGTTGGAACCCATGACAAACACTCTCAAGACCGCGCTTTTCTCCGCCGTTGCCGCCGCGATGCTCGTGACCCTCCCGATGGCCGCCCAGGCCAACCACGTTGCCGAAAAGGCCGTGAAGGGCGCTGTGGCCGGTGCGGTGGTTGCGGAAGTCTCGGGTGGAGACGCAGCCCAGGGCGCGGCCACCGGTGCGGCTGTCGGCGCAGTTGCCGGCGCCGTCGACAAGAACAATGTCGAGGATCGCGTCGACGATCGTCAGGACCGGAGAAACTAATCCCGGACGCAGTGCGACAGCGCCCGGAGACGTGAAAGGCAAGACCCGGCGAGCAACGCTCGACCGGGTCGCCATGTGTTCCCGCCACTATTCAACCGCCTTCCGGCGCTGCACCGGCTCTCAAGTACTGCCGGGAACCGAGGCTTGGGAGTTCCTGTAGGCATTTGGTGTCGTTCCGGTCCAGCGCCGGAAGGCCGTGGTGAAGGCTGCTTGGTCCGCATAGTCCAGAAGGAAGGCGATCTCGGCGATGGAGTACTCGTCGCGAAGCCATTCCTTTGCCAGTCCGAGACGGACCCTGTCCAGAATGGTCCGATATGGATCGCCGGACCCGGTCAGTTTGCGGGTCATTGTCCGGCGGCTCACACCCACGCGTGCAGCGATTTCCTCGGCCGAAGGCAGGCGTCCGGGCAAACTCTCCAGGAGTGCCGCTTCGACCTGTTCGGACAAAGGTCGGTCATCCTGCGAATGCGCCTTCAAGAGACCTTCGCCGTGTTGGCTCAGATAGGCACGCAATTCCGGGTCGGCGGTGGAGATCGGCAGTTGGAGTGTCGCAGGTGTCAGCCATAGGCCGGTTTTTTCCTGTTCGACTTGCACCGAACACCCGGCAAGCCGTTCCAGGGCAGAATGGTGAGCACGGATATCATGCCGAAAGGCCAGCCCGGCCGGCGTAAACCCGGCCCCGGCAATTCTTCGCAGTCTTGCCACAAGCGCGAAGACGAGAAACTCCCGGTGACGGTAGTCCCGATCAAGTGTGCCACTTCGGCTCTGCACCGCAAAGAAGGGTCTTCCTTCCAGCTCTTCCAAAACCAACATCGTGTCGGAATCGGCGAGCGCGAGGAAGCGCGATGCGAGCTCCATTGCCTGCTGCAGGGTCTCGCAGCTTCGGGCGACATAGGCCGTGAGAGTCACCCCGTCCCGGTATTCCAGTCCCGCGCGCGCGGCGAAGCAGGGATCGTCCAGCGCGTCACAGGCGCGGCGAACGAACTCCGCCTCCTGCTGGATCGTGATCCGTCCCTTGGGGTCGTTCATGGTTGCCGAAGAGACGCCGCAGGATCGAAGGATCGGGGCGGCGAATGCGCTGCTCACCTGGTTCTCGTATTCGGAGACAAGATGCTTCAACCGCAGGATTGTGATGTCAGCCATTTGTGCCCTCCTGTCCAATTTGCGATCATCAGGCGGGAGTGCCCGGTCGTCCGATGACCCATTGCCGGGTTCAGGTCCATATCTGCATGGCTGGCCTCAATTGACAATACTGCGGCCTCAAATCGCAATCGAAAATGGATGGGTTTCCCTAAATTCATTCACAGAAGGCAGCCACGGAGGTTGCCACCGTCAGACAAGGTTGGAACCCATGACAAATACCCTCAAGACCGCTCTCTTCTCCGCCGTTGCCACCGCCATGCTCGTGACCCTCCCGATGGCCGCACAGGCCGAGACCGTAACCGCTGACGGATCCTATGAAGTCGCCACCACCAATGGAATGGATCGTCGCGACGACCGCCAGGATGGCCGCCAGGACAGCCGCGGCGACCGCCAGGACTGCCGCGCCGTCGAAGGCGCTGTTGGTGCCGACAAGCGCGACTGCAAGCAGGACAGCCGCAACGGATAACCCTTTCCAACCGACGCCAGAGACCTCTGGCATCTGCTTCAAACTCGGTGGGCGCCATGCTCGCCGGGTTTGTTGCGCTTCTGTCAGGCAGTCCAATGAAGCTGTCGGATG
>NZ_JAWMPX010000074.1:0-2052 GCF_033101155.1 Tropicimonas sp. TH_r6
GGCTGCCTGATGCGCCCAGGTTTTGCGTGATCTGCACGGAGCGTTCGCGAACGTGACGAGTTTGCGAGCGACAGCGGTGATGATGACCTTGTGCGGTTTTCCTGCGGCTCGGAGGCGATCCGCGAATGCTTTCAGGACCGGATTGTGATGAGCGGCAACGAGCGCGGCCTGGAACATCACATGGCGCAGCAATCGCCGTCCTCCGCCGATGGCACGTTTGCCGCGCAGCGTCCCGCTGTCATGAGCTATTGGCGCGAGGCCGACTAGGGCGGCTGCCTGCTCAGCGGTGATCTGACCGAGCTCGGGCATTTCGGCGATCAGCATTGTGCTGGCCACCGGGCCGATTCCCGGAATGGATCGCAAGATAGCTGCGGTTTCGGCCAGGGTGGCATCGCTCGCGATGGTTTGCTCAATCCGTTTTTCCAGTTCGCTGATCTGGCGGTCGAGCAAGTCCTTAATCTCGTGGTCCATGTCCGCGAACAAGCACGCTGTTCCGAGCTTGCCCTGTGCTGCCCCCTGTGCCACGAGCCGCTTTCGTGTCTCAACGAGTTGCCCGCGCTTGGAAGTCAATGCTCTGAGAAGGCGTAGCTTTTCATGCGGAAGGCAACGCCCCGCCTCAGGGCGAAACGCCATGAAGCGGGCCATCAGTTCGGCGTCAATCCGATCCGTCTTTGCCCGCGTGCCACGGCTGGCAGCGAACGCGTTCGCCATTGTGCTCGGACCAATGGCGCATCAATGGCTCACTTTGTGCGGGCGGCCGTTGCCGAGCGAGGATGCCGGCGTCGCCCAGGCTCACCCAGAGACGTCACTCCTGACCACCTGTGGATTATTCGAAGCAGACCAGAGCCGCTCGATCCTGAGCGAGCTTCGCAAGCTTCCCGTGACCGACCGACCTATTCGGAAGTCGAAGCCGATGGCCATCGGGTAGGCAATGGATATCCAGCCAGTCCTGCGAGACATCTATGCCGGCAATCGCCGGATGCAGTATGCTTCTCATGCTCTCTTCCTTCTGCTCCGCGGTCCTGATCGGCCGCATTCAACTGTTCGAGACGATGAAGAGAGACGGTGCTGGCTCGCTAACAAACGTGGTCGATGCCACAAGGCTCAGACGCCAAACATCGTCCCGCCACCGGCCTTGGCCAAGGCCGGTGGCGGGGAAAGAGTAGCAAGGACGAGATACAGAAGGCTCTGGACCCATGGCCAATAGATCACGATAGCAGCGAGGGCGATGGCTGAGAGGAAGACCTTCGGGCAGCGGTCGTACAGGGTTGCCCCACGTCGCCGGTCTTTGAGCCTGCCGAACATGATCTCGATACGGCTGCGTCGCTTGTATCGACGCTTATCGTATTTCACGGGCGTCTTGCGTTGCTTTCGGCCCGGGACACAGGGCATTATCCCTTTGTCTTTCAACGCGTCTCTGAACCAGTCCGCGTCATAGCCGCGGTCGCCGAGAAGCCAATCGACATCCGGCAGGCTGCTCAACAATGCCCGTGCGCCGATGTAGCCGCTGACCCGTTGCCCGGCAGGCGATACTTCGCATCGCTGAGAGGGGTACCAGCAGTGACGACCAAGTTGAGTGGTCGGCCCCGGCTGAAGCAGATGGCGTCCAGATTGGTATTCATTCCGCCTTTGGTGCGGCCGGTCAGGCGTCCGCGACCCCCTTTTTCACCCCCAGACTGGAGGCTGTGCGATGTGCCTTGAGATAGGTCGCGCCGATCATGACGGTCTTCTGTTCGCCGTACTCGGCAGCCAGACCCGTCTTCATCCGGACGAACACGCCCGTGTCGCTCCGACGTTTCCAGCGGTTGTAGAGCGTCTTGTGCAGACCGTGTGCATTCGGCGCGTCCCGCCACCTTAAACCATTGCGATTGATGAAGATAACTCCACTCAACACACGCCCGTCATCGACCCGTGGTTTGCCGTGTGACTTCGAGAAGAAGGGCTCAAGACGCGCCATCCGGGCATCTGTCAGCCAGAAAAGATCAGACATGTTCACCGCTCGGTTTTCGAACCGTGGGTCACGCAGTCCGTCGGAAATCAATGGGTCCTGAC
>NZ_JAWMPX010000075.1:0-1839 GCF_033101155.1 Tropicimonas sp. TH_r6
CGCCGCCGCGGAAATGGCGGCCTGAGGAGGACGTAGAGTCAATGACTTACACGGCAGCATTCTATCGGGGGGACAAGACCTTCGAAGTGAAGCAGGTTGAAGAAGAGGCGCCCGCCGCCGGCCAGGTGCAGATCAAGGTCGCGTTCTGCGGCATCTGCGGCACCGACCTGCACGCCTATCTCGGCCATATGGACCCGCGCATCGGCTTCGACCGCATCCTCGGTCACGAGATGTCGGGCACGATCTCGGCCGTGGGCGAGGGCGTCACGGACTGGAAAGAAGGCGACAACGTCGTGGTCCGCCCGCTCGATCCCTGCGGCGACTGCCCGGCCTGCAACCGCGGCCATTCCCATATCTGCCACAACCAGACCTTCATCGGCCTCGACAGCCAGGGCGCCATGCAGCAGCTCTGGAACGTGCCCGCGCACACGCTGCACCGCATCCCCGCGAATGTCAGCCTGCGCGACGCCTCCCTGATCGAGCCGCTCGCCGTGGCCTGCCATGACGTGCGCATGGCCGAGGTCGCTGACGGCGAGGACGTGCTCGTCATCGGCGGTGGCCCCATCGGCATGCTGGTCGCCATGGTCGCCCGCGCCGCCGGCGGCAAGGTCACCATCTCCGAGGTCAACGAGAACCGGCTGGCCTATGCCGCGAAGCTCGGCTTCGACACGATCAACCCGGTGAAGGTCGATGCCGCCGCCGCGATCATGGAGAAGACCGGCGACAAGGGCGCGGACGTGATCTTCGAGGTCTCCGGCACCCAGCCGGGCGTCGACCTGATGACTGAAGCCGCCTGCACCCGCTGCCGCATCGTCATGGTGGCCGTGCACGCCTCCAAGCCGACCGTGGATATCTTCCGCTTCTTCTGGCGCGAGCTGAAACTCATCGGCACCCGCGTCTACGAGCCGGAAGATTACGAAAAGGCCATCGCCTCCATCGCCGCCGGCGATATCGATGCCGACAGCTTCATCACCGACATTCGTCCGCTCGAGAAGATCGCGGAAGGCTTTGCCGAGCTGACCTCGAACCCGAACGCGATGAAGTCTCTGCTGCAGATCAACGAATAAGGAAGAACCGACATGACAATGTTTGACCTCACGGGCAAGACCGCCCTCGTGACCGGCGCGCGGCGCGGCATCGGCATGGGCATGGCGATCGGGCTTGCGGAAGCAGGCGCGAACGTGATCGGCGTCTCGGCGCAGATGGAAGACGAGGGCTCCAAGGTGGGCGAGGCCGTCAAAGCCCTAGGCCGCGAATTCAAGGGTTATTCCTGCGACTTCTCGGACCGCGCCGCCGTGACCGCGTTTTGCGCCAAGGTGCTGGAAGAGAACCCGCAGATCGACATCCTCGTGAACAACGCGGGCACGATCATGCGCAAGCCGGCGGCCGAGCATCCGGACGAATGGTGGGACAAGGTGATCGAGGTGAACCTCTCGGCACAGTTCGTCATCACCCGCGAGATCGGCCGCTCGATGATCGAGCGCGGCTCGGGCAAGGTGATCTTCACCGCCTCGCTGCTGACCTTCCAGGGCGGCATCACGGTGCCGGGCTACGCGGCGTCCAAGGGCGGCATCGGCCAGCTGACCATGGCGTTTGCCAATGAGTGGGCCGGCAAGGGCGTGAACGTGAACGCCATCGCGCCGGGCTATATCGCCACCGACAACACCCAGGCGCTGCAGGACGACAAGGACCGCTACGAAGCGATCCTCGGCCGCATCCCGGCTGGCCGCTGGGGCACGCCGGAAGACTTCGCCGGCCCGGCCGTCTTCCTCGCCTCCGACGCCGCAAGCTACGTCCACGGCACAACCCTCCTCGTCGATGGCGGATGGATGGGACGCT
>NZ_JAWMPX010000076.1:0-1838 GCF_033101155.1 Tropicimonas sp. TH_r6
AGTACCTGCGGAATGCTTGGGAACGGACGTTGCCCTTACGCGAAATTGTACAACGGGAGTACGATGCGAGGGCTGTCGAACGATAGATCGCCGCAACCGCCGCAGTCACCACACATCCACATCTTTCTCGGGCTCCCATCGGAAGACGCCCTAACAGAAAGGAGTACCCATGAAATGGTTGCGGAACTGGCTGCAGGGCTCCGACCCTGACCTGAACCGGCTTCTGACTCGCGAAGATGCTGTTATCACCGTGGAGCGCGCCAATGGAGATCGCATTGAGATCACCCCACTGGCCGCTGCACGGCAGAGACAGAACAACAACGGTAGTCAGAAGCCTCAACACAGGGACAACGGGAACGGACGACCCAACGGTCAGCAAGGCCAAGACAACAATACCCAGAACCTGTTCAGGCGTTGAACAGCACCGCCCCGGCACATCGCCGGGGCGGCTCTTTCTCGGGCTCCCGGAGGAACCGGACAACGAGAAGGAGATGACTTATGTGTCTGGAATACGGAAGCTGGTGCAGCGAGCCGTTCAGGCTCTATGACGAGGATGAGTTCGTCCGCTGGATCCGGCAATGGCCGGAAGTGGATTTCGAACTGGCCCGCGACGGCATCGCGAAGCTCTACCCGGCCTGGGATCTGGAATACGCACCCAATCTGCCGGTGTACCACTACGACGACGAGACCGGAGATTACACGGTCGACGAAGAGCGCTACGAGGATGTGTTCATAGAAGAACTCTCCTGGCGCATCGCGATCGGCGAGACCTGCGTGTTGAAGATCGCCGGATGCGGCTTCGGCGAGGTCCACGGCCATGCCGTCGCCATTGTTGGCGGCGAGGCACCTCCGCAAGAGCGGATCACCTGCCTGTCGCTCGACGACATCTATCAGAAGGCCGTCGACACACTGCACCAGGACAGGCTCCTGCTGACCCACATGGCAGCAGAGTGAGTTTCCCGTGCCACCCCAAGAGAGGGTGGCGCGGGGCTTTTTCGGGCACCCGGAGGACGAACGAACCGAAGGGAGACCACCATGTCCGACACGACCAACGAAGATTTCGAGGCCAAGCTCGCTGGCGGCTTCATATTGCTGAGACCTGTCTCAGCGGCGGCACTTGCCTGGGTGCAGGAACACCTGCCCGAGGACACGCTGTCGCTGGGACAGCACCTGGCGATCGAGACCCGGTATGCCCCTCCGATCTTCGACGGCATCGAGGACGATGGCCTGACCATCGCCTGACGTCCTGCCCGCTGCCCGACCGGGTGGCGGGCCTTTTTCGGGCGCCCTCGGGGCGGCGGCGACCGCCGCCCAATAAGAGGGAGATACCCCATGAAAGACGACAATGACCGGCTTGCGGAGGTTTTCCGTTCGGCCCTGGCGGCGATCCACGAACTTGTGGAGCCGCTCGAAAACGATGATAGCGGCGAAGCCCGCGACCGCGTCCCCGAAGACGCACTGAGCGTTGAGGTCAGGGAACCGTGGCACAGCCACGGAGCAGGCCATGACGGACTATCCGAATACCGATTGCTTCTCGCCACCGGCGGACCGGCAGTTCGCATCATCGGTCGCCTGGACGCATTTCACGAGCCCGAAACGGCCGTGTTGGAGGCGCAGGACTGGTTCCTGCCCTGGACGGGTTTCGAGACGAGCCGTGAGGATGACGAGGCACTACTGACCTATGCCAGATGCTTCTGGTTCGGGGAGTAGCAGATAGTCGCCCCGGTGTGCGGGGCGGCTTTTCTGGTTGCGCGATCAACTTTCACAAGTTCGTTCGTCCTACCCAGCGCGGGGGACGCAGCAGACATTCGGTAGTCAGTCGCGAAGGGGCCTGAACG
>NZ_JAWMPX010000077.1:0-1657 GCF_033101155.1 Tropicimonas sp. TH_r6
CTGAAGGGACATGTCCATCATCGATCTTTCTTTCCAGTCTGGATCCAGGTGTCGGTAAAACACTCACATTGGTTGAGTTTGTCAGACAGATTGTCGCTTCTTCCGATCATGATCATGTTGGTGTCATCCTCTTCCTGTCCCGCCTTGATGAGATTGAAAGATTGGTGAAGGATGCTGGCCTACAGGAGCATGACTTCGCAGTCTGGACGTCGGACAAGGATGTCAATTTGCTGTCATCCACACAAAGGCGGCAGGCACAGATCCTGTTCACGACCCAACAGATGCTGGTTACACGCTGTTCAGGGCAGTCTTTCGAGGAGTGTCCGGATTTCCACTACCAAGGGTCTCCGAGACGCGTGAGGGCATGGGATGAGACTCTGGAGCCGGGAAAGGTCGTCACCTTATCGTCAGATGAATTGGGCGGTCTGCCTGAGATATTTCGCTATCTCGCCCCTGCGCTTGCCGACACGCTTCAGGAATTCCACCGCCACTTGACCACGAGCGCCACAAAGTCTGTGCTGCGAGTCCCGGTGTTTGATGATCATCTCCTAAAAAAGGTCATCATGAACGGGGTGGACGTAGACAAGAAGAGGCGGCTGGAGAAGCTTCGTGCACTCTCTGGCCGTGCCGTACAGGTCCTTGACGGTATGGGAAATCAACGCATCGCGCTCGACGTCCGAGACGCACTCCCCAGCGACATCGCCCCTCTCCTCGTCCTTGATGCTTCTGGTCGCGTTCGCCAGACCTATCGCTACTGGGAGAAGCATCGGGGAGGTCTGACCCGACTTCGCCCAGCGTCGAAGAGTTACAGCCCGCTCACCATCCAAGTCCTCGATCAGGGATCAGCCAAGGATAGCTGGCAAAGGAACGGGAACCTGCTCGCCATGGAGGTCGCCACGCTCATCGACAGCAAGCCAGACGAGCCTTGGCTGGTGATCCACCACAAGGACGCCCGACAGGTCGATCCGAAGGCTTCCATCCTCCGCGAGGTGCAGACCGACCATAGCCGTGTCCACTTCCTTCACTGGGGTGCCCACCAGGCCACCAACGCTTTCAAGGAGATCCCCAACGTGATCCTCGCCGGAACCTACGCCCTGCCTGAGAGCCAGTACATCGGCTTGGCGCATGCCAGCACCGGCATACCTGTTGGCGACAACCTCCCCAACGACCTCGTCAACGAGATCCGTCTCGGCGAGCATGGTCACAACATCCTGCAGGGTCTCTGTCGGGCTTCTGTGCGGGGAAGCCTTGGCTCTCGATGCCGTCCCTGCAACGCCTATATCATCGCGGCCAAGGGTTCAGGCATCCGGGAGGCGCTGCCAACATGGTTTCCCGGCTGCAAGGTGAAGACTTGGCGACCACACCACAAGTCGCTGCAGGGAAAGGTGAAGGATGCCGTGGAGTACCTGAAGCGATGCCTTGTTGCTGATCCAACCATTGCAATCACCTTCAGCAAACTTATGGCGGTCTTGAGAATCTCCAATAAGTCCAACTTCAACCGCACCATCAGGAAGCATGAGGACTTCAAGGAGGCTATCGAGGCCCTTGGTCTGGAGGAGGTGACCATTGGCCCGGGTCGTTACCTGAACGCCTTAAGACCGGTCTGGGATCCGGATCCGGATGGCGACTACATCGCGGATGTTTAGGGGTCACATGT
>NZ_JAWMPX010000078.1:0-1581 GCF_033101155.1 Tropicimonas sp. TH_r6
ACAGAAGGTCCGGGACTGGATCTCTGCTGTCGGGGCAAAGACCGCATACATCACGCCGGGATCGCCTTGGGAGAATGGCTACTGCGAGAGCTTCAATGCCAGGTTCCGCGACGAGTTGCTCAACGGGGAGATCTTCTACTCACTGAAGGAGGCAAAGATCCTGATCGAGGAATGGAGGAAACACTACACCATCCGGCCTCACAGCGCCCTGGGATACCGACCGCCGGCGCCCGAAAGCGTCATCCCGATAGACCAGAGGCCGGTCATGCACTAACTTTCAAACCGGGCCACCCAATGGGGGCATTCCAACAGACGGGCCTTAACGTGGCGCGACACGTCAAAAACCAGGGCGACGGGCCACGAATGACATCCGAGATTCCAACCCATAGTGCAGTCTGGGGACAGATCATTGTCGGGGAGCTGAAGCGAACAGGCCTTTCCGAACGCGAGATCCAAAAGGAGTTCGGGGTCTCAAGGGCGCAATTGGAAGACCCGGATACGCGCTGGTCTTTCGACAAGACCGCAATGTTGTTCGAAAGGGCGCGGGCCCTGACGGGGAACGACCTCCTCGGGTTCCGCCTGGCACAGTCGCCGGATCTGGTCAGAAAGGCTGGGTTGCTTGCCTATGTCGGCGTTTCTGCCCCCACCGTTGGCGGCTACCTTCGAAACATCACCCGTTTTCAACGCGTGATCGGTGACGCGAGCAAGACGGCCTTGGAAGAAGGCCCGGAATTTGCCCGGCTGGCCTGGCATTACGATGTACCGGCGAGCATTCCGACCGGGCAATATGCCGAGTTTGGAGCCGTTGGCACGGTCTTCGCCCTGCGGGACTACTCCAATCAGAAAATACGTCCGACGCATATTCAGTTCGCACATCAGCGCCGGAGCGGGACCGAGGCGTTCGACCGGTTCTTCGGATGCAATGTCCTGTTTGGTGCCTCGGAGAACAGCATTGCTTTCAAGGCGGCTAATATGGATGTGCCGCTGTTGACGGCCGACGACAACTTGCAGCGGACGCTTTCGGTCATTTGCGAGAACACGCTGGCCCAGATGCCGCAGACACCGAACAGTGTGGCCCGGGTTGTTGAGAGGCAGATCACGGCGCGCCTCGCATCCGGCACAGCCCAGCAGGATGCGATTGCGACTGAACTTGGGATGAGCGCCCGAACGCTGGCCCGCCGACTGACCGACGAGGGCACGAGCTTCGCAGCCGTCGTCGCCAACCTGCGAAAGGCGCTTGCCCGGGACTATTTGCTCAACAGCACGCTTCCACTCACCGAGATCGCCTATCTTCTCGGTTATAGCGACGCCAGTACCTTCAGCACGGCATTCCGGAGGTGGTACGGACAGCCGCCCAGCGATTTCAGGGAGCGGCCTGCAACAGAAGCGCCCCAGACATAGGGCAAGCGATCTGAACAGAGGCCGGACTGCTCGGATCATAGACCCGCATTTGCACCTCTCTCCGTCTTCCCAAACCACACTGACGCAACAAACCCGGCGAGCCTTGGGCCCACCGGGTTTGAAGCAGATGCCCGAACTCTCCGGCGTCGGTTGGAAGGGGTTAACCGTTCCGGTTGTCTC
>NZ_JAWMPX010000079.1:0-1548 GCF_033101155.1 Tropicimonas sp. TH_r6
TATCCGCCGATTCTGTGGAAAAACAACGTGCTGCTTGCGCAGAAACTTGATGCTTATAGATGGCGCAAGCACGCTCCCTGTCAGGCCGCTTGCGGTTTCTGCGGTGCAGGAAAGATCTTTGCCAGTTTGCGGAGGTTCTGGGCGGTTGCGGCGAGGAGAAATTCGTCATTTGCGCCGTTTGGGCCGCGCAATCGGAGCCGGTTGAGACCGAGTATCCGCTTCAGGTGCGCGAACAGCATCTCGACCTTCTTCCGCAGCTTCATGGCGATCTCGTACTGATCGGTTTTCGCGAGATCGCGGGCTGTCTGGCGGGCGTCTTCGTGTTCTTCACGCGTGATGGATCGAAAGTCCGCGTTTGGGCAGCAGCGCGCCTTTGAGGGACAACTCTGGCAGGTGAGTTTAAGAGCCCGATACTTGGTCACGCCCTTGCCGGTCGGGCCGCGGTTCGGGTCCGAGTAGTTTCGGCGGAATTGTTTCAACGCATGCCCCTCGGGGCAGATGTACTGGTCGTTGTCGGCATCCCATTCGAAGTCGATGCGGGTCCAGGTGCCATCTGGGCGACCGGCCTTATCGATGACCGGGATGTAGGGATCGATCTTGCGATCAACGAGCCAACCCAGCATCGGCCCGGACCCGTAGGCAGTGTCCGCGATCAGCCAGTCCGGATCGATGTCGAACTTGTCCTTTACCCGGTCCAGCATCGTCCGTGTCGACCCGACTTCCGCCTGCCGGATCGACCGTGTTCCCTCGACATCCAGGATTACCCCGCGATCCGTGTCGATCAGGTAATTGTCGGAATAAGAGAAAAAAGCCGGACCCTTGCGCGCTGCCGTCCATTGGCTGGCCGGGTCAGAATGCGAGGTGAACTTGGGCTCGACTTCGCTGGCAGCGCCGAACGCCTCGTCATCGAGGACTTCGAGATACTCCCTGACAGCCCGCGGTGCGTCGGCTGGATCAATGCTCTGTGCGTCCCAGTCTTCTTTCGGCGTCGAGTTCTGCTTGTTGGCGTCGGCCTCAATCAGGCTGGCATCGACCGCAAGGCGCTGCCCGCTCACCAGGCCCTCCTGGATACATCGTGCGACGACCGTCTCGAACAGGTGGCGCAGCAGATCGCTCTGGCGGAACCGGCCGTGGCGGTTCTTCGAAAAGCTCGAGTGGTCTGGCACAGCGTCGGTCAAATCGAGCCTGCAAAACCAGCGATACGCGAGGTTCAGGTGGACCTCCTCGCACAGCCGCCGTTCCGAACGGATACCGCAAGTGTATCCCACGATCAGCATGCGGATCAGCAACTCGGGATCGATCGAGGGCCGCCCAGTGTGGCTGTAGAACAGGGCGAGGTGTGAGCGGATGCCGGTCAGATCCACGAAGCGATCGATGGAGCGAAGCAGATGGTCTTGGGGTACATGATTTTCCAGCGAGAAGTCGTAAAACAGCGCGCTCTGCGCCTCCTGCCTCGGTCCCATCATTGCCGATCCCTCCCGCCTCACCGAGAGAATTGAATCAGCGATCAGGCGCCAAAACAACCAGAGTTTTTCAACGAAATACGCC
>NZ_JAWMPX010000080.1:0-1535 GCF_033101155.1 Tropicimonas sp. TH_r6
GTCGGGGATGCCGCCGCTTTTCGTATCGAGTATCGACACTGGCCGGGGGACTTCCGGTCCGAGATCGAGCGGGAGAGGTTCGAAGGCAAGGAACAGTGGGAGTGGCCCACGACATATGAAACCTTGGACGAAATCAGCGCCGATCTGTCCAAGGAAATTGAGGCCTTGAAGGGCTACAACCGAAACTTGATCCATTCCAATGTCCATGAGATGACGAAAGACAAGGGATGGCGAACCTTGGCGATTGTCCTGCTCATACCTTACCTGTTGGCCGGGGCGTTTTTCATCTACTTCGGATAGACCACCGCACCTGAGAGCGCCGTTTTAAAACCGCCTAACCCCTTGTCGGGATAAGGGCTTACCGAGCTGACTGGTGCCGGTTGGGACTTCAGGAGGGCGACCACCGGAAGTTGTCCGTTCCCCCGCATAGTTGGCGACTAAGCGACTGTATCTGCGGCGGAAAGTGCTTCTGTTTTTTCGGCCAGGATGTAACCAAAATCCACAGTCGAGTTGAAACCAGTTTTCTGGCGCGTCCCCCCATTACTTCGCCCTTTTGTAACCAGATTCCACAGCCGAACCACCGATTCATTGAGGCAATCATCACCATTCTGGCTTGGCTTGGGTTTCTTGCATCCGAGTTGCCGGAGACGGTGCTGACAGACCTGCCAATCGTCGCCTAACCAAGGCGGGTTCTGTCCGATGCCTGCTAGCAGCGGGTTTCGGCCCACTGCACCAAAGCTTGGGACACTGTCCAATGTCTGTTTACGCTCAAGCCACCGGAGGAATCCTTAGGACAAGAATTTCGGACAGAAGTTCACGAAAGACTTTGCGTATATTTGCGCATACCTTGCACTCTTCTAGCACAAGATGTATATTCAGACTTGCTGTCCCATGGTGGGGTAGTCGGAGCGGCCGCACGAAGTCGGCCAGAAAAGGAGGAAGCATGCTCCAATCGAACCACGGCACGTACACTGCCGGTTTCGCCTCGGATTAGGCGAACCTTGCGGAGGATCGCCACTGCCAAGCGGCGACACCCTACCCAACGGTTGAACCGACCAGACGATGAGTCGCTCGACTGAATCCGCAGGGAAATAGAATGGGATGGGTGAGTTCGGACGACTCGCACCCTGAGGAGGGAGCGGGTTATGGAAAGACGAGTGAAGGTTGGCCAGTCGTTCGACGACCTGGAGGCAACCCGAGACAAGATTGAATTTGCCAAGGCTGAAGTGGATCGGATCCAAGCCGAGGCAGCAGCCGCCAAGGAGCGTACCAAGGACTTCATCCTGCGCCTTGTGGCCGTAAGTATTGTGGTGTTCCTGGTTGGGGCGGCCGCAGTCGATATCTGGTGTGACCAATGCCGCTTTGATGGTCTCGTAGATACTTGGGGTTCGGTCTGCGCTTTGGTGATTGCGGTGGTGCTATACACCATCGGAAAGCCCGATCTTTTTAAAACGGTGCTGAATGCCGTTGAACGTATGCGTGGATCTAGAAATGTCGAAGACGACGAAGACGACGAAGACGACGAAGACGACGAA
>NZ_JAWMPX010000081.1:0-1508 GCF_033101155.1 Tropicimonas sp. TH_r6
CCCTGATCGCTGATTCAATTCTCTCGGTGAAGCGGGGGATGTTGGCGATGATGGGACCGAGGCAGGAAGCGCAGGCGGCACTGTTCTACGAGTTCTCGCTGGAAGGTCATGTTCCCCAAGATCATCTACTCCGCTTGATTGATCCCTTTGTCGATCTGAGCAGCATCCGCCCTCACCTCGCTCCTTTCTACAGCCATACCGGGCGCCCTTCGATCGATCCAGAGCTGCTGATCCGCATGCTGCTGGTGGGTTATTGCTTCGGCATCCGCTCGGAGCGCCGGCTCTGCGAGGAGGTTCATCTAAACCTCGCGTATCGGTGGTTCTGTCGGCTCGATTTGAGCGATCCGGTCCCGGATCATTCCAGCTTTTCGAAGAACCGGCACGGCCGTTTCCGCGAGAGTGATTTGCTGCGGCATCTCTTCGAAACCGTCGTCGCACGATGCATCGCCGAGGGGCTGGTCAGCGGACAACGCCTGGCGGTGGATGCCAGCCTGATCGAGGCGGATGCCAACAAACAGAACTCGACGCCGAAGGAGGAGTGGGACCGCACAGCCATCGATCCGGCGGACGCGCCGCGTGCCGTCCAAGAGTATCTCGAAGTGCTGGATCACGAGGCGTTCGGAGCCGCCAGCGAGGTCGAACCGAAATTCACCTCCCATTCCGATCCCGCGAGCCAATGGACGGCAGCGCGCAAGGGCCCAGCATTCTTCTCTTATTCCGACAATTACCTGATCGATACGGACCACGGGGTGATCGTGGATGTCGAGGGAACGCGGTCGATCCGGCAGGCAGAGGTCGGGTCGACACGGACGATGCTGGATCGGGTGAAAGAGAACTTCGATATGGATCCGGACTGGTTGATTGCAGACACGGCCTACGGGTCGGGGCCAATGCTGGGCTGGCTCGTCGACCGCAAGATCGATCCGTACATCCCGGTTATTGACAAGAGCGGTCGTTCGGACGGCACCTGGACCCGGGAGGATTTCGAGTGGGATGCTGAGAACGACCGATACATTTGCCCTGAAGGTCATGAACTCAAGCAGTTTCGCCGGAACTATTCCGACCCCAATCGGGGTCCAACAGGGAAAGGTCGAGCCAAATATCGCGCCCTGAAACTGATCTGTCAGGAGTGTCCATCGAAGGCACGGTGCTGCCCGAATGCTGACGCCAGATCGGTCGCACGCGAGGAACATGAAGACGCCCGCCAGATTGCCCGGGATATTGCCAAGACCGACCAGTACGAGATCGCGATGAGGCTCCGAAAGAAGGTCGAGATGCTCTTCGCGCATCTCAAGCGCATCCTCGGGCTCAACCGGCTCCGATTACGTGGCCCCTGCGGAGCCAATGACGAATTCCTCCTCGCCGCAACCGCCCAGAACCTCAGGAAGCTGGCGAAGATCCTTCCGGCACCGCAGAAACCGCAAACCGCCTGACAGAAAAGGCGCTTGCGCCGTCAGCCAGCCCCCACTTTCTGCGCAAGCGACACGGAGTTTTTCAACGGAATCGGC
>NZ_JAWMPX010000082.1:0-1362 GCF_033101155.1 Tropicimonas sp. TH_r6
TATATGGGAGGAGCACTTCGAAGATGCAGGTGCTTCAGGACCCAAACCGAAGATGGCGTTCAAGCACCAGCTACGGGTGGTGATCCTGGATCTGTATGTGGCTTGGCTGGAAGACCCGGAACTTAGCATAGGGGTATCCATGTCCGTAAACTCCTGGAACACCGGTTCACGCTATAACGCTCTCCACATCTCCAAGAGGATCGTTCCAATCATCCAGCGCCTGCATGTGGTCGGCCTGATTGACCTAGCCGCCGGGAGGAACATTTCACCGGGGCACCGAGATAACCGAACCACCCGGATACGGGCAGCCGAGCCGTTGATTGAGTGGTTCGAACGTCAAGAAGTCCCACGCGATGAGATTATCCAGGCGGCAGGGCAAGAGGTCATCATACTCCGAGGGGAGGGAGAGGATCGGCTTCTTGAGTATGAAGATACTGACGAAACCAACCGGATGCGGGAAGACCTCCGGGCCTATAATGAGGTCATCGCCGGTGCCTTTATCGACATCCCGGATCTCGCTGAACCCAAGGTGGACAGAGCGCCAACCGACCATCATCACAAGGTCACCCGAAGGATCTTTAGCCGAGGCCGGTGGGACCTCAATGGAAGGTACTATGGCGGCTGGTGGCAGCAGATAGATAGTGACTGGCGGTCCAGGATCTTCATCAACGACACCCCAACGGTAGAGGTGGACTTCCGGGGACTACATATCGCCATTCTCAATGCTCAAGAAAACGAAGAAGACGAGGGGGACCCTTATCTTCTGCCCGACGGCGCAGTTCCCGACGTTCCGGCTGCGCTCCAGAGAAAGCTGATCAAGCGTCTGGTTCTCACGGCTATTAACGCTCGGGAGAAAGGTTCTGCCTTTCGCTCTTTCCGTGACAGCTTCCCGGCTGGTCACTTCGCCAAGGCCATGACCAATCTGGGGTTGGAGCTCCTCCTCGGGATGTTCCTGATTGAGCACCCCCACCTCGCACCAAGTCTTTTTGCGGACGTAGGTATCCGTCTGATGTACCTCGACAGCCTGATCGCCGAGAGAGTTCACCGTCACTTCATTGCTCAGGGCGTGCCGGTACTATCTGTTCATGACAGCTTCATCATCGATTACACGAGGGTGGGAGAGCTCAAGAACCTCATGGCTCAGGCATCAGAGGAAGTGGTCGGTCGTCCCTTGGAGACCACGGGCAGGGTCGGGTTGGATGAGGTGATTGCCGACCCCATCTTCCCGGTGGATGACTTCATCGAGCATTGGCAACGGGAACGGTCTGATGGGTACCAGCGGAGGCTGGCTGCACACGAAGAGCGTACAGGCCGTGAAGTGGTGCCGTTTACACTTCAGCGCGAAGGCTTGCCGTGAAAATC
>NZ_JAWMPX010000083.1:0-1282 GCF_033101155.1 Tropicimonas sp. TH_r6
CCGACGCGACCTTGTCGGCAGGTGTGTCCTTGATAGCTCGTGTTGCCGTGCGCGTGTCCAATTCCCAAGACGGCACAAAGCCGGTGCGGGATTTCAGGGTTTCGATCGACCGAGTGGCCTGGTTCGGAAAGAAGCCGTCAGAGACCTGCCCTCCCGGTGTTTCAAGGTTGGCCACGTAGTCGAGGATTTTGTCATAGGAAGCATCAGTGTTGAGCGCGGCATCCTGGTTACAAGCTGCTTCCAGGACCCGGTCTATCGTCGCGCCGATCTTTTTCTCCCAAGTGTGAAACGCGCGTTCCTGGGCTTCAGGTGACTTGCCCTTGCCGAACTCGCCTGCCCATACGATCTTCCGGGCGGCATGGGACCACGCCACTCGGCTCGCAGGAATCTGGTGGAGTTGCTTGCCGGTCAGGCGTACGACGCGATCAAACGCAGAGCATAGGGATTTGGACGAAGCCTCACTATATACGTGCGGAATCAGATCCTTGACGTCCCGAAGGTTCTTAATTTTGCTGTTTTCATTCACTGGAATGGCCTTTCATCTACCGGGTTGCTCCGTTCATTCGAAGCCCGATGAACGGAACGGCCCGGTAGATTTGGCCCGTAAATCTGGCAGGGCGTTTCATTCACGACAATCAAAATGTTGCTCATTGAAGGGGAAGGCCGTTCATGGGCCGCCTTGGCCAAGTTTCCTTGGTTATGGCGGCCAGCTGTCTTCACGACCATGTTTTCATCCAGCGGCGAACCTCTTCCGGAACGAAAAGGTATGACATGCCGACCCTGCGGAATGCGAGTTTCCCGGATCTGGCACGGTCGAGGATAGTGTCCCGGGCATACGGCGTCAGATCCGCCACTGCGTCTGCATCAAGCAGGTTTTCGCGATAAGCATCTTCGAGACCTTGCGGTGGTTGCCCCCCTTCAAACTCGAATACGTCCCTCCACCGATATCCTATGAGCCGGCGTTCCCGACAGCCGGTAAGCAGCCCATCTCGCTCAACTCGCCAAAAAAACGCATCGCTCCTGTCGCCCCAACGGCAGCGGAGACGATTTCGGCTCAGGAGTTCGTTTTCCGACTTCACCAATCGATGGGTAGCGGGAGGGTTCTTGTATTTTCCCGGTTCCTGTATTCGTTTCATGAGTCCCGTCCAGCGTACTTCAACTGGCAAGGACAAAGGAAAATTTTCGCGCCATTTCAAACGCACTCAACTTTCCGATCAGAGAGTTCAAAACTGCCTTCGCAGGACCCTACCAATTTCCCACCGCGCGGAAGACGTCATCATCG
>NZ_JAWMPX010000084.1:0-1033 GCF_033101155.1 Tropicimonas sp. TH_r6
GATCTGCTCCGCCGTTGAGAGAGCGGAGATGTCCCAGCTTTGGCTGTCGAAGGTGAGGGTCTCGATGCGGGTGCTTGAGCTGTAGAAATGGTCGCTGAGGGTCACGGCGCTCAGGTGATTTCCCTGCCCGTCTGTCGCGTGGATGACGAGGTCGTAGCCCGAGGTCTCGAAATCCAGCATCAGCACGCTGGAGACGAAGCCGGTCAGGTCGAGCGTGTCGGTGCCGCCGCCTGCATCTTCATCCACGGTGGTGCTCTGGGCGCGATACTCCGTACCCGCCGCGCGTTCGATCACGTAGAGGTCGTTGCCGGAGCCGCCATGGAGGATATCCGTGCCGGTCTCGCCTGTCCGCAGCGTGTCGTTGTCCTCCTGCCCGTAGAGCGTGTCATTGCCGGAGCCGCCGTGCAGGATATCGTCGCCGTCGCCGCCCAAGAGCGTGTCGGCGCCCGCGCCGCCGTCCAGCGTGTCGGCGCCAGCCTCGCCGTCCAGCACGTCGTCGCCGCCATCGCCGTCGAGCGTGTCGTTGCCAGCGCCGCCAGAGAGGCTGTCATCGCCGTCCTTCCCGGCCACGATGTCATCGCCGCCAAGCGCGCTGAACCTGTCGGCCCCAGCGGTTCCGCTGAGGGTCTGGGCGCTGTCATCGGCGGCCCACTGGACATGTCCGGAGATCTCCTGCGCCGTTGAGAGAGCGGAGATGTCCCAGCTCTGGCTGTCGAAGGTGAGGGTCTCGATGCGGGCGCTGGAGCTGTAGAACTGGTTGTAGAGCGTGACATTGCTCAGGCGGGTTCCGAGGCTGTCGAGCGCGTGGATGACGAGGTCGTGGCCCGAGGTCTCGAAATCCAGCGCCGAGAGGCTGGAGACGAAGCCTGTCAGGTCGAGCGTGTCGGTTCCGCCGCCGCCGGTGTAGTCATTCACGGTGACGCTCTGGGCGCGATACTCCGTGCCCGCCGCGCGTTCGATCACGTAGAGGTCGTTGCCGGAACCGCCATAGAGCACGTCCGTGCCGGTCTCGCCGGTCCGCAGTGTGTCGTTG
>NZ_JAWMPX010000085.1:0-950 GCF_033101155.1 Tropicimonas sp. TH_r6
AGGATCCTTCGGGGATAGCGGTCGAATGTCGGCAAAGCATGTCAGGTGATGTACACCGAAGCAACGCTTCCAGGTTCCCTGAGCCAGGGTAGAAAATACCCGCCCCGCACGAGCGGGGCGGTCTGGTTGTCACCCGTTGAAGACGAAGGACCCGGCGTAGGCCAGTAGAGCCTCGTCATCCTCAAGGTTTGTTTCGAACGCCGCCCAGGGCAGGAACCAGTCCTGCACCTCCAGCACGGCTGTCTCGGGCTCATGGCATGCGTCCAAGCGCCCGGTGATGCGTACCGCTGGCCCGCCCGTGGCGAGCAGCAGCCGGTACTCACAGGGCCCGTCATGGGTTCCTCCAGGACTGTGCCAGGGTTCCCTGACCTCAACGCTGAGCGCGTCTTCCAGGATGCGTTCGCGGGCTTCGCCGCTGTCGTCATTTTTGAGCGGCTCCACCATCTCATGGATCGCCGCCATGGCTGAGCGGAATGTCTCCGCCAGCCGGTCTTTCTCGCTTTTCATAGGATGTCTCCCTCTTCTTTCATAGGATGTCTCCCTCTTCTCGGACGGCGTTCCTCGCCGCCCCTGAGGGCGCCCGAAAAAGACCCGCCACCCGGCCGGGCGGCGGGCAGGACGTCAGGCGATGGTCAGGCCATCGTCCTCGATGCCGTCGAAGATCGGCGGTGCGTACCGGGTCTCAATCGCCAGATGTTGTCCCAGCGACAGCGTGTTCTCGGGCAGGTGTTCCCTCACCCAAGCCTGCGCCGCCGCCGAGACAGGTCTCAGCAATATGAAACCGCCGGCCAGCCTCGCCTCGAAGTCCTCGTTGGTCGTATCGGACATATTGGTCTCCCTTCGGTTGGTTCGTCCTCCGGGTGCCCGAAAAAGACCCGTGCCACCCTCTCTCGGGGTGGCACGGGTGTGTTCACTCCGCTGCCATGTGGGTCAGCAGGAGCCTGTCCTGA
>NZ_JAWMPX010000086.1:0-897 GCF_033101155.1 Tropicimonas sp. TH_r6
AAGTCTGCTCTACTCTCCGAAATTCGGACTCTGACCAGACTACGACTGGTGATCGGCTGCTTTTCGACGAGACGAAGATGTCAGAACGGCAGCCGCACGCGCCACATGCTCATTGACCGGAATCTGCCGTATCGCTCCCGAATGCGCTCTGGGCCGCAAATATGATGAACATTGGCAGCCAAAACAGGCACAGGAAGCAGCCGGCGATCGTGCCAAGCACGCTGGCCGAAGAACTGCGGATGCCTTCGGCAATCGTCTTCAGCACGGCAAGAAGCGCGATCACAACATAGATTGCAAGGAGCAAAGCCAGAACATCCATCGGTGTGTTTCGTTGCCTTCCGCTACAGTTGCCATTCCTGGGTCCCTGTCTCTGGACCCGATCTGGGCCTTTTACGGGGTGATACATCGCAACCACACTGATCTTAGGTTGCTCCGCCAAGGCTGTCTATTCACTGTTTGTTAACACTTGGCGGTCTCCCGGGGAGGCCTCCGCGCGGCTTCCGTGGTCGCTCTCGTTGAAGGAATCTGCGCGGGTGAGGGGGACAGATCGGGCTGGAAATGTCTCTCTCGGGAGGGGCGGGAGGCGCTCTGGACTGGTCCGCGAAGACACCGAGTGCCATCGATCTGTCGCTTTGCGCCCGAATCGACGTTTCGCCTAGTAGAACAATCGTCGCCCATGAGGGCATTGTCCACGCTCAGGGGTGTGTGTCGTATGCGTTCGTGGTTTGTGCCGTTGAGTTCTAAATGGACTTTTTCTTTAAGTTGTTGATATATATTTATTTTGGATCTTGTCCGAATCTTTTGGCGGTTGCGTGATCTCCAAAAGTTAATAGAGTGTAATCAGGAAGATTATTATCCGTAGTTTTGTTCAGATTCTGTGCGAGTGAAGTGGTTCCG
>NZ_JAWMPX010000087.1:0-848 GCF_033101155.1 Tropicimonas sp. TH_r6
AGGGCAAGCTGTCCGCGTCACACTTGCGAACCCGAGTGAGACCGATAGCAAGGGCGCCTCGCGCATTCTCTCCATCGCCTCTGCGCCGCGCGATGCGAATCTGACGCTCATTACCCGGATGCGGGACAGTTCCTTCAAACGCGGCCTTGCTGCCCTGGATGCAGGGGCAGAGTTGACGGTTTCAGGTCCCATCGGACATTTCGCTCTACACGAAGACACCAGTCGTCCGGCTGTGTTCCTTGCCGGAGGCATTGGGATCACGCCATTCCTGTCGATGATCCGCAACGAGGCCCACAAGGGATTCGAGCGAAAGATCACACTCGTCTACGCGAACAGCCGCCCGGACGATGCCGCTTGCCTCGGCGAACTGCAGCACCTCGCCGACATCCACCCGAATTTCGAGCTGGTTGCCACGATGACTGCACCGAAAGGCAGTCACTGGAAGGGTGAAATCGGGCGTATCGACGGGTCGATGCTGCAACGCCACGTTCAGGATCCGAACGAGCCGATCTACTACTGCGTCGGTCCGGCCAATATGGTCGCCTCGACACAGGATATACTCTCCCGTCTCGGGATCACCCCACAGGACGTTCGTGTTGAACAGTTCGCCGGATACTGAAAACCCAAAGGTGATTGCCGGTGCTGCCCGAACCCGAAAACAGCCATCCTGTCCAGACACTCCGATGACTGTAAGGTCCGCGATCAACCCGTTGGAGCGGACCGCAGCATTTGGGAGTTTGGGGTTCTGACCCGTCGTTCGCCGCACTTTTTCCCGAAAGGTCGCACTAGAGCTTTGCGGACGTTCGCTGGGTCGCCATCGAACTCACACAACGCGGGACATTGCGGTC
>NZ_JAWMPX010000088.1:0-722 GCF_033101155.1 Tropicimonas sp. TH_r6
ATCAGCGATCTTCGCGTCGAGGCTACCGGGTTCTGCATTGCGAAAAAAGCTGACCTCCGTGAAGTCGCACTCGACGTTGTAATCGTCCTCTTTTGTGCAGCGGTATTTCAACAACTGATGGTCTGGGCCGTAGAGGCGACCGATGTCCGGCGCGTTTTCGGCAAATACTGAAGAGGGAGAAAGCAGTAGAAGGGCAAGAGCGACTCTTAGCATAACAAGAACCTCGATCAGTTTCGGAAGCCCCAAGCCAAAGTTCACGGCGTTCCTCGCCCTTTTCTGATCCTCGTTCAACAGCCGGTCAAGCGTGTCCGTCCGTCACCGCCACCTTCCGGAGCGCGGGGTGCTGACCGGTGAATTAGGTCCGACTGTAGAAGGAAGCGAACGTCCTCACAGTCATCATTGGTGAAGAGACGGGTTTGCACCTGAAATCCCGCAACCTAACCAAGGCTTGAACTATGCCCCACCCATCTACCAATGGTGATGGTCACTCCATCAATTTCCGCCCTACAATTGGCGACAGCTACCACGACACCCAGCTAGTACAAATACCCATAGAGAACTCTAGTGATTATCGTACTACCCATCATGGTGATGGTGATGGTGATGGTCTGGGGTCCAAGACTATAGGGAGAGTGAGGCGACGGTGTTCAGATCTAAAGCTTTCTCCTTCCACTACGCAACTCCATGCATTGAATGACGTCGCATTGAACTTGGAAGCTATT
>NZ_JAWMPX010000089.1:0-677 GCF_033101155.1 Tropicimonas sp. TH_r6
CGCAAGAACATCGCCTTCCCGCTCAAGATGGCCAAGCTCGACCAGGCGGCGATCGACAAGAAGGTGGAGGATGCGGCGCGGGTTCTGAACCTGGCCGACTATCTCGACCGGCGCCCCGGCCAGCTCTCGGGCGGTCAACGCCAGCGGGTCGCGATCGGCCGGGCCATCGTGCGCGAGCCGGCGGCCTTCCTCTTCGACGAGCCGCTCTCCAACCTTGACGCAGCCCTTCGGGTCAACATGCGGCTGGAGATCTCGGAGCTGCACAAAGAGCTCGACACGACGATGATCTACGTCACCCATGACCAGGTCGAGGCGATGACCATGGCCGACAAGATCGTGGTGCTCCGGGCGGGCAATATCGAGCAGGTGGGCTCGCCGCTGGAACTGTACCGGCGACCGCAGAACAAGTTCGTGGCAGGCTTCATCGGCTCGCCGAAAATGAACTTCCTGACCGGGGAAACGGCGGCGGCCTACAATGCCCAGACCATCGGCATCCGTCCCGAGCATCTCGAAGTGTCGCGTGAAAGCGGCGACTGGAAGGGCATTGTCGGCGTCTCCGAGCACCTGGGGTCCGACACTTTCTTCCACGTCCCGGTCCCCGACAGCGACGACCCCCTCACCGTCCGCGCCAGCGGCGAGGTCGACCTCAAGCGCGGCGAGGAGATCTTCCTCTCGCC
>NZ_JAWMPX010000090.1:0-644 GCF_033101155.1 Tropicimonas sp. TH_r6
TTAAAATCAAGGACTTACGGGAAAAGAGAGTCAAGCCTGAGGGCACTTTGTCTCGCTTTTGTCTCAAGTTCATGTTCCGTTCTTTTGGGGCGAAAACACAAGATTTTGTGGTCAGGGGTTGAACCAAGCACTACACACCCCTAGTTCGTGACCATGGGCCATGGCGCGGCCCGGTAGCGCGTCCGTCTGGGGGCCGGAGAGTCTGTAAGATATGATCTTACGGCCCGACCATTCATCAAACCGCCTGCGACTCGGAGACGAGAAGGAGAGGTTTAGAATGGTGACAGTAATCACCTTTGAAGCTTACCGGCACACCGGATCGGTTTACCGCTTTGCCGTGAAGGTCGACATCCAGGGCATCATCAGGCTTTTTCGATGCCTCGGGTTGTAGAGCTTCCGTCGGAGGAGTCGCCCTTCGGGGCGGCCTCTTTCACTTTCGGAGGTCTCCCACCCTTCTTGCCGTTCTCGCGGCTGGCCTGTGCCTTCATCTCGCTCTTAATGGAGCCGAGAGCCACGGCTGCTGGGTTCTTCGTCTCTTCAGCGCATTCAGCAAAATGTTCGGAGTTGTAGTCGGTGTCGATAAGGGCTTTGTTGCACAAATCGGATCAGGGATTCACTGTGTGAATCCAGCCTGATAGCTGGAG
>NZ_JAWMPX010000091.1:0-556 GCF_033101155.1 Tropicimonas sp. TH_r6
AGACATTTCGCGCCAGGCTATTCAGGCGCAACCCGTTGTTAACACAAAATATTCGTCCTATAGAGGCTTCGCGCCTACCGATGTCGGCTTCCCGGGCTTCGGACCCGCAATCTATCGCCACGGCCTGAAGCGCGTTGCTGATCTGGCAATCACCATCCTGGCGCTGCCTCTGCTGGTCCCGATCATCGCGGCCCTGGCTTTCCTGGTCATGCTCGATGGCCATTCTCCGTTCTACAGTCAGAAGCGGCTGGGCAAGAACGGCCGGATCTACCGGATGTGGAAGCTGCGCAGCATGGTGCATAACGCCGATGCGACGCTGGAAAAGATTCTTGCCCGCGATCCGGAAGCCCGCGCCGAGTGGACCGTTTCCCAGAAATTGCGCAATGACCCGCGCATCACGACCGTGGGTCGGATCCTGCGCCGGTTCTCCCTCGACGAACTGCCGCAGTTCTTCAATGTGATCACGGGCGACATGAGCCTTGTCGGCCCGCGTCCGATGATGCCGGAACAGGCGTCGCTCTATCCGGGCCACGCCTATTACGCCCTGCGTCCGGGA
>NZ_JAWMPX010000092.1:0-552 GCF_033101155.1 Tropicimonas sp. TH_r6
GGCCCAACGGCCAGCAATCCCACGACAGCAACACCACCAACCTGTTCAGGCGTTGAACAGGACCGCCCCGGCACATGCCGAGGCGGCTCTTTCTCGGGCTCCCTAAGGAACCGGACAACGAGAAGGAGATGACCCAATGTGTCTGGATTACGGAAGCTGGTGCAGCGAGCCCTTCGGGCTCTACGACGAGGACGAGTTCATCCGCTGGATCCGGCAATGGCCGGAAGTGGATTTCGAACTGGCCCGTGACGGCATCGCGAAGCTCTTCCCGGCCTGGGATCTCGAATACGCGCCCAACCTGCCCGTCTATCGCTATGACGATCAGGCCGGCGACTACAGCGTTGACGAGGAGCGCTACGAGGACGTGTTCCTCGAGGAGCTCTCCTGGCGCATCGCGGTCGGAGAGACCTGCGTCTTGAAGATCGCCGGATGCTGCTTCGGAGAGGTCCACGGACATGCCATCGCCATTGTCGGCGGCGAGGCACCGCCACAGGAGCGGATCACCTGCCTGTCGCTTGACGACATCTACCGGAAGGCCGTCGATACCCTGCA
>NZ_JAWMPX010000093.1:0-542 GCF_033101155.1 Tropicimonas sp. TH_r6
CCTTCGTCGAGCTGTTTCGGATCTGACTCTGGACAAGCTGATCCTGAAGGAGGCGGCCTCGGGAAACTTCTGAGCCCCTCGCGTCGCCGTGCCTGCATCAATCATGTACGCAGCCAGATGAAGGTTTCGGAGCGTCGGGTTTGCCGCGTTCTGGGGCAACATCGCTCCACCCAACGGCGATTGCCACGGGGGCGTGCTGATGAAGACCGCCTGGTCGCGGACATGATCGAACTGACACGCCAGTTTGGTCGATATGGCTATCGTCGCGTGGCGGCTTTGCTGAGGGATGCTGGCTGGCAGGTGAACGACAAGCGTGTCGAACGGCTTTGGCGGCGCGAGGGGCTGAAGGTTCCGATGAAACAGCCCAGGAAGGGGCGGCTCTGGCTGAACGACGGATCTTGTGTCCGGCTTCGTCCCGAGCACCGCAATCATGTCTGGTCGTACGATTTTGTGCACCACCGGACCGACGATGGCAGGGCGTTCCGAACATTGAACATATTGGACGAATACAGCCGGGAATGTCTGGCGATCCGGGTGAAGCG
>NZ_JAWMPX010000094.1:0-521 GCF_033101155.1 Tropicimonas sp. TH_r6
GAAGGTCCGGTAATCTGAAACCAACCGGTGCAAGGTGAGGTAATCAGGCTTTCCCGTGTAGTCCTCTGGGTGCGGCAGCGGGCGCTGCTCCATGACTTTCCCCTCGGGTGGATTAAAATCGGTTTCCGCTGCAAAACCGCCTGCTTACCCCTTCTTACAGAAGGTCATTGCAATGAATGGGGGCATGTTATCGTGCGGCTCTGTTTCGCCCTTCGCATTGCCACCAGTCGAGGCGGTCTCCTGTATTGGGTGACCTCGAACATCAACAATATTGCTCCCCGAAGCTGGTGTGTTGAGAGCACCAGCCCCTTGCCCCCAAATCATCGTGTGCGTGTGTGGGGGGATTTGCGGAGTCGATAGCGCAACACTTTCAGCGTCATGCACTAACTTTCAAACCGGGCCACCCAATGGGGGCATTCCAATGTTTAGAACGGCAACGGGAAGGCATTGCCAAGGCCAAGGCCGAAGGGAAGTACAAGGGAAGGAGACCCAGCGCCATGATGAAGAAGGATGAGGTGTTG
>NZ_JAWMPX010000095.1:0-483 GCF_033101155.1 Tropicimonas sp. TH_r6
GTGCACTCGCCATTGTGCTCGAACCAATGGCGCATCAACGGCTCGTTCAGGACGGCCTTGTGGGACCTTTCGCTGTGTGGATCTGTGCTGCCCCAGAACGCGACAGGCACGGCGTTCCGACACGCCCAGATCCTATCGCATATGGTCGATGCATCTACGTCGACGCGAAGGGCTCGGGGGCTCCGCCCGTTCCGGCCTGAAACGGTCTGATGACCGTTTCCCGAGACGGCCCTCACTCCCTTGGCGGCCTCCGCCAGGATCAGTTTGTCCAAGGTCAGATCGGACACCGCCCGTCTGAGCCGTTGGTTCTCCTTCTCCAGCTCCTTCAGGCGCTTCAACTGCACGCGTCCCATCCCGCCATACAACTTGCGCCAGCGGTAGTAGGTCTGCTGCGTCACTCCAATCTGGCGCACCGCATCCGCGACGGTCATTCCTTGCCCTTGCAACACTTCAACCTGCCGCAGCTTCGAGACGATGTCCTCG
>NZ_JAWMPX010000096.1:0-452 GCF_033101155.1 Tropicimonas sp. TH_r6
GGATCGCCAGGTCGCGTTTCATCCGGTTGCTGACAGCCCAGCCGACGACGCGCCGAGAGTGCAGATCAATGATCACCGCAAGATAGAGCCAACCTTCACGCGTCCACACATAACTGATGTCCCCGGCCCATTTCTGGTTGGGGCGATCCGCCGAGAAGTCACGATCCAGCAGGTTCGGCGCGATGTTGAAGCTGTGGTTGCTGTCGGTCGTCGCCTTGAATTTCTTGCTCCTCTTCACGGAAATACCGTTCTGGCGCATCAGTCTGCCGACACGACGATGGCCGACATCAATGCCCAGCTCCTTCAACTCCTCTGTCATGCGTGGGCGACCGTAGCTGCCCAGAGACAGGGCAAACTGCTCGCGGATGTGAGCCAGGACCACCATGTCTTTGCGCTGGTTATTGCTGAGCGGACGGCGGCGCCAGGCTCGATATCCACGCGGGCTGACATCC
>NZ_JAWMPX010000097.1:0-444 GCF_033101155.1 Tropicimonas sp. TH_r6
ATCCTACCACCCCAGCCAGTAACTCCAGCGACATGGTGAGAAGACCACCGGGAGCACCGGGTTTACGGGAAGTGCCCCAGTAAATGCCCCGCTCCAGGGTGGCCCTCTGGTGGACCTCTGGTGAGCGTCTTCAGATGCCTGATGGGGGCAACCACCCAGAACCAAGAGGCTCTTCTCTGGTGCCCTCTGAGGACCTACTTCCTGCTCCCTGTTTCCCAGGTCTCTTACCTTCCTTCTTCATGGGGGTGGTAAGGGAGGGGAATAGGTATAAGTAATGAAGAAGAAAGAGATTATGGAGGAGGAGCGTGTGTAGTTCTTCCTTCCTTGTTGATGGATAGATGAGAGATCCTGTTACATGCCCCCCATCGATAACCCATGGTACTCCCGCCCCATAGACGTTCACCGGTGGTCAGAGCATCCCGAGGTGCAAGGGTTCGTGGAGGG
>NZ_JAWMPX010000098.1:0-436 GCF_033101155.1 Tropicimonas sp. TH_r6
TCCTTACAGACGATATCATCGAACTGGCGAGGCAATATGGCCGCTACGGCTATCGCCCGGTGACGGCGCTGCTGAACCAGGCCGGGTGGCATGTGAACCACAAGCGTGTCGAGCGCATCTGGAAACGTGAGGGGCTGAAGGTTCCACCAAAGCAGCGAAAGAAAGGACGGCTGTGGCTGAACGATGGGTCCTGCATCCGGCTCCGGCCTGAACGTCCGAACCATGTCTGGTCCTACGACTTCGTTCAGGATCGCACGCATGAGGGCCGGGTGTATCGGACGCTTAACATCCTGGATGAATTCACCAGGGAGGCACTGATGATCCGTGTGGATCGCAAGCTCAATTCAACCGATGTGGTCGACGCGCTGACGGATCTGTTCATCCTGCGCGGGCCGCCGGACTACATACGGTCCGACAACGGCCCCGAGTTCATTGC
>NZ_JAWMPX010000099.1:0-436 GCF_033101155.1 Tropicimonas sp. TH_r6
GCAATGAACTCGGGGCCGTTGTCGGACCGAATGTAGTCCGGTGACCCACGCAGGATGAAGAGGTCTGTCAGAGCATCGACCACATCGGTCGAGTTGAGTTTGCGATCCACACGGATCATCAGCGCCTCTCTGGTGAACTCATCCAGGATGTTGAGCGTTCGATACGCCCGTCCGTCATGCGTTCGATCCTGAACGAAGTCGTAGGACCAGACATGGTTCGGACGTTCCGGTTGGAGCCGGATGCAGGAACCATCGTTCAGCCACAGCCGTCCTTTCTTTCGTTGCTTCGGCGGAACCTTCAGCCCCTCACGTTTCCAGATGCGCTCGACACGCTTGTGGTTCACATGCCACCCGGCCTGGTTCAGCAGCGCCGTCACCGGGCGATAGCCGTAGCGACCATATTGCCTTGCCAGTTCGATGACGTCGTCTGTAAGGC
>NZ_JAWMPX010000100.1:0-416 GCF_033101155.1 Tropicimonas sp. TH_r6
AAGCGCTGAACATGGCAATCGCCTTGAGGCGACCGCCCGAGGGATGCATCCATCACACGGATCGTGGAAGCCAATACTGCTCTCACGACTACCAGAAGATCCTGCGCCAGCATGGCTTCCAGGTCTCCCTCTCGGCGATTGCTTGCAATCGCCTGCCGGCAATGGATGAGCGGAAAAGGCAGTTGCTATGACAACGCGGCGGTCGAGACGTTCTTCAAGACGATCAAGGCCGAGTTGATCTGGCGCCGATCATGGCCGACACGGCGGGCTGCCGAACTGGCGATCTTTGAATACATCAACGGCTTCTACAATCCGCGCCGCAAGCATTCAGCTCTCGGCTGGAAAAGTCCCTTGGCCTTCGAGGCTCAGGCTGCATAAGGGAGAAATCGGAGCGGCATCAAAGCGCGACAGGTCCA
>NZ_JAWMPX010000101.1:0-412 GCF_033101155.1 Tropicimonas sp. TH_r6
AAAGCTGAACTCGACCGAGGTCATCGATGCGCTGACAGACCTGTTCATTCTGCGCGGCGTGCCTGCTTTCATTCGCTCGGACAACGGCCCGGAATTCATCGCTGAGGCCGTCAGAGGCTGGATCAAAGCCGTCGGAGCCAATACCGCCTACATTGAGCCAGGGTCGCCTTGGGAGAACGGATACTGCGAAAGCTTCAACGGGCGAATGCGGGATGAGTTACTGAACGGTGAAATCTTCTACTCACTGCGCGAAGCCCAAATCATCATCGAAAGCTGGAGAAAACACTACAACACCAAACGGCCACACAGTGCCTTGGGCTACCGACCACCGGCTCCGGAAGCCATCGTCCCGATGGACCTAAGGCCGACCATGCACTAACTTTCAATTTGGACCACTCAAGTGGGGCTGATC
>NZ_JAWMPX010000102.1:0-378 GCF_033101155.1 Tropicimonas sp. TH_r6
CGGCTCCGGCAGTGACACGCTCTACGGGCAGGAGGACAACGACACGCTGCGGACAGGCGAGACCGGCACGGACGTGCTCCATGGCGGCTCCGGCAACGATCTCTACGTGATCGAGCGCGCGGCGGGTACGGAGTATCGCGCCCAGAGCACCACCGTGGATGAAGATGCAGGCGGCGGCACCGACACGCTCGACCTGACCGGTTTCGTCTCCAGCCTGTCGGCGCTGGATTTCGAGACCTCGGGCTACGACCTCGTCATCCACGCGACAGACGGGCTCAGAAATCACCTGAGCGCCGTGACCCTCAGCGACCATTTCTACAGCTCAAGCACCCGTATCGAGACCCTCACCTTCGACAGCCAGAGCTGGGACATCTCCGA
>NZ_JAWMPX010000103.1:0-371 GCF_033101155.1 Tropicimonas sp. TH_r6
CGATAGGGAATGTTCACATTCAGCGTCCGTTGGCGGCGACACAATGTACTGTAGTCCGGCACCGTCCAATCCAACCCGACCAGCTTCAGCAGGCTCTGTACGAAACCCGTTCGCCAGTGGGCTCGAACCAGTGGCGCCTTCACTGGCTCACTCTGCCGCGGGGGCATGCCGAACAGCACTTTGAATGTCAGACAGGTTTGGATGGCCGCGTCACTGAACTGCTGCTGCCGACCGCGCTTGCCGCTCGGCGGTGGCGTCCAAATCATCGCAGGATCGAACAAGATCGCCAGCGACCCGCGCCGCCTCAACGCATCATTGTAAGTCGACCAGTTCGTGGTCTTGTACTTCGTGGGTGCCCAACTGCTCATGCC
>NZ_JAWMPX010000104.1:0-371 GCF_033101155.1 Tropicimonas sp. TH_r6
GTTGCGGGCTCAGCGCTTGTGCTTGTTGCCGCCCTTGTTGCGGTCGTCCTTGCGATCTTCGCGGTCCCGGTCTTCGGCGATCTTGCCGCCGAGCGCGCCAGCCGCTGCGCCAAGCGCCAGGCCGTCCTTGGCGTCGCCGCCGGTGATTTCGGTCAGAACTGCGCCGGCCACAGCGCCCTTGAGGGCCTTCTCACCGATGTCACCGGCATTGGCGGCCATCGGGGCAGCGAGGGCGAGCGAAGCGGCAAGGGCGGCGTATACGGTGTTCTTGAGGGTGTTTGTCATCGGTTCCAACCTTTCTGACGGTAGCGACCTCCGTGGCCGCCTTCTGTTGAAAGATCTAAGGGAACCGACCTGCCCCCGCTTGAGAG
>NZ_JAWMPX010000105.1:0-310 GCF_033101155.1 Tropicimonas sp. TH_r6
TGGTGCCCGGGGGCTGTAGTGTTCCCGAGTTCTGTTCCCGTTGCAGGCACCTGATTGGTGTCTCCCTTCAACAAAACAAGGGGTATCTGCATTGGTGATTCCCCGTCAAGAGGCACCAGTTGGTCTACGATCTGGTCTACGGCGCTGGACCAGCCCTTACAGCCCCCTACAGCCTCCCTACAGATACCCGTGGTCGTTCTCATTCGGACCTCTCGGTGAGGCTGTAGAGCGCCTTTCATGCCGTGGCTGGTGACGTCGAGCAAGGGTATGGGGGAAGTTCGCCCTCCCCCGAGATAGGATAGCCTCTCAG
>NZ_JAWMPX010000106.1:0-309 GCF_033101155.1 Tropicimonas sp. TH_r6
TAGAACTGACGAGAAGAAGCCGAGGTTGAGCATCGTATTGTCACAGCAGAACAAGGCTAGGATCGACCGGGTTGTCGAACAGATGGGAGCGGATTCCATCACTGAAGCTACCAAGGATGCCTTTCGTCTGCTGGAGTATTTTTTGAAGGTCGCCGATCAGAAGGGGCAATTTTACATCAAGATGCCTAGTGATGACGCGCCCAAGCAGCTGGAAATTTTTGGAATTACAGACAAGTAGGTCGTTACAGCCGTCGCCCCGTGGGCGACGGCTGTCTCAGTCCCCATTCTTCCGAACTTTGCGTCTCCGAG
>NZ_JAWMPX010000107.1:0-302 GCF_033101155.1 Tropicimonas sp. TH_r6
TTTAAGATTTCCCTCTCCTCCCGGAGCTGCCGGTTTTCTCTGCGCAGTTCTGCAACCTCGCGTTCAAGGTCAGATTGCGCCGTCGGCTTCTCGGGGTCCTTGCGTTCCTGCTGGATCCACCGGCTCAGCGTTGAAAAGCCAACACCAAAGTCAGCGGCCACCTGCTTGCGGGAAAGCCCGCTCGTCAGGGCGACCCGAACCGTTTCAGCGCGGAATTCCGGGCTCGGTCGTGATGCCATGTCTGTTCTACTTTGCGACACGATACGTGCTCAAAGGAGCGGCACAATTCCGCGACAGGTCCA
>NZ_JAWMPX010000108.1:0-299 GCF_033101155.1 Tropicimonas sp. TH_r6
GCAAAAAGTCCGGGACTGGATCTCCGCTGTCGGGGCCAAGACGGCGTACATCACACCAGGATCACCTTGGGAGAATGGCTACTGCGAAAGCTTCAATGCAAGGTTCCGCGACGAGCTGCTCAACGGCGAAATCTTCTACTCTCTGAAGGAAGCGCAGATCCTGATCGAAGAATGGAGGAAGCACTACAACACCGTCCGGCCTCACAGCGCCCTGGGATACCGACCACCGGCGCCCGAAAGCGTCATCCCGATAGACCAGAGGCCGGTCATGCACTAACTTTCAAACCGGGCCACCCAAT
>NZ_JAWMPX010000109.1:0-255 GCF_033101155.1 Tropicimonas sp. TH_r6
TGAGCCTCCCCCAATGAAGTGGTCCGCCCCTATGATTAGGAAAGCGGAGGACCATAGATGGCGACCAAGAGACCCAAGCCTGAAGAGATTGTCGTGAAGTTACGGCAGGTTGAGGTTCTGATGGGGCAAGGGATGCCCCGGATTGACGCGATCAGACAGATCAGCGTGACTGAGCAGACGTATTATCGTTGGAAGAAGAAGTACGGTGGAATGGGCACGGAACAACTCAAAGAACTGAAGCGGCTACAGAAAGAG
>NZ_JAWMPX010000110.1:0-234 GCF_033101155.1 Tropicimonas sp. TH_r6
GTGGTGGTGATGTTCTGGCTCATCAGCTGGTTGGAGATGTCGGTCGACAGATCCTCGACACCACCGGACACGGCGGCGAGCACGGCGATGCCCAGGCCAACGATGGCGGCGGTCAGCACGACCCAGTCAACGGTCACGGCGCCGTCTTCATCGTTGCGGAAGGATTTGATCAGGTTGAAAAGTTTCATGGTGGTCTCCAGAAAGTGTGTCTCGGTTTCAGGGCTGTCCGGATCT
>NZ_JAWMPX010000111.1:0-234 GCF_033101155.1 Tropicimonas sp. TH_r6
TCTCACCACGACGGAGCAAATCAACGGGCGGATTCACTGGGACGCGGATGACACCGCCCAGAGCATCAGCGGATCCGCCGGGGCCGACAGGTTCAGCGCGCTTGGCGGCGATGACACCGTGGCCGGGAACGACGGCGATGACAGCCTCCTTGGCGGGGCCGGCGACGACACGCTCGACGGCGGCGCGGGCGATGACATGCTGTATGGCGAGGCGGGGAACGACATCCTCGATGG
>NZ_JAWMPX010000112.1:0-222 GCF_033101155.1 Tropicimonas sp. TH_r6
GGAATATATGGCCCCCGAAACCGGGCAGCATTGCGGCAATGGTCGTACGAGTTTTGGATGCGGCAATGAAATCGCAGAGAATTGGATTTTTTGGCATTGTCTCGATCGGCAATCTCTCGGGAGATTGGAATCGCGCGCCGCATGAGCGAAAAAGGCGAAGGCCGCGCTCTTTCGAACGCGGCCAATGCCAGGATCAGATCTGATCGCGAGGATCAGTTGAAA
>NZ_JAWMPX010000113.1:0-216 GCF_033101155.1 Tropicimonas sp. TH_r6
CTCGACGGGTTCTTCGGTCGTGGCGACGAAGGTCTCGATGGGGTCTTCGGACGCGGTGTCGAATGCCTCGACGGGGTCTTCGGTCGTGGCGACGAAGGTCTCGATGGGTTCTTCGGACGTGGTGTCGAAGGTCTCGACGGGTTCTTCGGTCGTGGCGACGAAGGTCTCGATGGGGTCTTCGGACGCGGTGTCGAATGCCTCGACGGGTTCTTCGGA